>NZ_JADBEC010000003.1:0-300000 GCF_014873945.1 Rhizobium viscosum | reverse complement strand
CCAGTGGGGCAACATCGTCAACGGCATCGACCTTGGTCACCGCATGGGGACCAAGCAGCTCTATGCGCTGACCTCGCCGCTGCTGACCACCTCTTCCGGCGCCAAGATGGGCAAGTCTGCGACCGGGGCCGTCTGGCTGAATGCCGACATGCTCTCGGCCTATGATTTCTGGCAGTATTGGCGCAACACCGAGGATGCGGACGTTTCGCGTTTCCTCAAGCTCTACACGACGCTGCCGATGGATGAGATCGCCCGCCTTTCGGCACTTGCCGGCTCCGAGATCAACGAGGTCAAGAAGATCCTGGCGACCGAGGTCACCGCGATCCTGCATGGCCGCGAAGCCGCGGAGCAGGCAGCCGAGACGGCCCGCAAGACGTTTGAAGAAGGCGGCCTTTCCGACAACCTGCCGTCGGTCGAGGTTCCCGCCTCCGAGCTCGACGCCGGCATTGGCCTCCTGTCGCTGATTGTCCGCGCCGGTCTTGCCGCCTCGAACGGAGAAGCCCGCCGTCATGTTCAGGGCGGCGCGGTGCGCATCAACGACCAGGCCGTCAGCGACGAACGCAAGATGATCGGCAGCGGCGAAATCACCGCCGATGGCGTCATCAAGCTGTCGCTCGGCAAGAAGAAGCACATCCTGATCCGCCGCGCAGCGTAAACCGCGCCAGCGATACCAGGAGAAAAGCCGGCCTTCCCGCCGGCTTTTTCTTTGCCTGTTCAGGATGAAGGCGGGTAGAACTTCTCCATCACGAAATTGTCGAGCTTCTGCCCGCGCTTTTCGACGATCTGTTGAGTGACCACGACGAACCCCTTGTGCTCGAAAAATGGTCGCGCCGTCAGGCTCGCATGCGTGTAGATCCGCTCCATGCCTGATACCAGCGCCTCCTGCTCGACACGCGCCAGCAGCCGGCTTGCAACACCGAGCCCCTGAAATTCCGGATGCACGAACATCATGTCCAGGCAACCATCGGCGACGAGATCGGAGAAGCCGACCGGCTTGTCGTCAATGTCTGCGATCCAGGCCGGGCGGCTTATCCGGCGCTCGGCCCACTTGGCGGGATCTTCCACCTGCGCCCAGGCATTGATCTGTGCAGGCGAATAATCGCGTGACGAGACTTCGCGGATGGCGCGGAGGAAGATCTCGATCGTCGCGTCGCTATCCTCGGGCGTATAAGGCCGGATCAGGATGGAGTTCTGCACCGAAACCCCCAACGACTTACTGGAATTCGAAGATCTGGCGGAACACGCCGGGCGCGATCACCGAGAGCGGGTTGATCTGCAGATTCGGCTGGTCGAACTTGCCTGTCAGCTTGAAGGTGATGCCGATCAGGCCTCGGTCCGAACCATTGCCGAGGATGACGCCGATCAGGGGCAGCTCGGCAAACAGCCGGTTGAGGCCATAGGCCGGCATGAAGGTGCCGGTCATGTCCATGTTGCCCTTCGCATTGCGCACGACACCCTGGAAGGTGGCGCCGATCTGGTCGCCGCGCAGCACGCCGTTTTCGATGGAAATTGCGCCGCCGCGCGAAACGACACGGGCAAAGCCACGCTGGAAGTGCTGTGAGGAGGTATCGATGTCGCGTTTGACGGCTTCGTTGAGCGTGCGCTGGTCAGAACCGACAGGTGTGGAAACGATCGAGCGCAGGCGCTGCTCGTTGACGATCGAGAAGCGACGCACGTCGAGCGAGCCATCCCAGCCGCCACCCGCATTGAGACGGATAGCCAGATTGAGAAGCCCGCCCTGCATATGCTGGTAGAGATCGGCAAAGCGTGAGACGGAGCCGGCATCGCCGCTGGTGACGTTGATGACGCCGCCGCCCTGCATCTGGCTGACGACCGCCTCGCCGCTATCGGTAATGCCGGAGAAATTCAGCGATTGCAGCCGGCTGCCGCTCATGGCGATCTGCGCCTGGAAATTGCCGATCTGCTCGTCGTTGAAGCCGACGATCTTCTGCAGCTTCGCCTTGACGCTCACGCTGCTGTTGTCGCTGCCGTCACTATCGCCGCCCGAATCCGATTTCAGCCGGGCGATGATCGGTCGCGCATCGGCGCTGGCGCCGGATACGGAAATATCGAAGCCGCCCTTGCTGCGCTTCAGCGACAATCCGAAATCATCGACGGAAGACAGTTTCACGCTATCGAAATCCGCCGATATCAAGCCGTTCTTGCCGATCATGAGTGCCCCGGTCGCCCCGAAGCCATCACCCTTCAGACGGAAATTCTTGACCTGCGTATTGTCAGGCGGGCCGGAAACCTCGAATTCGGCATTGGCCGGGATGCCGCTGCCCTTCGACCAACCGATCCAGGGCAGATCGAGCGACGCCTTGCTGAGATCGAGCTGCACGTCCTGCCGGTCTTCGTCGACGCGCGTCAGCACCATCTTGACGCTGCCGCCGAGGATTCCGGATAGGCCAGGCAGCAGCCTGTCGCGCTGGTCGCCGTTGAGCGTTGCCGTAATCACGCGCTGCGGCTCGATGCCGGAAGATTTGTCGACGGGTTCCAGCATATCGATATCGGCGGAGACGCCATCGATGTCGGCCTTGCCCTTGACTTTCACTTGCTGCGGATCGGCATCGAGCATGCCGTCGAGATTGGTGATGACTCGTCCCGAGAACGGCTTTGCAAGCGCGACATCGGTGAGTTTCATCTGCGCCTCCCATTCGGGCGGCGGCGGGTTCTGCGAGGACAGAAGTCCGAAATGCGCCTGCACATGCGCGTCGATGATGCCCTTGAGGTCATCAGGCACAAAGCCTGCGCGCTGCAACACCTTGATCGGCTTGTAGGTCAGAAGCTCGCCCACCGCATCCGCTTCGCCTGAAACGGAAATGTCGGCATCCGCCATCAGCGGCTTGTCGTAGACTGACGGCATCACGAAGGTGCCCGGCTGCACCGTCACTGAACGCCCAGATGGGAAATAGGAGATGCCGCTCTTGAGTGAGATCGTCGCTCTCCCGCCCGTCAGGTCGAAATGGGCTGCCGTATCGCGCACCGGTGGGATCTCGCCGGCGACATTCAGGCGCGTACCGGCGATGTCGAAGGCGATGCGGAGTTGGTTTTCGTCGAGCCGCAGGCCGCGTCCTCCCGCTGCCTCGTCCAGCCGGCCCGGCGGAATGAAGACCGAAATAGACGCATCGGTCACCACGCCGCCGAAGAGGTTTGCCAGCACCCAGACCCGCGCTTTGGACGCCATCCAGAAAGGCCAGAGCTGCTTGACCGCCGTCGTCTGCATTTGCTGCGACTGGCCGGCAAAACTGATCTCCGGTGATTTGTCGTTCAGCCGGATGTGCAGCGCCCCATAGAGGGAGCCGAGCGGAGAGGAAGCCACCATGTTCGTGAACTGGAATTCACGGCCGGCGACGAGATAGCGTCCGGTCGCCTGCAGGTCGAAGGACAGCGGCTGCTCGCCGGAATTGGGTGCGGCCGTGCCGCCGCTGATCAGCGCGTCGATACCGAACCCCTTGCCTGCATTCGGATCAAGCTTGTCGAGGTCGATCAGCGCGCCGTTGAACGGCAGCACGGTCGCGCCGAGATGCAGCTGCGATTTGGCGATCTCCAACGACTGCTTGTCGAAATCGTAGGCCAGATTGAGTTGCCCGTCCGTCAGTTCCTGAGAATCGCCGTCGACGTAAATAAAGCCCGGATCGAGTTTGAGAGCCGCATTGAGCGATGGCTTGACGCCGTCGGTAGCTCTCACTGCGGAAATGGTGAGGTCGCCGAAGGTGTTGAGGCCCTGGCGGATCTCGCCCTGCTCGTTGCGCTTCAGCGCAAAGGGCGTCAGGTCAGCATGCGACAGTGTGGCGACGAGCCGGGTTGCGTGCCCGCCCGCCTGCTCAGTGATCACATTGAGATCGGCCGCCTCGCCGTTGATGGAAATCTGGCCGCTGAGCTGCAGCGAGTTCGGCCCGGCATGTTCGAAGGCGAGATTGTCGACGACGAGCGAAAGCGGCCCGTTTGCCGTATCCGCAAGCTTGATATCGATACCGGATATGCGGACCGAGTCCGTAGCGCCACGTTCGACGAAGTTTTCGAACAGGTCGAGGTGGGAAAAGATCGTCTCCATTGCCGCCGGAATGGCATCGACGCGCAGATCATCAAGCTTGATGGGGGCGGTGGATGGAAGCAGCGAGGTGTCGAGGGCGATATCGTCGGCTTCGACCGATGATATGGCGATGCGACCGCGGAAGAGTTGCAGCGGATCGAGCGCCATCCGCATGGAGGATGTGGTGGAAAGATGTTGGCCGCTCTGCTGGTCGATCATGTTGACGTCCCTCGCCTCGAGTGCCAGCCGAAGACCGGAGGTGAAGCGAATGACGGTGGAACCGACCTCGGCGCGATAGCGCGGCCCGAGCGCGCTGTTCAGCGCCGACTGCGCCTGCTGCGACAGCGGTGCGTCGATGATCCCGCTTTCGATGGTAAAGACGATCGCCGCCAGGATGAACAGGATGACCGCGCAGAATCCGCCCGTGGCCTTCGCCGTGCCGCGCATGCGGGAGCGTGGCGGCGGGCAATGCACGATAAGAGGGTCCTCCACCTGCGCTGAAGGCAGGCTGTGCAAGGCGACGATGTCCTTCTTGCTGAACGTGACCTTTTCGCCGCGGATGGCTGACATGCGCCTTGGGAAACTCCTGAATCTGATTTGAATGGCTCTGGGCGGGACGCCGTTTCATCCACTATATAACCTGCCTGATATAGTATCTCTCCTAAACCCGGCAAAAGAAAGTTTTGAGATGTCCGCACCCGGTATTGGCTCCCGTGCTCCTGATTTCAGCCTCCCGCGCGACGGCGGCGGGCGCATTTCTCTCTCTGATTATCACGGCAAGCCGGTGGTCCTGTTCTTCTACCCCAAGGACGACACGACGGGCTGCACGACCGAATCTCTGGATTTTACCGCGCTTGCCGATGAGTTTGCAGCCGTCGGCGCCGCCATTGTCGGCATGTCGCCTGACTCGGCCACCTGCCACGACCGCTTCATCAAGAAGCACAAGCTGACGGTGGCGCTTGCCTCGGACGAAGAGAAAACGGTGCTGCAGGCCTATGGCGTGTGGAAGGAGAAAAAGATGTATGGCCGCACCTTCATGGGCGTCGAGCGCACGACCTTCCTGATCCGCAGGGACGGCACCATCGCCACCATATGGCAGAAGGTCAGGGTGCCGGGCCATGCGGCAACGGTGCTCGAAGCCGTCCGGAATCTTGCCGCGTGACGGCGATCACTTCGCTGCGCGGTGGCGCGATCGATGCGATCCGTTCGGCAGATCTCGACCGCAAGACGGAGCTCGCGCAGGAAAGCGCTACCAGGTGGTTCGCACGTCGTATCTCGCTGCGTTCGCCCTTGGACGCGCCGCTGCCCGAGCGTCCCGGCCGGCCGGAAAAGCCTCTGCTGGTGCCGCCGACCCAGGTTGAGAAGCGCTCGCTGCATACCGTGCCCGGCCGCGTCGCCCTCTTGCACGCGATTGCCCATATCGAGCTCAACGCCGTCGATCTGGCGCTCGACATCGTGGCGCGATTCGCGTCGGCGCATGTACCGAATTCCTTCTTCGACGGCTGGATGCAGGTGGCCTTCGAGGAGGCGAAGCACTTCCGCATGGTGCGCAAGCGCCTCAACGATCTCGGCGCCGACTATGGCGATCTGCCCGCCCATGACGGCCTCTGGCAGGCGGCGCATTCGACCCGCAACGACCTGACGGCGCGCCTGGCCGTCGTGCCGCTCATTCTCGAAGCGCGCGGCCTCGATGTTACGCCTGCCCTGCAGGCCAAGATGCGCGAAACCGGTGACCTCGAAAGTGCGGCGGTGCTTGACGTCATCTACAATGACGAGAAGGGCCATGTCGCCGTCGGCGCCAAATGGTTCCGCTTCCTCTGCGCCCGCGAAAAGCGTGATCCCGCAAGGGCGTTTCAGGAATTGGTGCGGGCCAATTTTCGCGGTCCGCTAAAGGCGCCGTTCAACGATGTAGCGCGCGCCGAAGCCGGCCTGACCCCCTCCTTTTACCGCGCGCTGACGTCCACCAGCCAGAGCTGATTGGTAAGCTCTCGCTTGCCGGTGTAAACTGACTGTTAACCATAAAAGTATGTAATCATCTCCCAATGGGGCAGGCGCTAAAAGCGAATCTTCGGGGGACCCTCGGTGACGAACGGACATCACAGTCGGGTATTCGGCAAGAGGGCACAGGAACACGTCCTCATTCTTGCCAGTGGCGACAAGGTGCGTCACATGACGGTGAAGCCTTGGATGGCCGCCCTCGTCTTCTGCTTAATCGGCGTCTTTTCAATCGGCTATTTGCTGGCCACCTCCTACCTCGTGCTACGCGATGACCTGATCGGCGCGACCATGGCCCGCCAGGCCCGTATGCAGCATGACTATGAAGACCGCATCGCGGCATTGCGCGCCCAGGTCGACCGTATCACCTCCCGCCAGCTACTCGATCAGCAGGTGGTCGAGGACAAGGTCGACAAGCTGATGGAGCAGCAGATGGCTCTGACCTCGCGCCACGGTAAGCTTGATAATCTGCTCGACCGCGCCGAAAGCTCCGGCCTGACGGGCAAGGACGCTCCTGCAGCCGATGCACGGGCACAATCCTATGCACCTGACGTCAAGGACAAGCGTGCTTCGCTGAACGGCGGCGCGAAGGCGATCGGTAAGCTTTTGGCAGGTGATAATCAGCCGGCCGATGCAGGAGTGCCTGATAATTCCACCCTCGCCTATGTTCCGTCAGAGGAAACCGTCGGCGATCGCGCAGACCGCATCTTTTCCAAGGTCACGCTCTCGCTGAAGACCGTCGAGCAGGATCAGAAAAACCGCATCGACCAGCTGACGAGCGACGCCGGCAACGCCGCCAATACGATCGAAGGCGTGCTCGACCGCTTCCATATCGCCGTTCCGGCCGAGACGATCGCCGCCAAGCAAGACGAAGACGCAGTCGGCGGCCCATATGTGGAACCGGAAAGCAACGACGATTTCAACAATTCGCTGATCCAGCTCGATGGCGCGCTGACACGTCTGGAAGCGGTGCGCAGCACCGCCGAATCCCTGCCTTTCCGCAATCCGGCCATCGGCAAGGAAGTCACCAGCCCCTTTGGCAACCGGCGCGATCCATTCCTCGGCCGGCTTGCGCTTCATTCCGGCATCGACTTCCGCTTCTCGCCGGGGGAAAGGATCCGCCCGACCGCGCCCGGCAAGGTGATTGCAGCCGGCTGGACCGGCGGCTACGGCAACATGGTCGAGGTCGATCATGGCAACGGCATTTCGACGCGCTACGGCCATATGTCGGAAATTCTGGTCAAGGTCGGCGATACGGTCGACCGCAACGATGTCATTGGTCTCGCCGGCAGCACGGGTCGCTCAACAGGCACCCACCTGCATTATGAGGTGCGCCAGGATGGGCGCGCCGTCGATCCGATCTATTTCATGAATGCCGGCCTTAAACTTGCCACTTATATAAAATAGCCGGTCGCGGTAACGAACGCTTCACCTCGCTACCTGGGGTGGAGACGCTATTCCTTGACTTGTCGGCCGTTTCGGAATATGTCGCCCACCATTGCGGCATGCAATCCTGCCGACTCGCCAGAGACCGGCCGAACGAAACGGAAACAGTTTTCCCTTTGACGACATTTGCTGAACTTGGTTTGAGCCCCAAAGTGCTCTCCGCTGTTACCGATGCGGGCTACACGATCCCTACTCCCATTCAGGCCGGAGCAATTCCCTTCGCGCTTGAGCGTCGCGACATCTGCGGCATCGCCCAGACCGGCACCGGCAAGACGGCTTCCTTCGTTCTTCCCATGCTGTCGCTTCTGGAAAAAGGTCGTGCCCGCGCCCGCATGCCCCGCACGCTGATCCTGGAGCCGACCCGCGAACTGGCCGCCCAGGTTGCCGAAAACTTCGAAAAATACGGCAAGAACCACCGTCTCAACGTCGCCCTCCTTATCGGCGGTGTTTCCTTTGAAGATCAGGACCGCAAGCTGGAGCGCGGCGCAGACGTGCTGATCTGCACCCCCGGCCGCCTTCTCGACCATTTCGAGCGCGGCAAGCTCCTGATGAGCGGTGTCGAAATCCTCGTCATCGACGAAGCCGACCGCATGCTCGACATGGGCTTCATCCCCGATATCGAACGCATCGCCAAACTGATCCCCTTCACTCGCCAGACGCTGTTCTTCTCGGCCACCATGCCGCCGGAGATCCAGAAGCTTGCGGACCGTTTCCTGCAGAACCCGGAGCGCATTGAGGTCGCCAAGCCCGCATCGGCTTCCAAGACCATCACGCAGCGTTTCGTCGCCTCTCACGATAAGGATTACGAGAAGCGCGCCGTCCTGCGCGATCTCATTCGTGCCCAGGAAGACCTCAAGAACGCGATCATCTTCTGCAATCGCAAGAAGGATGTCGCCGATCTCTTCCGCTCGCTGGAACGTCACGGTTTTTCCGTCGGCGCCCTGCATGGCGATATGGACCAGCGCTCGCGCATGACGATGCTTGCCAACTTCAAGGATGGCAACATCAAGCTGCTCGTTGCCTCTGACGTCGCCGCCCGCGGCCTCGATATTCCCGATGTCAGCCACGTCTTCAATTTCGACGTGCCGATCCATTCGGAAGACTATGTTCACCGTATCGGCCGTACCGGCCGCGCCGGTCGTTCTGGGGCTTCTTTCACCATTGTCACCCGCCGCGACCAGAAACATGCCGACGCGATCGAAAAGCTGATCGGCGAAAAGGTCGAATGGCTGAACGGCGATCTCTCCGCCCTGCCGCCGGCTGAAGAAAGCCGCGACAGCGAGCGGTCTCCCCGCCGCGGAAAGGGTCGTGAGCGGGATAAGGATCGTGGCCGCGATCGCCGGTCTTCGAGTCATAAATCTGATATCAACGCCGAAGATAATGGTGGCGAAGTCGTGGAAGCAGCAGCAAAGGCCGACAGCGTGAAGAACGAGCGCAAAGCAGAACAGAAGTCGCAGAACAATGCGCGCGGCAATCGGCCCTATCCGGCAAATGATGACAATCGCGAACGTCGCCGCCACCGTGATCACGACGATGGCCCGACACCGGTCGGATTCGGCGACGACATCCCTGCCTTCATGCTGATCGCGGCCAACGCCAAGATCTGAGACCCTCAATGGGCAGACCCGGCATCGATTTCCCCGGCCTCGGTGTAGGCCTGGTGATTTTGCGCGACGGCAAGATCCTTCTCTACAAGCGAGTGCGTCCGCCTGAAGCCGGCTACTGGAATATCGTCGGCGGCAAGGTCGACCATATGGAGCCCGCCGAAGAAGCCGCGCGCCGCGAAGCCGAAGAAGAAACGGGCCTCACCGTCGGCCGCGTCGAGCAGATCGGCTCTACCGAGCAGCTTATCGAAGCCGACCGCCAGCACTGGATTTCCCTTCTCTATATCGCCCGCGAAGTGACTGGCGAGCCACAACTGACGGAACCGGACAAGCTCTCGGATTTCGGCTGGTTCGGACTTGCCGATCTGCCGGAGCCGCTGTCGGCTTTCACCAGAGTGGCTATATCAGCTCTTCCGGCCGGGCAATTGCGCTGATTATTCGGCCCGTAACGCGGCCTCATAGGCAAGCCGCACCCAGCGCGCCATGACATCGGGGTCGTCATAAGCCTCGTCGGGAATGCTCCAGTAGGGCATCTTCACCGGAGCGCCCTTCTTGCCTTCGTAGAACCATTGGCTGGCACCTGCCGCGGCAAACTCCGGAGCGCTCTCTTCATCGGCCTTCAGCAGGATTTCGTCGCGCACTTCGAGTGCCAGGATACGGCCGAGATGGTAGATGCCCTTGCCGCCGAACATGCGCTTGATGGTGACGGGGCCAAGCGATTGAAACATTTCCTCGATGCCGGCATTGTCCATTCTGCTGAGCCTATATCGTGTGATAACCACGGTTCAAATAGAGAAGCGCCGGGTGGATCTCGGTGAAGCGAACGGCAGCGACCTCGCCGAAGATGACGTTGTGGGTCGGCATTTCCTTGATGTCGGTCACCCGGCAGTCGAAGACGGCAAGCGCATCGGCAAGCACGGGCGCGCCCGTTGCCAGCGTTTCGAAGCGGGCGCTCAAGAAGCGATCCCCATTTTCCAGATGCGTGCGGCCTGAAAAGGCATCGGCAACACCCTGATGGTGGGCGCCGAGCGAATTCAACGCGAAGATGCCGCTGCGCCAGAAGATCTCGTTCTTCTCATTGGTGTTGTTGAGGCAGACGAGGACAGAAGCCGGATTGTCGGATACCGAGCAGGCAGCCGTGATGGTGACGCCACGGCGGGCTTCACCAAGCGCCGTCGTCACGAGCTGCACATGGCCGGCATAGCGGCTCATGGCATCGCGATAGAGGCCGGGATCGATATGCTGCCTGTTCAACACATGCTTCTCCACAATCAGTGTCTTGTTTTTGTTATTTCACCAATATGGCGGGCATCGGTTACCTTTTCTACAATGGCACGCTCTAAAAGCTGCAGAACACGCTTGTTTTTCTTTGACGATTGCTGCCGTGCGGATAAAAGGGCATGGACAAGACGAGAGACCTGCACCTTTCATGATGAGCCTGCGTGTCATAGCCGCCCTTCTGTCGCTCATGGCGTTGACGGCCGAAGGCCGCGCGGCCGGCGTGACGATCGGCGTCGTGGCGCCGCAGGACGGCACTTTCGCCTCGCTCGGCGCCCAGATTTCCGCCGGCGCGAATTTTGAGATCCAGCGGGCGGGTAATACGGTCGTTCCCGTCAATGAGACCTGCCAGGACAATAGCGGCCAGGCGGTCGCCGATGCGCTGATCGCCGCCAAGGTCCAGATCGCCATCGGCTTCCTCTGCAGCGAGACGCTGGAAGGCGCCCTGCCGAAGCTGAAGGACGCCAATATTCCTGTTATCACCGTGTCGGTGCGCTCGCGAATCCTGATGGAAGATTCGCTGAAGAACGGCTGGCCCCTCTTCCGCCTCGGTCCGCAGGATAGTGATGAAGCCGCCAGGATCATTCAGATCATTCTGCAGCAATGGACGGCCTCTCCGATCGCCCTCATCGAGGATGGCACGATCCACGGCCGCGAACTGACGGAAGCCGTGCGCAACGCACTGGAAGAAAATGGCCTGAAGCCTGTTTTTACCGACACCTACCGACCGGGACAGGAACAGCAGATCGGCCTCGTGCGCCGCCTGAAGCGGGCCGGCGCCACCAAGGTCTTCATCGGCGGTGACAGGAACGATGTCGCCATCATCGCCCGTGACGCCAAGGCTGAAAACATACCGCTCGACATTCTGAGCGGCGATGCGATGCGCGCCGCAAACCAGCCGCTCGTGCTGGCGGATGGCGTACGCGCCGTCGCCATTCCCGAATATGCGCTTCTGCCGGACGCGACTGCGACCGTCGAGGCCTTGCGAGCAGCGGGAATCGAACCGGAAGGCTATGTCCTGCCGGCAGCCGCAGCCGCGCTGATTGCCGATCAGGCCGTGCAGGCGGCCGTGGCCGAAGGCAAGCCGGTGGCCGAAAAGCTGATCGGAACGCAGTTCAATACGCCGATCGGCCCAGTCACCTTCACGCCGGCCCATGAACTGTCGCAAAATCCCTATCGCCTTCTCGAATGGCGCGGCGACGCTTTCGTCCCGCCGGCCGACGGGACGGACTGACCTATTGAAATTTGCCGTGAGCGGCTCGCCCGCCACCGGTTGAAATGGAGACCGAGACCCATGACGACACTGCCCATTCGCATCGCACCGTCGATCCTGGCGGCAGATTTTGCAAAGCTCGGCGAAGAGGTGCGCAACGTCACCGCGGCCGGCGCCGACTGGATCCATCTCGACGTCATGGACGGTCATTTTGTGCCGAACATTTCCTTCGGCCCTGATGTCATCAAGTCGCTGCGCTCCTATACGGATGCGACCTTTGACTGCCATCTGATGATCTCGCCTGCCGATCCCTATCTGGAGGCCTTCGCAAAGGCGGGCTGTGACCGCATAACCGTGCATGCCGAGGCCGGACCGCACCTGCACCGCTCGCTGCAAACGATCCGCCATCTCGGCAAGAAGGTCGGCGTCACGCTTAATCCGGCAACGCCGCTCTCGGTGGTCGAGAACGTGCTTGACGATGTCGACCTCATTCTCATTATGTCCGTCAACCCCGGTTTCGGCGGCCAGAAATTCATTCCGGCAATGGTAGACAAGATCGCCGCGGCAAAGTCACTCATCGGTGACCGCCCGATAGAACTTGAGGTGGACGGCGGCGTGACGGTCGACACCGCGCCTGCCGTGGCAAAGGCCGGCGGCAATGTGCTCGTCGCCGGATCGGCAATTTTCAAGGGCGGCTCGGTCGAGGCCTATCGTCAGGCCATTTCCGCCCTTCGCAACGCGGCTGAGGGGGCTCGCTGATGACGAAGCGCATGTTCATGGGCGGATTTCTCGCCGCCCTGCTGACCGGCATGGCTGCCACGGCCTCAGCCGGCGATATCGCCAATATGCAGCCTGTCGGCTTTTCCGCCGACGGCAAGGTCTTTGCCTTCCAGGAATTCGGCATGAAGGATGGCAAGACCCCCTATTCGGAGACCTATTTCATCGATACCGATACCGGTGCCGATCTCGAGGGCACGCCTTTTCATCTGGAACTGACCGACAAGGATGCCGATCTGTCTAAGGCGCGCCGCCAGAATCTGACGGCAGCCCGCCAGCAGATGGACAAGTACGACCTTCTGACCAATCCCGGCCTGATTGCTGCCTTCAATCCGCCGACCGAGCTCGGCTCGCCGATGAAAACGATCCGTTACACGACGATTGCAAGTGACGGCCCGGCGCGGGGCGCCTATTCGCTGCTGCTCGGCGATGCCGAAGTCGCCAAGCCGGAAAGCTGCAAGGGCGTCAACCGCGTCATCGGCTTCACCCTGCAGCTCATCGAGAAAGATGGTGCGCCGAACCGCCAGCTGGTGCATGAGGACAAGTCGCTGCCGGCAGATCGCGGCTGTACCGTGGAATATCGCATGGGCGGCGCCCTCGTCTATCAGCCGGAATCGGGCAAGCCTGTCCATATCGCCCTCATCCTGGCGCTGAGCGCCTCTCCGGACGGCCGCAATGGCCGCTGGATCGCCGTTCCGGTTCACCCCTGAGAATGAACCGTCTGCGGGCGGCATGGCCTTCCTACCCTGAGCTTTTCATCGGCGCCCCGCTCTGGGGCGTTCAGATGCTGCTCTCCGCCATGGCCGGCCTCTATCTGCGCAATGGATGGGAGACGAGCCATGTGCTCGATCTCTCCATCCTCTATTTCGGCGGCGGGCTGCTCTCCTGGCCCTTCAACTTGCTTGCCGGGCGCTATCTTGCGCTCGGTCATCAGGTGGAGTCGCGTTTTGCCGCATTCTTCCTGGTGCTGACGGTGGGCACGGTCCTGATGACGGCCTTTCTCTTCGCCATGGACTACCGGATTTTCTATTCCCGCTGGCATTCGCCGTTCGGCTCGGTCATCTGGATGTTCCAGTTTGTCTTTACCGGCGCCAGCGCCGTTTATCAGTTCCTCGTTCTTGGTCTGGGGCTGTTTTTACCCCTCGGACTGATCTGTCTTTTTGCCACCAGCCTGGCTCTTGCCAAACGCATGCGTTGAGATTGCCGGCCGTCTTTGCTACAGGGGCCGCAGCTACTGTCACGAAATGAAGGCGCTCGCCCATGATCCCTCGTTATTCCCGGCCCGATATGGTCGCCATCTGGTCTCCCGAAACCAAGTTCCGCATCTGGTTCGAGATCGAGGGGCATGCCTGCGACGCGCTGGCAGACCTCGGTGTGATCCCGAAGTCGGCGGCCGCCACCATCTGGGAAAAGGGCGGCAAGGCGACTTTCGACGTTGCCCGTATCGATGAGATCGAGGCCGTCACCAAACATGACGTCATCGCCTTCCTGACGCATCTTGCGGAAATCGTCGGCCCGGACGCACGCTTCGTTCATCAGGGCATGACTTCCTCCGACGTACTCGACACCACGTTCAACATCCAGCTCGTGCGCGCTGCCGATATCCTGCTCGCCGACATGGACCGTGTTCTGACAGCGCTGAAGACGCGCGCCTTCGAACACAAGGATACGATCCGCATCGGCCGCAGCCACGGCATCCACGCCGAGCCGACGACGATGGGCCTGACCTTTGCTCGCTTCTATGCCGAGATGAGCCGCAACCGCGCCCGCCTCGTTGCCGCCCGAGCGGAAATCGCGACCGGCGCTATCTCCGGCGCTGTCGGCACCTTCGCCAATATCGATCCTGTCGTCGAAGAGCATGTCTGCGCAGCCCTCGGCCTCGTGCCGGAGCCGGTTTCCACGCAGGTCATCCCGCGCGACCGCCATGCGATGTTCTTCGCCACGCTCGGCGTCATCGGCTCGTCGATCGAAAACGTCGCGATCGAAATCCGCCACATGCAGCGCACCGAAGTGCTCGAGGCGGAAGAGTTCTTCTCGCCGGGCCAGAAGGGCTCCTCGGCCATGCCGCACAAGCGCAACCCGGTTCTGACCGAAAACCTGACCGGTCTTGCCCGCCTGGTGCGCATGTCGGTCGTTCCCGCAATGGAAAACGTGGCGCTCTGGCATGAGCGCGACATCAGCCATTCGAGCGTCGAGCGTGCCATTGGTCCGGACACGACGATCACGCTGGATTTCGCGCTGAACCGTCTCGCCGGCGTCATCGAAAAACTCGTGGTCTATCCCGAGAATATGATGAAGAATCTCGACAAGTTCCGCGGCCTTGTCCATTCACAGCGCGTTCTCCTGGCGCTGACGCAGGCCGGCGTCTCCCGCGAGGATGCCTATCGCCTCGTGCAGCGCAACGCCATGAAGGTCTGGGAACAGGGCAAGGACTTCCTCGAAGAACTGTTGGCCGATGCCGAAGTACGCGCCGCACTGTCGGAGGCGGATCTGCGCGAAAAATTTGATCTCGGTTATCACACCAAGCACGTCGACACGATCTTCCGCCGCGTCTTCGGCCAGGCTTGATCGGCATAACAGATGTCAGAGACGGCGCCCGCGAGGCGCCGTTTTCATTTTCGCTTCCGTGAAGCGGTAGCCGGCGCAGTGCGCTTCTTTTTCTCCGGCTTGCCGATCGAAGTGTCGACCGGCTCATCCGATATCTCGCAAATCTCTGTCGAACCCCGTCCCTTGGCCGCTTTGGCCACCAGCCGGTCGAGGTGCATGAGGTCTTCTTCATCGAGATTTTCGATGCCGATGAAGCGGTTCTCGGCATGGCTCGTCAGGATGATTTCGTTGAGCTTCGCCTGGATGGCCCGCGTATCGCGTGTCTGCGCATTCTGCAGCAGGAAGACCATCAGGAAGGTGATGATCGTTGTGCCGGTGTTGATCACCAGCTGCCAGGTTTCCGAGTAGTCGAAGACAGGGCCGAGAGCAGCCCAGATGATCACGGCGATAAGCGCCAGAATGAAGGTCACCGGCTTGCCCGCCCACTCCGATATCCTGGTTGCGAAGTGCGCAAACACGTGGCGTAAGGTCACCTGGAAATCCTCCTTCGAAGTCGGCTCAAGACAAACTCCAAGCAAGGTTCCGAGGTTCCGGGCTCTATTGAAATTCCGGGGTATCGCGCAAATTCGCGATGCCCCGGGAATACCGCCATTACATGGCTTCGCGGGCAATCAGCTTCCGATAAAGATGCCAGGTCGCATGGCCGAGGATCGGGATGGCGAGTGCCAGGCCGACGAAAAGCGGGATTGTGCCGATGACGAGCGACGCGGCAACGATCAGGCCCCAGAGCAATATCGGTACCGGATTGACGAAGGTTGCCCGGATCGAGGCGACCATCGCCGCCACCGCCCCGCAGTCCCTGTCAAGCAGCATCGGGAAGGTCACGACGGTGATCGCCAGAACGACGAACGCAAAGCCGAGGCCAACCAGATTACCCCACAGGATGAGCTGCATGCCTTCCGGCGTACCGAACACTTGCTGCAGGAAGAGCGACATGGAGCGCGGGAAGACCTCGCCGAGAAGGCTCGTATAGATCGTTTGCGCCGTGACCAGCCAGACGGTGAAGATCCCAAACAGCAGGAGGCCGACGGCGATGATCGACGGCAAAGCCGGCGAATGGCGTACATCGAGTGCATGTGTCCAGGAGGAATCGAGTCCGGCCTCGCGCCGGCGGCTGATTTCGTAGAGGCCGATTGCGGCGATCGGGCCGATCAGCACGAAGCCCGACATCAGCGGAAAGATCATCGGTGCAAGATTGGCGCCCGAGCTCAGCATCGTCAGGAAGATACCGGCGATCGGATACATGAGACACAGGAAAACGTAATGTGAAGGCTTCTCGCGGAAATCCTCGAAACCGAGCCTGAGCGCGTCGAAGACGTCGGCTATGCTGATCTTGTTGATCACGGGCCGTGTGAAGCTCTCGCTGGCACCCGTCATGACATGAAATGTCGTCATGGCTTTCTCCTCCTCAGCCAAGATGAGCCGGAGGCGAAGTGTCGGCAACAAGGGGCCGACACGAGAACGCAACCGGCATGAAGCGACCTTAGCAAATTTTTTGAGCTAAGTCGCTCTTTCCCTTGACATCGCGGTTAAGCTTTCTCACATCGGCGGCACTATGAAAGCTTCAGACGCAGATATACTCATCGTTCCCGGCTACACCAATTCCGGCCCCGACCATTGGCAGAGCCGCTGGGAAGCAAAACTCAGCACCGCGCGCCGCGTCGAGCAGGCGGAATGGTCCAAGCCCGTGCGCGAGGACTGGAGCGTCCGCATCGCCGAAGCGGTGAATGCCTCGACACGCCCCGTGGTGCTCATCGCCCATTCTCTCGGGGTGCCCTCGGTGATCCATGCAATTCCGCTGTTTCAAAAGCGCGTTGCCGGCGCCTTCTTCGTAGCGCCGCCCGATGTTGCCAATCCGGATATCCGCCCGAAGCATCTCATGACCTTTGGCCCCTACCCGCGCGATCCGCTGCCGTTCCCCTCGATTACGGTCGCCAGCCGCAATGATCCCTTCGGCACCTATGAGCATGCTGATGACATTGCCAACAGCTGGGGTTCCTTCCTGGTGGATGCCGGCGAGTCCGGTCACATCAACTCAGAATCCGGCCACGGCCCCTGGCCGGAAGGCACGATGGTCTTTGCCCAGTTTCTCAGCCGCCTGCCCGGCTGAGAAAGCCAAAAAATCCGGCATTTCCAGTGAATTAAGCGATCGCTTTCTAAGCATTTCTTAATGGAAGGACTGCACACTGCGCTGACGCCAGAAAAGCGAGAGCGCGCCCCTGTGAAGCAAAGCCATCCGCCCAAAGCCGCCGCCGATGTCAATCGCGACGAACAGGCTGTCGACGGGGTCGCAAGCTACACCGATGATTCAGATATCACCGAGCGCGAAAGCCGCTGGAACTACGCCCTCGTCGGCTCCGGCCTCGGCGTCTGGGACCACAATTATCGCCTCGACAAGAAATTTTATTCGCAGACCTGGAAAAGCATTCGCGGCATGGCGCCTGATGAGGAGGCCGACGGCGATTACGAAGCCTGGCTGCAACTCGTCCATCCCGACGATCGCGATTTCGTCGTCAACGCCATCGAGCGCCAGAATGCCGGCGACCCCGACTATCATATCTTCGAATATCGCGAGCGCCACAAGGACGGCCACTGGGTCTGGATCGAGTGCCGCGGCGCGCCGGTCGAATGGGATGAGAACGGCGTTGCACAGCGCGTGGTCGGCACGGACACCGACATCACCGGGCGCAAGGAAACCGCGGAGATGCTGGCGCAGCTCTCCCGCCGCCTCGACCTTGCCTTGCAGATCAGCGATATCGGCGTTTTCGAAGCCGATATCGATCATGGGACCGTCGAATGGGACGACCGCCTTATCGCCATCTACGGATTGGAGGATGCCGATCGTTTCTCCGCAGCCGATGCCTGGCTTAGCACTGTTCATCCTGATGATCGCGATCGCGTCAGCGAAACTGTCGAAAGAAACGTCAACAACGAGACCGGCTTTCACCAGGAATTCCGCATCATCAGAGGCGATGGCGCCGAGCGCATCATCCGCGCCCGCTCGGCCTTCTTCATCGATGGCAATGGCTGCCGTAAGCTGATCGGCGCCAATTGGGACGTGACGGAGGAAGTGGCGCTGCGCAACGACTTGCGGCGCGCAAAGGATCTTGCAGAAGCACGCAACCGCGAACTCGAAGCCGCCAAGGAAAGCATCGAGCATCTGGCGTTCCATGACTATTTGACCGGCCTGCCGAACCGCCGGTATCTCGACAAGATGCTGGAGGGACGCTCCGCCCATTGCCGCGAGGAGGGTCTGGCGCTTGCCATTCTTCATATCGATCTCGATCGTTTCAAGCAGATAAACGATACGCTCGGCCACCGCGCCGGCGATCATATGCTGAAACACGCCGCCAAGGTGCTGCGCGACTCCATTCGCGCCACCGATTTCGTCGCCCGCATCGGCGGCGATGAGTTCGTCGTTCTCTGCATCGTCGATACTCCCTCGAAGAAGATTGCGACCGTCGCCGAGCGTATCATCCGCGAGCTGCGCAAACCCATCAAATACGAGGGGCATGATTGCCGCTTCGGCGCCAGCATCGGCATCGCCATCGATAGCGGCCCGAAGCTCGACGAAAAGCAGCTTCTGCTCAACGCCGATATCGCCCTCTACCGGGCCAAGGGCTCCGGCCGTAACCGCTACGAATTCTTCTCCAATGCCGCCCGCCGCACGATCCTGACGGCCAAGCGCCTTGCAGATGAAATCCTGATCGGCCTGGAGCGTAGCGAATTCGTGCCCTTCTACCAGCCGCAGTTCGATGCCCGCACGCTCGATATCGCCGGCATCGAAACGCTGGCACGCTGGCAGCATCCGGAACACGGACTGCTGGCGCCGGATCGCTTCCTCGACATTGCAGAGGATCTCGACGTCGTTTCGACCATCGATGCGCTGATCCTGGAGCAAGCAATCGCCGACCGGAAGGCCTGGATCCGTGAAGGCTTCGCCATTCCCCGCATCTCCGTCAATGTCTCCGGCCGGAGACTGTCCGATCCGCAGCTTGGCAAGAAGCTGCGCTCGCTGAAGATCGAGCCCGGCACGGTCTCTTTCGAGCTGCTGGAATCGATCTCGCTTGACGATTGCGACGAAGCGGTCTCCGCCAATCTCAAGAAGCTGAAGAAACTCGGTATCGACATCGAGGTCGATGATTTCGGCACCGGTCATGCCTCAATCGTCAGCTTGCTGCGATTGAGCCCGAAAACACTGAAGATCGATCGCGAGCTGATCAGGCACCTGCCGCAATCGGCCGAGCAGCGAAAGCTCGTGCGCTCCATCATCGAGATTGGTCGCTCGCTGAATATTCTCGTTACCGCAGAAGGTGTCGAGACCGCCGATCACGTCCGCATCCTGCAGGAGCTCGGCTGCGACATGCTGCAGGGCTATGCGCTCGCCCGGCCGATGTCCGGCCTGAAGTTCCCGGCTTTCATCCGTGGCGAAAGCTGGCGGCAGCCGGAGGGCGAGGCTCGCGCGTTGCAGACGGATCTGCGCCGATCCGTGGGCCGGCCCACCTCCAAAACAGCCTCCAGATAAAGACCTGTATAACCCCTCCGAGATTTTGCCTTCATTCCACCGTAAAGAAAAAGGCGGTAGTCTCCACTTGGCAAGATTTCGATTCTCTTTGCGGTTTTCCCGCCCAAGGCCGGAAACCGGGGAAGGAGTGACAGGCGGATTGTGAAACTCTCTCTTTTCCTTTAAGGGGACGCCACGAGATCGATCCACGCGCGCCATCCCAAGGGCGCCAACAACTAGAGAATAACCACAATGAACCGTCGCCGCCGTATCTACGAGGGCAAGGCAAAGATTCTGTATGAAGGGCCTGAACCGGGCACGCTGATCCAGTTCTTCAAGGACGATGCCACCGCTTTCAACAAGAAGAAACACGAAGTCATTGATGGCAAGGGCGTCCTCAACAACCGTATTTCTGAATATATCTTCAGCCATCTGAACAAGATCGGCATTCCCACCCATTTCATCCGCCGGCTCAACATGCGCGAGCAGCTGATCAAGGAAGTGGAGATGATCCCGCTTGAGATCGTCGTGCGCAACGTCGCAGCCGGCTCTCTCGCCAAGCGCCTCGGCATCGAGGAAGGCGTGGTCCTGCCGCGTTCGATCATCGAATTCTATTACAAGTCCGATGCGCTCGAAGATCCGATGGTCTCCGAAGAGCACATCACAGCCTTCGGCTGGGCCAATCCGGCTGAGCTTGACGACATCATGGCGCTTGCCATCCGCGTCAATGACTTCATGACCGGCCTCTTCCTCGGTGTCGGCATCCAGCTCGTCGATTTCAAGATCGAATGCGGCCGCCTCTTCGAAGGCGACATGATGCGCATCATCCTGGCCGACGAGATCTCGCCGGACAGCTGCCGCCTCTGGGACATAGAGACCCACAAGAAGATGGACAAGGACCTCTTCCGGCGCGATATGGGCGGTCTGCTGGAAGCCTATTCCGAAGTTGCGCGCCGTCTCGGCATCATCAATGAAAACGAGCCCGTGCGCGGCACCGGCCCCGTTTTGGTCAAGTAAAAGCAGGGAAAAACAAGTGATCAAGGCTCGCGTCACCGTCACGCTGAAAAACGGCGTTCTCGATCCTCAGGGCAAGGCCATCGAAGGCGCGCTCGGCGCCCTCGGCTTCGGCGGCGTCGGCCATGTCCGCCAGGGCAAGGTCTTCGACGTGGAGCTCGAAGGCACCGACAAGGCCAAGGCCGAAGCGGACCTCAAGGCCATGTGCGATAAGCTGCTGGCCAACACGGTCATCGAGAACTACGCGATCGCGATCGACTGACGATCACGGGCCTGCCCCTTAGGCGGGCCTTGAGGACAAGGCGTCATGGTGGAAGCAAAGCTGGAGACGGAAGTCTCGAAATTCATGAGCTATGTTTTGCGCCATGCGCCTGACGCCGCAGGCCTGACGCTTGATGCTGAGGGCTGGGTATCCTTCGATGATTTCGAAAAGGCGGTGACATCGAAATTCGACGTCACTCGCGCCGATATTGTCGGGATCATCGAGAACAGTCCGAAGAAGCGCTTTGCGCTTGTCGATAACAGAATTCGCGCCAACCAGGGCCACAGTGTCGAAATCGATCTGGCGTTGAAGGCAGTCGAGCCGCCGGCAATTCTCTTTCACGGCACGTCACTGGCGAATTGGCCGCTGATCGAGCGTGAAGGTCTGAAAAAGATGGAGCGGCACCACGTTCATCTATCTGGTGATGTGGAAACCGCCAAGATCGTCGCCACGCGCCGCAAGGGCGACACTATCATCCTGCGTATAGACGCAGCCCGCATGTTTTCAGAGGGGCATTCTTTCTTTGTCTCGGACAATGGAGTATGGCTCGCCGAAAGCGTTCCAGTTCAATATCTTTCGCCAGACGCGGGGACCCTATGAAATCAGCCGTCGTTCAACTTCCGGGCCTCAATCGCGATCGCGACATGATCGCCGCTCTCACCAAGATCTCCGGTCACAAGCCGGTGACGATCTGGCAGACGGAGACGGAAATCCCTGATGTCGACCTGATCGTCATTCCCGGCGGCTTCTCCTATGGCGATTACTTGCGCTGCGGAGCGATCGCTGCTCGCATGCCGGTCATGCAGGCGATCATCGAGAAGGCCAATGAGGGCGTGAAGGTGCTGGGTGTCTGCAACGGCTTCCAGATCCTCGTCGAGGCTGGCCTGCTGCCGGGCGCGCTGATGCGCAACGCCTCGCTGAAATTCGTCTGCCGCGAGATCAAGCTCGAAGTCGTCAACGCCGAGACGGATTTCTCCCGCGCCTATGAAAAGGGTCAGATCATCCGCTGCCCGGTCGCCCATCACGACGGCAACTATTTTGCCGACACGGAAACGCTCGCTGCCATCGAAGGCAACGGCCAGGTCGTCTTCCGCTATGCCGAAGGCACCAACCCGAACGGTTCGGTCAATGACATTGCCGGCATCATGAACGCCAAGGGCAATGTTCTCGGCATGATGCCGCATCCGGAAAATCTGATCGAGGCCGCTCACGGCGGTTCGGATGGCCGCGGCCTCTTTGCTTCGGCACTCGACGTCGTCGCCGCCTGATTTCCGGCCGAAGAGCAAGATAGATGCACCCTCGCCATTTCGCAGCCATCGCTAACGCTGCTGCTTTTGCCGGCCTTGCCGCACTCGTTGCTGCCTGCCAGTCCCCGACGCCTGCAAAGGGGCCGGATCGTAGCGCGCTTTCGACGATGGAGCGCGTGGCTCTCGGCGCCAATAGCTGTTGGTTCAAATCGGGCGATGCAGCATTCGCCGCCTACAAGCTGGCCCCGGAACTCAATTCCTTCTCCGGTCGTCCGCGCATTCTCGTGGTGCACAAGGGTAGCCCGGAAAGCCGGCCGCTGCTCGTCGTGCAGGCCGAAGGCAATCCGGCCAAGATGCAGGCCTTCGGGCCGATGATGTCCGAGCCGGTCGCCGGCCGCATCGCCGCCGATGTCACCCGCTGGTCGGGTGGCAATCGCGCCTGCAGCTAAGCTTTGGCCTAATCCCAGAAAAACGACTTGCTGACTTCGCGTGCGGCATCGGACCGCGACAGGCCGATATCCTTGAGCTGATCCGCTGTCAGTCCGCGCAACGCCAGGCGTCCCTCCCGTTTCTGTTGCCACAGAAGGAAGGCTGCCCACAGGAGCCCGAGCTGACCCGTGGCCGGCGCCCGCCTCGGGAGGACAATTTCGTGCGGGCTATCGATAGAGACAATCGATACAATGTCGCTCTTTATTTGAGGTACAACGGACATCCTTGGCTCCTGTTGTTTCCGCTCGTGTGATTGTCTCATAATCTTGACAGGATGAGGGTGACAATCTATTCATTGTCACCATGACAAATTGGCTCCCAGATCTCTCGCAGGGCTCCGGCCCAGTCTATATGCGGCTTGCGGACAATATCGAATCCGCCATTTCTTCCGGCGCCTTGCCGGCTGGATCCAAGCTGCCGCCGCAGCGAAATCTCGCCTATGACATCGGGGTGACAATCGGAACAATCGGCCGCGCCTATGCGCTGGTTCATGAGCGCGGTCTCGTCGCCGGCGAAGTCGGTCGAGGCACCTATGTGCTCGATCGCGCAGACACGCCGCCCAGCGAACAGGTAGACCCCGTCACTCTTTCGCTGAGCGGCACGCGCATTGCGGAGGCCCCGGCGAACAAGCTTCGCTTTGACACGACCGCCGCCCCTGATCTTGGTCAGGGCAAGGTCATCGCCGGCATCATGGCCGAGATCGGCGAGCAGCATCTCGCGGAAATCTCCTCCTATTCACGCAGCTTTCCTCGAAACTGGTTCGAAGCCGGCCGTCTTTGGCTGGCGCGCAACGACTGGTCGCCGGAGGTCGAAAACATTGTTCCGACGCTCGGCGCGCATGCGGCGGCAATTGCCGTCATCGCTGCCGTGTCTGCACCCGGTGACAAGATCGTCTTCGAAAACCTCACCTATACGCAGGTCAGCCGCAGCGTCCGCCTGCTCGGCCGGCGCACGCTGTCGGTCGAGTCGGATGAGAATGGCGTCATTCCCGAGGATTTCGAGCGGCTTTGCCAGCAGCAGCATCCGAAGCTGATCTTTCTGATGCCGACGGTCCACAATCCCACCCTCGCCATCATGCCCTATGAGCGGCGTGTCGCCATTGCCGACATCGCGAGACGGCACGGTGTGTGGATCATCGAGGACGATCTCTATGGCGGCATGGCCAATGACGCTACGCCGCTGCTTGCCGCAATCGCGCCCGATCGCACCTTCCTGGTCAACGGCCTGTCGAAATCGGTTGCCGCCGGCGTGCGTGGCGGCTGGGTCGCCTGCCCGCCGCATTTCGCCCAGCGTATCAAGGTCACGCATAAGATGGTCACCGGTGGCCTGCCCTTCATTCTGGCCGAAACATGCGCGCGACTTGTTCAGAGCGGCAAGGCGCACGAGATCCGCAATACAAGCGTTGCCGAGCTGTCAGCCCGTGTCAGGCTCGCTCGAGAGCAGTTGCATGGCTTCGAGTTCGAATCCCACCTGCACGCGCCCTTCCTGTGGTTGAAACTGCCGGAACCCTGGATGTCGGGCACCTTCAAGAATGCCGCCTACAGGGATGGTGTGCTCGTGGACGACGAGGATGAGTTCAAGGCGGCCCGCGGCGAGAAAGTCTACCATCGAGTGCGCATCGGCATCTCCTCGCCAAAGGATAGAGGTGAGATGGTGTCGGGGCTTATGATCTTGAAAAGACTTCTGGAAAACGGCGGCTCTGCCTATGATGGGGAAATCTGAACTGTTGCAAAATAGTGTCAGGATGGTGGAAAAGGCCGTAATCGAACCGCAAGCGCTTTACCGTTGAGACCTGCATGTTACCTCTTGCCCACTCCGCTGGTCGGGCGGGAATCAAGGGACAGCAGATGAAATCCGATTTCCGTTTACTCCTGCTGCGCATGTCGAGTATCGCGTCGGTAGCAGCATTTGTCAGCTGCTTGGGAATATCATCCTCGGCACAAGCAGGAGACAAGATTTTCGACGAATTGCGCTTCGGCGCATCCGCTTCCGTCCAGGGCGGCCATTCGCATGAAGATGGCGTTTTTCCCGAAATAACGGCCCTTTTCGATCCCTTCGGTTTTGAGCAGGCAACCGATTGGAAGCAGCAGCTGATGCATCCGCGCGTCCATGTCGGCACTTCGATCGGCACGGCGGGTGAAGCCACACAGTTCTTCGCCGGTTTTACCTGGACGGTCGACCTCAGCGACAGGATCTTCGCTGAAGCCGGTTTCGGCGGCGTCATCCACACCGGCGAGCTTCGCGATGACGACGATCATCCCGACCTCGGCTGTCGTGTGCTGTTCCACGAATATCTCGGCGCGGGCTATCGCTTCAACAGCAACTGGAATGTCATAGCGCAGCTCGCCCATTCCTCGAATGCCAACCTTTGCGACGCCCCGAACGACGGCATG
The DNA here is from genome assembly GCF_014873945.1 of Rhizobium viscosum. NCBI lineage: Bacteria > Pseudomonadati > Pseudomonadota > Alphaproteobacteria > Hyphomicrobiales > Rhizobiaceae > Rhizobium > Rhizobium viscosum. The sequence continues at coordinate 275,135 of NZ_JADBEC010000003.1, read as the reverse complement.
ACCCGCGCCGGGCTGATGGTCGGCTATAAATTCTGACGGGGCTTTGCCTCTCACACCGCTATTGTAAAAAGCTTATGATGCCTGCCCTCTGTTGACGGCAGGCATTTTCCTATCGCGCATAGTTCTTACATAGGCTAAAGACACGGCAAAACGCGCTAGGCAGGGACTTTCGAGAGCTCATGACCATTCCCAACACTATCCAGATCACGCCGGAACTCATCGCTTCACACGGCCTCAAGCCGGATGAATACCAGCGCATTCTGGATCTGATCGGCCGCGAACCGAGCTTTACCGAGCTCGGTATCTTCTCGGCCATGTGGAACGAGCACTGCTCCTACAAATCCTCCAAGAAGTGGCTGCGCACGCTGCCGACCAAGGGTCCGCGCGTCATTCAGGGCCCGGGCGAAAATGCCGGCGTGGTCGATATCGATGACGGCGATTGTGTCGTCTTCAAGATGGAGAGCCATAACCACCCCTCCTATATCGAGCCCTATCAGGGGGCTGCGACCGGTGTTGGCGGCATCTTGCGCGACGTCTTCACCATGGGCGCGCGCCCGATCGCTGCCATGAACGCGCTGCGCTTCGGCGAACCGGATCATCCGAAGACCCGCCATCTGGTTGCCGGCGTCGTTGCAGGTGTCGGCGGCTATGGCAATTCCTTCGGCGTTCCGACGGTCGGCGGTGAAGTGGAATTCGACGCCCGTTATAACGGCAACATCCTCGTCAACGCCTTTGCCGCCGGCCTTGCCAAGTCCAACGCCATCTTCCTGTCGGAAGCCAAGGGCGTCGGCCTGCCTGTCGTCTATCTCGGCGCAAAGACCGGCCGCGACGGTGTCGGCGGCGCCACCATGGCTTCGGCCGAATTCGACGAGTCGATCGAAGAGAAGCGCCCGACTGTTCAGGTCGGCGATCCCTTTACCGAAAAGTGCCTGCTCGAAGCCTGCCTCGAACTGATGAAGACCGGCGCCGTCATCGCCATCCAGGACATGGGTGCAGCCGGCCTCACCTGCTCGGCCGTCGAAATGGGCGCCAAGGGCGATCTCGGCATCCTGCTCGAACTCGACAAGGTGCCGGTGCGCGAAGAGCGGATGAGCGCCTACGAGATGATGCTGTCGGAAAGCCAGGAGCGCATGCTCATGGTGCTGCAGCCGGAGAAGGAAGAGGAAGCCAAGGCGATCTTCGTCAAGTGGGGCCTCGATTTCGCTGTTGTCGGCAAGACCACCGATGATCTGCGCTTCCGCGTCATGCATCAGGGCGAGGAAGTCGCAAACCTGCCGATCAAGGATCTTGGCGACCAGGCTCCGGAATATGACCGTCCCTGGCGCGAATCCGACAAGCGCGCTCCCCTGCCCGCCAATCTCGTTGCCGCGCCCAAGGATTACAACGAAGCGCTGCTGCAACTCGTCGGTTCCGCCAACCAGTCCAGCCGCCGCTGGGTCTACGAACAGTATGACACGCTGATCCAGGGCAATTCCCTGCAGCTCCCAGGCGGTGACGCCGGGGTCGTGCGCGTCGAGGGCCATCCGCTGAAGGCGCTCGCCTTCTCCTCCGACGTCACCCCGCGTTACGTCGAGGCCGATCCTTTCGAAGGCGGCAAGCAGGCGGTTGCCGAATGCTGGCGCAACATTACCGCGACCGGCGCCGAGCCGCTGGCTGCGACCGACAACCTCAATTTCGGCAACCCGGAAAAACCCGAGATCATGGGCCAGTTCGTCGGCGCCGTGAAGGGTATCGGCGAAGCCTGCCGCGCGCTGGACTTCCCGATCGTCTCCGGCAACGTCTCGCTCTATAACGAGACCAACGGCGTCGCGATCCTGCCGACCCCCACCATTGCCGGCGTCGGCCTGATGCCCGACTGGCGCAAGATGGCTCGCATCGGCGGCGCTGCAGACGGCGACAAGGTCCTGCTCATCGGCGCTGATGGCAGCCATCTCGGCCAGTCCGTCTATCTGCGCGACATCGTCGGCAGCACCGAAGGTCCGGCTCCGCAGGTCGATCTCTTCGCAGAGCGCCGCAACGGCGATTTCGTCCGCTCGGTCATCCGCAACGGCCAGGCGACCGCCTGCCACGACATTTCCTCCGGCGGCCTCGTGCTGGCGCTTGCCGAAATGGCGATGGCATCAGGCAAGGGCCTCAAGATCGATCTCAGCGAAGGCAAGGGTGCTGCGCATGCCCTGCTCTTCGGTGAGGATCAGGCGCGTTACGTGCTGACGGTTCCTGATGACGTCGCCGATTTCGTCTGCGCCAATGCAGAAGGCGCCGGCGTGCCCTTCCGCCGCCTCGGCACTATCAAGGGCGATGCCCTCGTCATCGACGATCTGATTGCGCTGCCGATTCAGCAATTGCGCGATGCCCATGAATCGTGGTTCCCTGATTTCATGGATAACAGCGGCGAGCTTGTCGCTGCGGAATGATGCGCAAGGAGTAACGATCATGGCAATGAAACCCGGCGATATCGAAGACATGATCAAGGCCGGGATTCCCGGTGCCAAGGTAACGATCCGCGATCTGGCAGGCGACGGCGATCACTACGCCGCCGAAGTCGTTGCGGAAGCCTTCCGCGGCAAGAGCCGTGTGCAGCAGCACCAGATGGTCTATGAGGCGCTGAAGGGCAATATGGGCGGCATCCTGCACGCCCTCGCCCTGCAGACCTCGGCGCCGGATTGAAATGCTGGCTTCGGCCGAGTGAAGATCTGAACAGGCCCGGTTGGAAGGCTTCTTCCGCCGGGTCTTTTTGTTTCGAGACGGAAGCGATCGGCTCGAAAGCGATCGACGCCACCTCGCCTCATCACTGCTGAACTCTCAGGCCGGCAGCTTGTCCTGCTCGGGATCGGCAAAGACCGATGCCGGCATCGGGCCAGCCGTCAGCAGCGTAAAATCGAAGGCTGATTTCATGTCCGGCCCCAGCACATATTGGCGGTGCACACGTAACTGATCCCCACGGATCTTCTTGTAATGTTCAGGCGTCAGCATATGCCGCACGCGGATATGGATCATGCTCGCCTGCGGCGCATCCGCATGGCCGGAAACGCTGACGACGGGCACCTTGTAGAAGTTGATCGAGTCCGTCAGGCACTGCACGTCCAGCCAGAAAATGTCAGGGCAGCGGGCGATCAGGCCGACGCGCGAGCGCAGGAGCGTCGCCGACGACATCAGCGCACATTGGAGGATTGCGCAGCCGAGCGTCGCAAAGACCACACGCTTGCCCTTGAAGACATCCGGTTCCCGCTCCAAGAGAATGCCGACGACATGGGCCGCGACGCTGGAGCCCATGCTGTGCGAAGAGATGACATATTCATCGGCCTCCTCGTTGAGCGCTGAGCGCATCGACGTCGCGCATTGCTCCAGCCAGTCGTTGAAAACAGGCCTGTCCATGCGTGCCAGCGCCACGGCCATTTCCCAGTCGGCAAAAAGATGTAGCGTGTGGAAACGCTCCGAGAACGGCAGGAAACCGAAGATGAAGAAGATGGCCGCCAGCGGCGCACTCCAGCCGATGTGCCAGCCGGGAAGCCCCAGCCAGTAATGCAGCGTCAGGATCTGCAGCGTGATGATGATTGCGAGCGCCGTCAGCAGGAAGGGAAAGATGAAGAAGAGGCCAAAGCGCCAGGCATGGCGGAAATAGCCGGCCATGCCGCCCTCGCGCACCACCTGCCAGAAGCTCTTGAAGCCCAAGGCGATCCGACTTGCCGTATTGCCCTTGCGCAGCAGCTGCACCAGGTCGTTATGGTCGAAGACATGCACACGCGTCTGCGTCTGCCAGCCGTCGGCGCCGGTGTCGACATCGAAGGAAACATAATCCCCCTCGCCAGCCGCACCCGTTGAAACCTGGTATCCCCACACGGATGCACTCTGCCGGGCGGTACGCTCATACCGCGCCTGATGCGCTTTTCCGTCCAACGGCTCAAATCCGGGGAAATGCAGAACGACCCGCTTCTCGACGAGTTTCATAAGTCTTTTTCTTCTTTCCGGCGTGTTGTGATCGCCGTTGCTCGACTGACGGGTTCGCCTGAAAATACGGCGAAAAACCGGATAAAACCTTCGAGCCGTCTTGCTAAGCGAACTCTTCCGGAATTCAATGGGGTAAGGTGCGTTTCGATAGGATTAAGGGGAATTTTGTGGCCAATCTCGTGAATGAACTGGTGTCAGGCGTCGTCAGTAGCGTGCTGAAGGAAATCCTGAAGAAGACCACGGGCCGTACCACTACCAAGCGCAAGCGCCGCAAGGCAGCGTCTGCAACAGCCGGCCGCACCACCCGCAAGGCAACGCCGGCGACTCGCAAGCCCGCCCGCAAGCAGGTCAGCAAGCGCCGCACGGCAGCAGGCCGCAGCAGGCAGCGCCGCGCCTAAAGCCTCCTTCACTGAGAACTGCAGGGCCACTTCACCGATAGCGAGATCGAACGGATCAAGGTCTATCGCAATGGGGCGTAACGCATAGGCAACAATCTGCGCCGCTAAGTGTCGCGGATTGGTCTTTTTTTGGTTTTGGCGGGTGGAATTCCGCCGTCCGCATGCTATCTAAAGGGAACGATTGAAACGGTGGGCCTTTAACCCGCCTGTTGAAAGGATTAGGTCCCTATGAGCGGTATCAACGAATTCATCGAAAACGAGATCAAGAGCAACGACGTCGTCCTTTTCATGAAGGGCACGCCGCAGTTTCCGCAGTGCGGTTTCTCCGGTCAGGTCGTCCAGATTCTCGATTATATCGGCGTCGACTATAAGGGCATCAACGTGCTCGCCGATTCGGAAATCCGCCAGGGCATCAAGGATTACTCCAACTGGCCGACGATCCCCCAGCTCTACGTCAAGGGCGAGTTCATCGGCGGCTGCGACATCGTCCGGGAAATGTTCCAGGCCGGTGAGCTCCAGCAGCATCTCCAGGAAAACGGCGTCACCATTAAGACCGCCGTCGCCTGATCGGTCACCGGGCGTCCGTCCGGTTTCCAAATCTATATCTTGAGTTCGAGGCGCTGCGCCAAGCAGCGCCTTGACCTGTTTATGGGAATTTCATTGTGACAGATTCATCACAAGCCATGTCCGCGGGTCGGCTGCCCATGGGCAAGCTGGAATTTATCGCGCTTGCGGCTTTCCTGATGGCAGTCAACTCGCTGGCCATCGACATCATGCTGCCCGCACTGCAGCAGATCGGTTCCAGCCTCGGCGTCGAGAATGAAAATCATCGCCAATATGTCGTTTCCGCCTATCTTTTCGGTTTCGGTCTCGCCCAGCTTTTCTACGGCCCGCTTTCCGACCGCTTCGGCCGCCGTGTTCCGCTGCTGATTGGCCTCGGCATTTATGTCATTGCCGCCTTCGGCATCGCTGTGGTCCCGACCTTTGCTGGTCTTCTGGCACTGCGCTTCATCCAGGGTCTTGGTTCGGCCGCCACCCGCGTCATTACTATCTCCATCGTCCGCGATGTCTACGGCGGAAGGCAGATGGCGGAAGTCATGTCGCTCATCATGATGGTCTTCATGGTCGTGCCGGTCATTGCGCCGGGCAGCGGCCAGATCATCATGCTCGTCAGCACCTGGCACATGATCTTCGTCTTTATCGGCACCATGGCGACGGCCGTCGGCACGTGGATGTATCTGCGCCTGCCGGAAACGCTCGATCCCGCCAACGTCCGTCCGTTCACGGTCCGCTCGGTGGCGCAGGGCTTTGCGATCTTCTTTTCCAACCGCATCGCTCTCTGTTACACCATTGCCAGCACGATCCTCTTTGGAGCGCTGTTCGGCTTCATCAACTCTGCCCAGCAGATCTATGTCGGCATCTACGGGCTCGGCGTCTACATGCCCGTCGCCTTTGCCGGAGTGGCGCTGTTCATGGCCTTCTCGTCCTTCATCAATTCGCAGCTGGTCGGCCGCTTCGGCATGCGCCGCCTGTCGCACGCCTCGATCCTCGGCTTCTGTTTCCTAAGTTTCATCTGGCTGATGGTGCAGATATCGGGCCCGCAGCCGATGCCCTTCGTGATCTTCATCATCTTCTTTGCACTGGTCATGTTCCAATTCGGCTGGATCGGCTCCAACTTCAACTCGCTCGCCATGGAGCCGCTCGGTCATCTTGCCGGCACCGCCTCCTCGGTGATCGGCTTCATGAGCACGATCGGCGGCGCATTGATCGGAGCCATCGTCGGACAGGCCTTTGACGGCACGGCAACGCCGATGATCGCTGGCTACTTCGTCGTCTCGCTGATCGGCATTGTTTTCGTGCTGATCGCCGAAAAGGGGCGTCTGTTCAGACCACAGCACGCGCCGCTCTCGCAGGACACATCTCTTTCAAGCTTCAATCACTGAACCAGCTGATTGACGCTGTCACATACATCAGCGGCGGAACGTCATGGTAGGGGCTCCGCCGTCCTCCACATTAAATTCGGCCGCGTCTGCGGCCGCTCTTCCGTCATTCAGGGGGATTCGAATGACTCCGACGCACAAACCACATACGGAAAACCAGGGTTCTGCCCGCATCGGCATGGGCTTTGTCGAATTCGTGGTGACCATCGCCATCATGACTGCCTCGATCGCCATGGCAATCGACAGCATGCTGCCGGCGCTGCCCAATATCGGCCATTCGCTGGGTGTCACCAGCAACAACGACGCGCAGCTTGTCATCGGCGTCTTCTTCCTGGGCTTCGGCGCCTCCCAGATCATTTTCGGCAGCCTGTCGGATGCCTTCGGCCGCCGCAACATCCTGCTTGGCGGCCTTGCCTGCTACATGGTCGGCATGTTTGCCGCTGCGGCCACCGGCAGTTTCGAAATGCTGCTGATCATGCGCTTCGTTCAGGGCATCGGCGGCGCGGCCGTGCGCATCACCACCATGGCGATCGTCCGCGATTGCTTCGGCGGCCGTGAGATGGCGCGCGTCATGTCCTATGTCATGATCGTCTTCATGATCGTGCCGATTGTCGCCCCCTCTGTCGGCCAGCTCATTATCACCTACGCGCACTGGAACTGGATTTTCATCCTGCTCGGCATCGTCGCGACGATCCTCTTCGTCTGGGCGCTTCTGCGTCTGAAGGAATCGCTGCCGCCGGAAGAGCGTATTCCGCTGTCCGTTGGCGCCGTTGCCGATGGTTTCAAGACGGTTCTGACCAACCGCATCACCTCCGGCTACATGATCGGCCTCACCATGTTTACCGGCGTCATCAGCGCCTATGTGATCTCGGTTCAGCAGGTCTTCGGTGAGGTTTACGGCCTCGGCGACTGGCTGCCGATCGCCTTTGCCGCAACGGCAGGCGGCATCGCCGTTGCCAATTTCCTGAACGGCATGCTGGTGCGAACCTTCGGCATGCGCCGCATCTCGCATGCCGCCATGCTGCTTTTCACCATCGTTTCGGCGATCGGCTTTGTCGCGGCACTTGGCGGCACGCCCTCCTTCGCCTTCTCCTACGCGCTCTTCTCGATCCTGCTGATGATGTTTGCCGTCATCGCCACCAATTTTACCGCGATCAGCCTGGAGCCGATGGGCAATCTCGCCGGGACGGCAACGGCCGTCACCGGCTTCGTGTCGACAACTTTCGGCGCCCTCCTCGGCGGCGGCGTCGGCCAGCTGTTCAACGGTACGGTCCAGCCGCTGTTCGGCGGTTTCGCGCTCTTCGGCGCCGTCACCGTCGTCATGGTTCTCTGGGCCGAAAAGGGCAAGCTGTTCACCCATCCCGGCGACAGCCCGCAACTCGACCCCGGCGCCGTTCACATGTAATGCTGCTTGGAGACCTAAAGCGTGCAGCGATCTTTCAGCTTCGCTTGCGACGCTTTAGGCCTTTGTTTTCGCAGCCGTTCCCGACATGCCTTTGACCGGAAGTACACGATGAGCCGTTTCTGGAGCCCCCTTGTTCAATTCCTGACGCCTTACGTGGCAGGTGAACAGCCCGTCATCGAGGGACTAGTGAAGCTCAACACCAATGAGAATCCTTATGGCCCGTCGCCGCGTGCCTTGGCGGCAATCTCGGAAGCCGTCAACGACACGCTGCGGCTCTATCCCGAGCCCACGGGCCTGAAACTGCGCCAGGCGATTGCCTCGAGCCACGATCTCGATCCTGGCGAAGTCTTCGTCGGCAATGGCTCGGACGAGGTTCTGGCCCACACATTCCAGGCGCTCCTCAAGCATGAGCTGCCCCTGCTCTATCCCGATATCACCTACAGCTTCTACCCGACCTATTGCGGTCTCTACGGCATCGATTTCCGCGAGATCCCGCTGGACGAGAAGATGCAGGTGCGCATCACGGACTACCGCCAGCCCTGCGGCGCGATCATCCTGCCGAACCCGAACGCGCCGACCGGCACGGCACTGCCGCTTGCGGCGATCGAGGCGCTGTTACAGGAACATCCGGATCAGGTCGTCGTCGTCGATGAAGCCTATGTAGATTTCGGCGGCCAGAGCGCCATTCCGCTCGTGCGGAAATACCCGAACCTGCTCGTCGTCCAGACCTTCTCCAAATCGCGCGGCCTTGCCGGCCTGCGCGTCGGTTTCGCCGTCGGCCAGCGGCCGCTGATCGATGCGCTGGAACGGGTCAAGGACAGCTTCAATTCCTATCCGCTGGACAGGCTGACGCAGGCCGGCGCCTTGGCCTCCTGGGAGGATCAGGACTGGTTCGAGAAACATTGCGCGCTGATCGTCGCAAGCCGTGAGCGGTTGACCGCCGCCCTCGGCGAGCTCGGCTTCGAGGTTCTGCCCTCCTCCGCCAATTTCGCCTTCGCTCGCCACAGCACCCGCGGCGGCGCGGAACTGGCTGCGGAGCTGCGCAAGCGTGCGGTCCTGGTCAGGAATTTCCGCGGGCAGCGCATCCAGGATTTCCTGCGCATCACGATCGGCACCGATGCCGAATGCGACAAGCTCCTTGATGCATTGAAACAGATATTGGCCTGAGTTCGAACTCAGGCCAATTCAGGCTTAAACCGTCGCGACCTCGCGGCGGAAGATTTCCCAACTGTCCTTGTCCGGCGTAATCAGCAACCCGCCGGTGACATGATGCGGCAGATAGGCCGAACCGTCGAACCGGGCGGCATAGGCGCCGGCTTCCTGGCAGATCAGCGTGCCGGCCAGATGATCCCAGGGCATCAGCTTGTTGTACATCAGGTAGTGCACATGGCCGCCGGCAAAGGTGCGGTATTCATGTGCCGCGCAGCGGTAGTTGGTGAGGAAGCGAACCTTGGCGAGATTGCCAAGGATCTCGGCGCGCTTTTCCTGCGGCAGGTAGCCGGTGGAGGCCATGCCGACCATCTGATCGAGCGCGACAGGCTCTGCCACTCGCAGCCGCTGCGCTTCGCCATCCGGCCGACGCAGCCAGGCGCCGCCACCCTTCTCAGCCATGACCCAGTCATCGCCCATCGGATCATAGATGATGCCGGCAACCGTCTCGCCCTTGGAAACCACCGATGCCATGACGCCGAAGGCCGGAATGCCCGAAGCAAAGTTGAAGGTGCCGTCGACGGGATCGACGACGATGGCGAGATCGGCACCTTCAAGCTTGTCCAGAAGTGCTCCATCGGCGGCAACCGATTCTTCGCCAATGAAGAGCGCCTCCGGCCAGAGGCGCGCGGCCTCGACTTTCATCATTCTTTCGGCCTGCTCATCGGCCTCGGTGACAAGGTCGGTCGCTTCCGTCTTGGCGCGCACATCACTGCTGCCCAGTCGGCGAAAGCGCGGCAGGATCTCGGCTTTCGCTGCCTGCCGCAGGAGATCGGCAAGCTTCATCGTATCTATGGCAGTCGTCATGGCGGGTTCCTTTCGATTTATCGGTAGCCGACGATCTCGTTTCGGATCATCTGCCAGCTTTCCTTATCGGGAGCGGAGATGATGCCGCCGGAAATCTCGCCGGGCCTGTAGGGCGTTCCGTCGAATTTGGCGGTATGCCCGCCGGCTTCCTGATGGGTCAGCACGCCGGCCAGATGATCCCACGGCATCAGCTTGGGGTGGCCGATGAAATGCAGCTTGCCCGAGGACACCATCCAATATTCGTAGGCCGAGCAATTGAAGGCGAAGGTCATCTTGACCTTCGCCATATTGGCGGCAACACGCGAACGATCCGGCTCTTCCATATGGCTGCAGGCCATGGCGCCGATCATTCGGCTCAGCTCCAGAGGTTCCGCGACCTTGAGGCGGACAGGTTCGCAATTGCGCTTCTGCTGGAAAGCGCCGGCGCCCTTGAGGGAAACGACCGTGTCGCCGAGGACCGGATCGTGAATGATGCCGGCAACCGTTTCACCCTTTACCGTCACGGCAAGGATCGTACCGAAAACCGGCATGCCGGCCGCAAAATTGAACGTGCCATCGACAGGGTCGATGACGAAGGCAAGATCGGCATCGGCAAGTGCCGGCACGACGGAACGATCCGCCTCATAGGCTTCTTCACCGACGATGAGTGCGCTGGGAAAGCGCTCGCGGATCGCTGCTGTAAGGTAAGCCTCAGAGCGCAGGTCGGCCTGCGTGACGAGGTCGACAGAAGATGTCTTTTCGGAAACATTGGCGGCCGCCGCATTGCGGAAGCGCGGCATGATCTCTTCTTCGGCGACATGCCGGAGGCAATCGCCGAGAAACTCTATATCATTGTCTGAGAAAATCATTTTGGACTCGTTGCATGGATCTGCAGAGGCTCATAGCAAGTCCATTATGACGTTTGGGTGACGGTCAGCGCAGAAAAGTCGAAAAGTTTCGGATCAAGCAGATGCGATGGGTTCACATGCGCCAGCGCGCGCAGCATCGTATCCTTGCGGCCGGGCATGCGCCGCTCAATATCGGCGAGCATATCCTTCATCGCATTACGCTGCAGACCGTCCTGAGAGCCGCAGAGGTCGCAGGGAATGATCGGAAACTGCATGGCAGCGGCGAATCTGGCCATGTCGTCCTCGGCGCAATAGGCGAGCGGCCTGAGCACCATCAAATTGCCTTCGTCGTTCAGAAGTTTCGCCGGCATGGCGGCCATCCGCCCACCATGGAAGAAGTTCATGAAGAAGGTTTCGAGAATGTCTTCCCGATGATGGCCGAGTACCAGCGCGTCGCAGCCTTCTTCCTTGGCAATGCGATAAAGATTGCCGCGGCGCAGGCGCGAGCAGAGCGAACAGTAGGTCGCCCCTTCCGGCACCTTCTCCTTCACGATCGAATAGGTGTCGCGATATTCGATGCGATGTTTGACGCCGATCTTCGCAAGGTATTCCGGTAATACATGCTTCGGAAAATTCGGCTGGCCCTGATCGAGATTGCAGGCAACCAGTTCCACCGGCAGCAGCCCGCGCCATTGCAGGTCGAGAAGCAGTGCCAGCAGCCCGTAGGAATCCTTGCCGCCGGAAATGCCGATCAGCCAGCGTTTCTGGCCTTTGAGCATATCGAAGTCTTCGAAGGCCTGGCGCACCTGCCGCAGCAGGCGCTTGCGCAGCTTGTTGAAGGAGACCGAGTGCGGCGCATCGGCAAACAGCGCATGGCCGATGCCGGCTTCCGCCGTTTCCAGATCGTCGGCAATATTGGCTGCGATATTCATTGTCTCATCCGTCCGATATGCCTGCTCTCTCTAGCAGAAAGCATCAGTACTACCCAGCCTCAATCGCCGAAAACGGACCAGCCGGTGCGCGCCGCCAGCATCTCCAGCGCCACGGCGCCAAGCTGCGAATTGCCGACCTTGTTCAGCCCCGGCGACCAGACCGCGATCGAGGCGATGCCGGGCGCCACCGCAAAGATGCCGCCGCCGACACCGCTCTTGCCCGGCAGGCCCACATGATAGGCGAAGTCGCCCGATCCGTCGTAGTGGCCGCAGGTCAGCATCAGCGCATTGATGCGCCGCGCGCGCTTCGGCGAGACGACAGAATGGCCGGTCAGTGGATTGCCGCCGCGTGCCGCAAGGAACAGGCCGGCGCGGGCCAGCTGCTCGCAGGTCATGGAAAGCGCGCATTGATGGAAATAGACGCCGAGCACATGATCGACGGGATGGTCGAGATTGCGGTAGGACCGCATGAAATTGGCGAGCGCGAAATTACGGTAGCCGGTCGCTGTTTCCGAACGCGCCACCTTATCGTCGATGGTGATGGATTCGTCGTCGGCGAGGTAACGCACGAAGCGCAGCAGTTCGCCGATCGCCTCGCGCGGTGCATGGCCGGCCATGACGACATCGCTGACGGCGATCGCGCCGGCATTGATGAAGGGGTTGCGCGGGATGCCGTGCTCATGCTCGAGCTGGACGATGGAATTGAAGGCTGAGCCCGAGGGTTCGCGGCCGACCCGCTTCCACAGCCCCTCGCCCACCTTGCCGAGCGCCAGCGTCAGCATGAAGACCTTGGAAATGCTCTGGATCGAGAAGGCGACATCGGCATGGCCGACGCTGTAGACCTTGCCATCGACGGTAATGATCGACATGCCGAACTGGTTCGGATCGATCTTGGCAAGTTCGGGAATGTAATCCGCGACCTTGCCCTCGCCGATGCGGGGCGTCAGCTCCTTGTAGATGCTGTCGAGGACTGCCTGCAAATCCACCATCTTCCCTCCGGATACGAAAAAGCCGCCCCTAGAGGCGGCTTTTCCAGAATGCGAAAACGCCTCTCGCTGATTAGCGAGAATAGAATTCGACGACCAGATGCGGTTCCATGACAACCGGGTACGGAACGTCTGCAAGCGTCGGAACGCGAGCGAAAGTGGCAACCATCTTGTTGTGGTCGACTTCGACGTAGTCAGGAACGTCGCGCTCTGCGAGCGAAACCGATTCCAGGACCGTAACGAGCTGCTTGGAGCGTTCACGAACTTCGATGACGTCGCCAGCCTTGCAACGGTAGGAACCGATGTTGACGCGTACGCCGTTGACCGTAACGTGGCCATGGTTGACGAACTGACGGGCAGCAAAGACCGTCGGAACGAACTTGGCGCGGTAGACGATCGCATCGAGGCGGGACTCCAGAAGACCGATCAGGTTTTCCGAGGTGTCGCCCTTGCGGCGGGAGGCTTCAGCGAAGATCGCGCGGAACTGCTTCTCGCGCAGGTCACCGTAGTAACCCTTCAGCTTCTGCTTGGCGCGCAGCTGCACACCGAAGTCGGAAAGCTTGCCCTTGCGGCGCTGGCCGTGCTGGCCCGGGCCGTATTCGCGGCGGTTCACCGGGGACTTCGGACGGCCCCAGATGTTTTCGCCCATACGGCGGTCGATCTTGTACTTGGACGATTCGCGCTTGCTCATCGTATTTCCTTTCAAAGTGTTAGGACGGTTTGTTACCAAACCGCACGAAGGAAACACGCCCTCCTTTGATCTCGTTTCCGAGAGCCGACAGGATCTTTCCATTACGCGAACGGATCTGATCCACGGGACATGTCAAATGAAACACCGGACATTGCTGCCCGGTGCTGGCGCGGTCTTTAGGGATAAGTCACAGGATTGTCAAACAGAATCTGCCGCGGCAGGGCCTTTCTCGCCTGCCCGTTCGAGCAAACCGGCAAGTTTGCGCAAGAGCCCGGCCAGCGCCCGACGCTCGTCCTCGTCCAGCCCGTCGAGATGGCCGAGTTCCCGCTTCATGTCTTCGCGGAAGGCGGCTTCGGCACGGCGGATACCCTCCTCCGTCAGCGCCACCTCGAAGCTGCGCTTGTCCCCGGCCGAACGCTCGCGCCGGATGAGCCCGGATTTCTCCAGCCTGTCCAGCCGGTGTGTCAGCCCGCCCGAGGAGATCATCAGAAGGCTGTAGAGTTCCGTCGGGATCATTCGGTATGGCGGCCCTGCCCTGCGGATCGTCGCAATCACGTCGAACTCGCCCCGATCGAGATCGAATTCGGCGAATGTCGCTTCGATAGAGGGGCGCACCAGATTGGAGAGCCGGTAGATGCGCCCGAGGATGCTCATCGGCGTCGTGTCGAGATCGGGCAATTCCTCCGCCCAGAGGGCACGCAGCCGGTCGACATGGTCTTCCGTTTCCATGATGGCTCCAAACTATCTTGACGAGAAGATAAATTGGGTGGAATATCTTCTCGAGAAGATAACTCATAGCGAAGTCTGCAGCGTGATCCAAGGAGGAAATCATGTTCCATGTCATACCGCGTGAAAGCCAGGAGCAGTTCGCCAATCGCACCATCCGTTTCGAGGGCGGCGATTATGGCGCGCCGGTCTCGGTCTTCCTGATCGACAATGAGCCCGGCCAGGGCCCGGACCTGCATGTTCACCCCTATACGGAATTGTGGATCGTCCGCTCCGGCAAGGCGCGCTTTACCGTCGGCGAGGAGACGCTGGAGCCCAACGTCGGCGATATCGTCATCGTCAACGCCGAGACGCCGCACTGCTTCAAGAATGTCGGGACGACGCGGTTGGAGCTCACCTGCATCCATGCCAGCCCCGAAATCATCCAGAGCTGGGTGTGACGCGGTTTATTCGGCAGCGCTCTTCAGAAAATCGCCGTCGGGCGCATCGGCCGAGCCCGGTGCCGTCTCGGCCTGCAGGTCCGGAAAGGCAACGATGCGCTTGCCACTGAAATCCGTGTGCACGACGATGAGCCCCTGCTCCTCGAAATAACCGAGTAGCCGGCGTGCGCGCCGGGCCGAATGGGTGCCGTAAGCACGGGCAATACGGGCGTCCGAAGGGCAAGCCTCGCCGCCGATCGCAGCCTTCGCCATCATCAGGAACACGCCCTGCAGATCGTCGGTGACGCCGTTCGACAGCGAAAGCGCCGTCGCCCAAGCCTCCCCTGCCGCCATTTCAGGATCGACGCCAGAGCGCGAAACCGCAACGCGCCGGCGGAATTCCGGCAGCGACATCGGCGGACCGGGAACGCGGCGCATGCGCACCCGCACCAGGAATTCCTGATAGAGAACTGCATCGGTGCGGAAGCCGGAGCCCGGATCGTCGAGAATTTCGGCGAGCACGCCGGCAAGCCGCTCCTCGCGCTCCTCGGCGGAGATTTCCGGCTGCGCCATACGCGGCTCGGAAGCCTGCATCGGTGCGGCAGCCGGGGTCGAGCGCGACAACTCGGCAAGAATATCGGTGGTCGGGCGTGGTGCGGGCGGCGCGCGGCGCACAATCGGCCGCTGGAACTCCTCCGGATCCGGCGTGAAGATCAGGTCTTCCACATCCTGAGGCGAATCCGGCAGCGGCATCAGCTTCGGGCTGGAAGAGCGCGCCGAGGTCTCGACATTGCCGATCTGGATCGGCAGCGGCCGACGCGACAAGGCAGGACCGAGGGCAACGAAATGGCCACGCTTCAGGTCGCGGAACATTTCCGCCTGACGGCGGTCCATGCCGAGCAGATCAGCGGCGCGCGCCATGTCGATATCGAGGAAGGTGCGGCCCATCAGGAAGTTCGAGGCTTCGGCGGCGACGTTCTTGGCAAGCTTGGCGAGACGCTGTGTGGCGATGACGCCGGCAAGCCCGCGTTTACGCCCGCGGCACATCAGATTGGTCATGGCGCCGAGCGATGCCTTGCGCGCATCTTCCGAGACATCGCCGCCGACCGAGGGCGCAAACATCTGCGCTTCGTCGACCACGACAAGAACAGGATACCAATATTCGCGATCGGCATCGAACATGCCGTTGAGGAAGGCCGCCGCCGCCCGCATCTGCTGCTCGATATCGAGCCCTTCCAGCGTCAGCACGCAGGAAACGCGGTGCTGGCGGATACGGTTGGCAATGCCGGCAAGCTCGGCCTCGGTGCGCTCGCCATCGACGACGACATGGCCGAACCGGTCGGACAGCGTGACGAAATCACCTTCGGGATCGATGATGACCTGCTGTACCCATTGGGCCGACTGTTCCAGGAGGCGGCGCAGCAGATGCGATTTGCCGGAACCGGAATTGCCCTGCACGAGCAGACGCGTCGCCAGCAATTCCTCGATATCGAGCGTCGCCGGGTTGCCGGACGCCATTCCCATATCGATGCCAACCTGCACGTCCAATTCCCCTTACAAATTCCAGCCCCCGTCTCTAGCAGATTCGCAGGCGCTGTTGTCGTCAAACCTTTAAGAACCCACAGGAAAGCCAGCCCTGGGAAATAAGGCTTCACACCGCCTCGCGCTCGACGAGGTCGGCCACCATGTCCCTCTGCGTCGGAATCAGCAGACGGGTGCAGAGCAGGCTGACGAAGAGCGGTACCAGCAGGACCGCGAGCCCCATGCGCAAGCCCAGGAGTTCGCCGAGAAAGCCGATGATCGGCGGCCCGATGAGAAAACCGCTGAGCGCCGCAAAGGAGAGTATGGCAACGCTTGATGCGGGCGGTCGGTCGGTCAGTGAGGCGACGGCCGTCACCGCAAGCGGAAATCCGACCGAGACGCCGACACCGACGGCTGCAAAGCCGATCAGGGCAAGCGGCGTCGCCGGCGCAAGCAGAACGACGAGCATGCCGGCAAGCGAGGCGATGCCGCAGCCGCGGGCAATGGCAACCGCGCCGAAACGGCCTTTCATGTAATCACCGCTGAAGCGCCCCGCCGCAACCATGAAGGCGAAAACCGAATAACCGAGGCCGGTTTGCGCGCCTGCGGCATTCATGACATCGCTGAGATAGACCGCCGACCAGTCGGCGATCGCACCTTCGGTCATGGTCACGCCGAAGACGAAGGCACAGATCCCGAGCAGGGCAAGACTGGGCGGCTTGAAGCCGGTCTTTGCCTGCGAATTCTCCTCATGGTGACTTTCAGGCAATTTCGGCAGGCGCAGGCTGGCAAGCAGGGCGACCGGCAGGATGACGATCGCACTGATCAGGATCGACCACTGCGGAGAAAGCCCGATCGCTATGGCACCAACGCCGATCAGGCTGCCGGCCATGATGCCGAAACTCCAGAAGCCATGGCAGCGGCTCATGATGATCAGCCCCGTTGCCTTCTCCGTCACGTCAGCCTCGACATTCATGCCGAGTTCCACTGTCGAAAGCGCGACCCCGACGACCATCAGGGCAAGGAACAGGAGCGCGGCGCTGGGTGCGAAGGCTGGCAGCGAAACCACGGCAAGAAAGAAGATGAACCCATAGATGATCGCCATCCGCCCGCCGATGCGCGAAACGACGCGGCCGGCAAACGGCAGCGTGATCAGCGTGCCAACAGGCAATCCCAGAAGGGCTACCGCGAGATCGGCAGTGCCGAGTTCGAGCTTCGCCTGGATATCTGGAATGCGCGGCAACCAAGCGCCAAAGGCTATCGGTTGCAGAAAGAAGATCAGCATGACAAGTCTTTGTAGCGGCACGGCGCACCCCTTTGCATCCTGAGCGCCAAACACCCGCTCGCGATTCCCCGCGGGGATCTTGCGTGATGAGACAGGGGAAATAAAGCGCGCAGTGCCTTATCGTGTGCTCAGCCCGAACCCTTGCATCAGCCGCCGCGTGGCAAAATCCGGATTGCCCGAAGTGAAGAAGGCAAAGTCGAAATTGTCAGGATGAACGGCGTCCGCAACGTGCGGTACCAGCGTGCGGGCGCGGCGCGCAATCGCTTCCGCTGGATCCAGCCAGTCCACCGGCCAAGGCGCCAGCCTGCGGAATAGATTGGCCATGAAGGGATAATGCGTACAGGCGAGCACGACGATATCAGTCTTGCGCCCATCCTTCTCGACAAAGCATTGATCGATCTCGGTGAGCACTGCCTCGTCTGAAACGGCGTCACCGCGGATATAGGCTTCAGCCATGCGCGCCAGGTTTTCGGAACCGACCAGCCGCACATGGCATTGCTGCGCGAAGGACTGGATGAGGTCGCGCGTATAGGCGCGCCTGACCGTGCCGGGGGTCGCAAGCACCGAGACGAGGCCGGAGCGCGTGCGCTCGGCGGCAGGCTTGATCGCCGGCACCGTGCCCACGAAAGTCATCTGCGGAAAGGCGGCGCGCAGGTCGGCACCCACAAGCGTGAAGGCCGTGTTGCAGGCAATGATGCAGACCTCGGGATCGTAATCTTCGAGCAGCTTGGCAAAGAGGCCGATAATCCGCTCCTTCAGCGCCTGCTCTTCCCAGCCGCCATAGGGAAAGCCGGCATCGTCGGCAACATAGATGAAGCCGCGTTCCGGCATCAGTACGCGTGCCTCGCGCAGGACAGTCAGCCCCCCTATGCCTGAATCAAAGACGAGGACGGGTTTCAGCTCATTCGTCGGCGCTGTCATCGGTGGGCGCTTCCTTGCGGGATCTGGTGGAACCGCCCTTGCGCGGGCTATTGAGCGAGAAGCGGTCGAGAGAGGAGATGACGCCGCGCAGCACGCTGATTTCCTGTTCCGTGAAGGCCCGGCGGGAGAGGACTGCGCGCAGGTTGTCGACCATTTTCGGCTTTTTCGAGGGCGGATGGAAATAGTTGCGGGAATCGAGCGCCTCTTCCAGTTGGTCGAACAGGCCGAAGAGCTGCTCCTTGGTGGAGGGCCGCTGCTCCAGCGCCTGGAACGGTACCGCTTCCAGATCCTCCATGCCGGATTTCATCCATTCATAGGACATGAGCAGCACCGCTTGGGCGATGTTGAGCGATGCAAAGGCCGGATTGACCGGAAAGGTGACGATCTCGTCGGCAAGCGCCACCTCCTCGTTGGTCAGGCCCCAACGCTCGCGGCCGAAGAGGATGCCGGTCGCCTCACCTGCCCTGAAGCGGCTGCGCAGGTTTCCGGCGGCAAAAACGGGAGCGCGCACAGGTTTGTAATTGTCGCGGCTGCGCGCCGTCGTCGCATAGACGAAATTGAGGTCGGCAATCGCCTCCTCCAGCGTGGCGAAGACCTTGGTGCCCTCGATGACGTGATCGGCCTTGGAGGCTGCGGCCTGCGCCTTCTCGTTCGGCCAGCCGTCGCGCGGATTGACGAGGCGAAGATCGGCAAGGCCGAAATTCGCCATGGCGCGCGCCACCATGCCGATATTCTCGCCCATCTGCGGCTCGACCAGAATGATAACAGGCCCTTCGGCCAGAAGTTGACGCTCGCTGTTGGTGCCCGCCATGGTGCTTATTTGTGCTTCCTATTCCTGATTTACGGGCGCAATAGCTTTGCCGGCCGCAAACGGCAAGTCCTGCGTCTCTGTCGGATAGAGCCGTTCGATGGTCGAGCCGATCATTTCGACGGCGAGCCGCGCCCCTTCCCGCCACAGCGGCAGGTGACGGCTGACGTGCCGCATTTGCTTGCGGGCGACGAGGAAACATTCCGAGCCGCGCGGCGCAACTCTGTCCAGTATGCCGATATCTGCGGTGATCCGCCCTTTAAGATCCTCGTCGACGGCATCGGCCGTATTATTGCGGGCCAGGATGCGCGACCAATAGGTAACCGAGAGGAAAATCGCCAGCGTCTGGCGAATTTGTCCCGGCCTGGTGACAATGGACCAGGTCGAGCCGAGCGGGCGCGCTGAAAGCGTGATGTCGCGATAGCAGGCATCGATCTTCTGCGAGATGACGATGAGCTCCGGCTGGCTCTTCTTCTCCGATACCGCCAGCAGCAGCTCCTTCAGGGCGTCGAACCACTTGGCGACCGCCGTATCGAGTGTCCCGCGTGTGCGTGCCGGCAGGACGAGGAAGGCGACCAGCGTTCCCGCCACCGCGCCGATCAGCGTCTCTTCCAATCGCAGCTTGAGGAGGTCGAAGGTCAGGACACCCATCATGCCATAGACCAGGCAGAGCACGATCGAGATGAAGAAGGTCATCGTCGCATAGGAAATCTGCAGGAAATAGAAGGCAAGGAAGACGCAGACGATCGAAACCGCGATTGCGACAGCCAGATGGTGCGTCAGCAATGTCGCCAGCACCAGGCCGAAGGCGATGCCGAACAGCGTTCCGATCGAACGCTGCAGCGCCTTGATGGCGGTATCGCCGCGCGAATTGGTATTGCTGAAAACGAGGAAGGATGCCAGCACCGCCCAGAACCAGCGTTCGCGTGATAGCGCCAGCCCGAGCGTCATGGCAATCGCCGCCGCGAGCGTGATCTGCAGGGCCGAGCGCATCAGCGGGTTCTTCAAGGAAAAGTCGATCGGCGTTGATGGACTGGCCTCCTCAACCGAGGCAATCTCGGCAAAGTCGGACCTGCGCCCTGCGTCGATCGTCTCCGCGAGCTGTCGGCGTGCGGCACCCAGCCAGAGCAACGCCCGCGCCGTCTCGCCCTGTGGCTGGCCTTCCATATTGGCGACCGCCTTCTCCTGGGCTGAGAGCACTGCCTTGTCATCCTCGATTACCGCATGGACGAGTACAAAGGATGGCGGGCTCTGATAGCTCAGCACGATGGCGCTTTCGGTCGCCAGATGCGCATCGAATAGCCGGATCGCCAGTTCAGCGGCCGGTGCGGAAGCGCCATCGAAGGCGCCGCCCGGCGGGCGCGGAATGAAGCTCTCGGCCATCAGTACCACTTCCTTCAGCCGGTCCTCCAGCTGGCGCAGTTCCTGCCGGTCGGCCTCATCGACCTTTCCATCCGCTGCAAGGGCAGCGAGCTTGAAGAGGATCTGGTTGATGCGACCCCGCACGCTCTCGAGCGATCGCAGCAAGTCGCGGCGCCAATTGTCGGGCAGAAGCACCGCCCTCACCCAATGGCTGACGAGCGCCGAGACAACAGGGCCGATCAGGACAACAGGCAATTCCCCGATCGTCGGATGGAAGTAGGAGCCCATGAAATAGGAAGTGAAGGCGAACATCCCGATTGCAAAGCCGCGCGGGCCGTAGACGCGCGCAGATGAGGCAAGGAAGATCACCAAGAGGAAGACGAAATCCGAGAGAACGCGCTGCGACTCCAGCGCCGCCGCGATACCGACGACGACGAGGCTTGCAAGACAGCCGAGCAGCCTGGTGACGAGCTGGCTCGCCGAGCCCTTGTCACGCACCGCGACTCCGCCTTCGATCGACAGCACGATGCCGAGACCATAGGAGGCGGTCGGCAGCGGCACGATGAGCAAGTGTATCAAAAGCAGGATCGTGAAGGAGAGCAGGATCGACAATGTAACCCGCGTGCCCATGCGCAGGCGCGAAAGCGCCGGGTCGTTAGCAAGCAGCCAGTCTCGG
Source organism: Rhizobium viscosum (assembly GCF_014873945.1). Taxonomy (NCBI): domain Bacteria; kingdom Pseudomonadati; phylum Pseudomonadota; class Alphaproteobacteria; order Hyphomicrobiales; family Rhizobiaceae; genus Rhizobium; species Rhizobium viscosum. Next base: position 254,274 of record NZ_JADBEC010000003.1, on the reverse strand, counting down.
AACTCAAAGCCGGAAATCACCCTTGCCAGTCCTCATGCGCGGGATGTGGCGAACCCGAGAGCGAGATACCGCCGCCTCGACAAAAATCAAATCACACCAAAATGATGACGCCAAGTGTCATTGGCCATGGTGTTCGCCGGAGTCGCCAGCCGGTGACCTCTTTGGGAGTCATTCGCCATTGGCGATTTGCACCATGGCTTCCTTGAGCGAGATCGGCCCCTGCCCCTCTTCACCCTGGATCATGATGTCGTCGATGACGGGTTTGCCCGCTTCCTCAATCACCTCGAAACGCACGGTCGTGAAGGCATCCTTGTTGGGTGCGCCTTCCATGCAGGTCGCCGCCTTGAATTTCACCGTCACCTCTGTCGTGCCGTTTGCCGGCTGACCGCTTTCGATGGAGAGGTCCTGCAGTGGGCAGGCATCCTGGCCGTTGACGATCACATCGTAGTCGAAGGGCGAAATGCCATCCTCGTCGGCGGCCGGATTCTTGGCGGCTGCCCTGTATTTGTCGCCGAAGTCCTTGCTGTAGAGCCGGACGAGCCTGCTCTCTTCGAAAATATCGATCCAGTCGCTGACGTCGCTCGCCCAGTTCTTCTTCGTGTCATCGATGATTTCCCTGACCGGCGCAGTGGCATCGGCCGCAAGCGAAAGGCCAGGCACAACAGACAGGGCGACAATGAGGCCGGCAAACAGAACGGCGATCTTCTTCATGGCAAAATGTCCGGGACTCGGGGGCTGTTGGCGCGGAGGTTAGCCATTTTCCCGCTCTTGGCAATGGCGGCAAAAACGCTGCGTCCCTGCCCGTTCTGCTTTGCGTTCCCGGCTCACAATGCTATAGCGCTCCGGACCCACATCACCCACCCGGGACAGCTGTCCCTTTCTTAAGCTTACGAGGCAGATACATGAAGAAGATCAAGGTCGCCAATCCCGTCGCCGATCTCGACGGCGATGAAATGACTCGCATCATTTGGCAGCTCATCAAGGATAAGCTGATCCATCCGTATCTCGACCTCGACATTGACTATTACGACCTCTCGGTCGAAAACCGCGACGCCACCAACGACCAAGTGACCGTCGATGCCGCCAACGCCATCAAGAAGTACGGCGTCGGCATCAAGTGCGCGACGATCACGCCGGACGAAGCCCGCGTGAAGGAATTCAACCTCAAGGAAATGTGGAAGAGCCCGAACGGCACGATCCGCAACATCCTCGGCGGCGTCATCTTCCGCGAGCCGATCATCTGCCGCAACGTTCCCCGCCTCGTACCGGGCTGGACGCAGCCGATCGTCGTCGGCCGTCACGCCTTCGGCGACCAGTATCGCGCAACCGACTTCAAGTTCCCCGGCAAGGGCAAGCTGACGATCAAATTCGTCGGTGAAGACGGCACGGTCATCGAGAAGGAAGTCTTTAACGCGCCGGGCGCCGGTGTTGCCATGGCCATGTACAACCTCGACGAGTCGATCCGCGAATTCGCCCGCGCCTCGATGATGTACGGCCTGATGCGCAAGTGGCCGGTCTACCTGTCGACCAAGAACACCATCCTCAAGGCCTATGACGGCCGCTTCAAGGACATCTTCGAAGAAGTCTACGAGACCGAATTCAAGGATCAGTTCAAGGAGGCCGGCATCACCTATGAACACCGCCTGATCGACGACATGGTCGCTTCTGCTCTCAAGTGGTCCGGCGGCTACGTCTGGGCATGCAAGAACTACGACGGCGACGTCCAGTCCGACACGGTTGCCCAGGGTTTCGGTTCGCTCGGCCTGATGACCTCGGTTCTGCTCACGCCCGACGGCAAGACGGTTGAAGCCGAAGCTGCCCACGGCACGGTGACCCGCCACTATCGCCAGCATCAGAAGGGCCAGGAAACCTCGACGAACTCGATCGCTTCGATCTTCGCCTGGACCCGTGGTCTCGCACACCGCGCCAAGCTCGACGACAATGCCGAGCTCGCAAAGTTCGCTTCCACGCTCGAAAAGGTCTGCGTAGACACCGTCGAAGCCGGCTTCATGACCAAGGATCTGGCGCTCCTCATCGGCCCGGATCAGCCGTGGCTTTCGACCACCGCGTTCCTCGACAAGATCGACCAGAACCTGCAGGCCGCAATGGCCTGAGCCCTATCAGGATAAAGATCGAAAGACCCGGCCATCGAGCCGGGTTTTTTGTTGCCGGTCAGTGCTCACGGATCCTAAATTAGCAACGACTTTAAAAAGTAAGCCTCGCGTAAGTTGCAAAGCCTATTCAGAAACTCGCTACAGCATCGGCCCGAAAATCGAGATCGATTTTCGGAAAGCCTGATGCGTAGATTCAAAAACTAGAGCGTCCTTAGTGCGTCCAAATGGACGCACGGCGCTCTAGGTAGGCATGGAGGTTCTGATGGCCAAGAAGAGTTTTGTCCCCGAATTCCTGCAGCTTGTAAGGCTCCTCGCGCGCCGCGAGGGCCAGGATATGATTGTCTTTTATCTTGATCTTGCTTTGCTCGAGACCCAGACGCTGCACTACAATCAGCGCTGGCGACCCCTTCCCGGCCGGACTGCCGGAGCCGACGTAGCGCCGGCGACAGAGGTCATTTCTCGCGCGGCGATGAAGGCGCCGCCTTCTCCAAGGGTTGAAATCTCTCGCGCCAGCGCTACGAAAGAAGCATGGGAGAGAGGAAAGCAGGATGACCGAGGAAATCACCTTCTACACCAATCCGATGTCGCGCGGCCGGATAGCGCGGTGGATGCTGGAAGAAACCGGCGTACCATATCATACCGAAGTCCTGACCTTCGGCGGGACGATGAAGGAGCCGGACTATCTGTCCGTCAACCCGATGGGCAAGGTGCCGGCGATCTGTCATGGGAAGACGATCGTGACGGAATGCGCGGCAATCTGTGCGTATCTTGCGGACACGTTTCCGCAGGCAGGGTTGGGCCCGCGGGCGGATGAGCGAGCCGATTATTACCGCTGGATGTTCTTCGCCGCCGGGCCGCTGGAAGCGTCCGTCACCTTGAAGGCGCTCGGCTTCGAAATCCCGCAGGAGCGGCTGCGCATGGCAGGTTGCGGCTCGTTCGGTGATGTCATGGGCACGCTGGAAAAGGCGGTTTCGGCCGCCTCCCCCTATATTGCCGGCAAGCGCTTTACCGCTGCCGATGTTTATGTCGGTTCGCATATCGGTTGGGGTCTTGCCTTCGGCAGCATCGAAAAGCGCCAGGCCTTCGTCGATTATTTCGGCCAGCTTTCCGAACGCGATGCCTATAAGCGGGCAACGGCGCTGGATGAAGAAGCGGCGAAAGCTATGCAGGCGGCCTGATCATTTCGTTTTACGCCAGCGGCATGTAGATATCCGTCCGCAATTCGGTCGGCGCGACTTCGCGCGGATTGTTGAGATATTCCTCGAACATCACGCGATCCCGGATCTGCCGGCCGGAGGCCGGCAGCCACTGGGCGTAGAGCCACTGATAGGCCTTGTACATATCGGCGTAGGGCCCCTTGTGGTGCAACACGGCATAGTCGCCGCCTTCCACTACGCGTCGCTCCAGCGGAGCGTTGGCGGCCGTCTCTTCGCCGGCCGCGACACAGGCGACGGAGCGCAGCTTCTCGGGTTGCACGAGATCGGGGTCGTCGAGATAGACGCCGATCATGCGCATCTCCGGCTTTGCGAGCCCGCGGGCATAGAGCGTGCCGAACAGCGTCTCGAAGGCCTTGCCGATCTCCATATAGGAGCCGGTATGGGGAACGCCGATGAGTTCGAGCGGCGCGATGGTTTTCAGGGTGACATCAAACATGGCTGGTGCCTTTCCGGTATGTGAGGGTTCGAAGACTGTGTGGCTTCCCTCTTTCCGGTAGCGTGCCGGCGGCATTCCATAGACCGATTTGAAGATGCGGTTGAAGGACTGGAGATTGGGATAGCCTGATCGCTTCGCAATTTCGCTGACATCAAGATCCGTGCGGACGATATCGCCCGCCGCGCGATGCAGCCGCAGCCGCTTGACGGTTGCCGCCAGCGTCTCGCCGTAAATCGCCCTGTAGATCCGGTGCCAGTGATAGCTCGACAGGCACGCGATTTCGGCCAGCCGCTCCATATCCAGATCCTCGTCCAGATGATCGTGGATATAGGCCGAGACCCGCCTCAGACGGTTCTCGTAGAGCGCCCATGCCGTTTCACCCGCCATGTCAACCCCCTTGCAAATCGATCGGCTCACCAAAGCATAGCCCGATTTGACAAATCCTGCTGACTTGAACCTTAGAGCGCCGTGCGTCCATTCGAACGCATAAAGGACGCTCTAACTCTTGGAACCTACGCACCAGCCTTTTCCGAAAATTGATTCAGATTTTCGGAAAGGCCTGGTGCTGGGGGCGAATCCTGCTTAGACCGGAATTCCGGCTCGAACCCAAGAGGAAGACTGATGCCGGATTTTTCTACATTGATACTCTTTGCCGCCGCAGCGTTGGTGCTTACTGCAACGCCTGGTCCCGATATGCTGCTGATTGCCTCGCGCAGTATCAGCCAGGGACGCACAGCCGGGTTTATGACCTATGCCGGCATTGCTCTTGGCACCTATTGCCATGCGCTTGCCGCAGCTTTCGGTCTCTCGCAGCTTTTGGTGGCCGTGCCCGTCGCCTACGAGGCCGTGCGCTGGGCCGGTTGCTTCTATCTGCTTTATCTCGCCTACAAGACGATCCGCTCCGAAAGCACGACCTTTGCGCCGGCCTCGACCCTGAGGCGGCTGTCGGGACGGCGCATCTTCTTTGCCGGTCTTGCGACCAATCTGCTCAATCCGAAAATGGCGCTCTTCGTCATCGCGCTCTTTCCACAATTCGTGCATGCCGAGGGCGGTTCGATCGGCGTGCAGATGCTGGTGCTCGCCAGCGTGCTGAACGGCATCGGCCTTGTCGTCAACGGCGCAGTCATCCTGCTCGGCAGTCAGATCCGCTCGCGTCTCGGCTCGATGCGCCGCTTCCCGAAGCTGCCGCAATATATGCTGGCTGGCGTATTCACCGGCCTCGCCTGCCGCCTCGCATGGCAGACGAGAAACTGACCGCGGCAGGGCGTGCCGAAAACAAAACCGGCTGCGAAATCCCTGATCTCGCAGCCGGTCCAAATTCGACCTGTGTCAGACGAATGCTCAGCCTGCGAGTGCCGCCGCTACAGCCTCAAGCGCCTCGTCAGCCTTGGCGCCATCGGGGCCGCCGGCCTGCGCCATGTCGGGACGGCCGCCGCCGCCCTTGCCGCCGAGAGCGGCAGAAGCGACACGCACCAGATCGACAGCGCTGAAACGGCTGACGAGATCGGGCGTCACTGCCACGACAGCACTTGCCTTGCCATCATCGGATACGCCGATCAGCGTCACGACGCCGGAGCCGATGCTGGCCTTGCCGTCATCGGCAAGCCCCTTGAGATCCTTCGGGTCGACACCGGCCACGGCCTTGCCGAGGAACTTGACGCCGGCGACGTCGCGCACCGTATCGGCAGAACCGCCCTGCCCGCCGCCCATGGCGAGCTTGCGCTTGGCGTCCGCCAGTTCTTTTTCGAGTTTGCGGCGCTCGTCCATCAGTGCCTCGACACGGGCAAGAACTTCCGACGGCTGCACCTTCAGCGAGGCAGCGAGCGTCTTCACGCGATCATCCTGTTCGGCGAGATATTCGCGCGCCGATTCACCGGTGACCGCTTCGATACGGCGAACGCCCGCACCGACGGCACTTTCGCCGAGGATGCGCACGAGGCCGATCTGGCCGGTCGCCGACACATGCGTGCCGCCGCAGAGCTCGACTGAGTAAGGCCTGTTGGCTTTGGCGCCATGCAGACCCGTGCCCATCGAAACGACACGCACTTCATCGCCGTATTTCTCCCCGAAGAGCGCCATGGCGCCCTCCTCGATCGCATCGTCGACGCTCATCAGCCGGGTGGTGACCGGAGCATTCTGCAACACGATCTGATTGGCCATCTCTTCGACGACCTTGAGTTCTTCTGCCGTCATCGGCTTCGGATGCGAGACGTCGAAACGCAGGCGCTCGGGTGCGACCAGCGAACCCTTCTGAGCCACATGGGTGCCGAGCACTTCGCGTAGTGCCTCATGCAGCAGGTGGGTAGCCGAGTGATTGGCGCGCAGGCGCGAGCGGCGGGCGTGATCGACCGTCAGCGCGACAGGCTCGCCGGTCTTGACTACGCCTTCGATCACGGTGCCCAGATGCACGAACAGACCTTCGCCCTTCTTCTGCGTATCCGAAATCTCGATCTTGCCGTGGTCGGAAGAGATCACGCCGGTATCGCCCATCTGACCGCCGGACTCGCCGTAGAAGGGCGTCTGGTTGACGACGATCTGCACCTTGTCGCCGGTCTTGGCTTCATTCGTGACGGCACCGTCCTTGACGATCGCTTGCACGACGCCTTCGGCCGTCTCGGTGTCGTAACCGAGGAACTCGGTCGCGCCGTGCTTTTCCTTGAGCTCGAACCAGACGGTTTCCGTGGCCTTCTCGCCGGAGCCGGCCCAATGCGAGCGGGCCTCCGCCTTCTGGCGCTCCATCGCGTCGGTAAAGCCGGAAATGTCGACGCCGATTTCGCGGGCGCGCAACGCGTCTTGCGTCAGGTCGAGCGGGAAGCCATAGGTGTCGTAGAGCTTGAAGGCGGTCTCGCCATCCAGCATGTCGCCCTTGGAAAGGTAGGTGGTCGCGTCTGACAGAAGCGACAGGCCGCGCTCCAGCGTCTTGCGGAAGCGGTTTTCCTCGAGCTTCAGCGTTTCGGAAATCAGCGCCTCGGCGCGCACCAGTTCCGGATAGGCGCGGCCCATCTCCTGCACCAGCGTCGGTAGCAGCTTGTACATCAGCGGTTCCTTGGCGCCGAGCAACTGGGCGTGGCGCATGGCGCGGCGCATGATACGGCGCAGCACATAGCCACGACCTTCATTCGACGGCAGCACGCCATCGGCGATCAGGAAGGCCGAAGAACGCAAGTGGTCGGCAATGACGCGGTGGCTGGCGCTGCCCTCTGCCTTGGCACCCATCGTATCCTCGATGGTGCCGATCAGCGTGCGGAAGAGGTCCGTGTCGAACACGCTCTGCACGCCCTGCAGAACGGCAGCCATGCGCTCCAGGCCCATGCCGGTATCGATCGACGGGCGCGGCAATGGGTTGCGAACGCCGGGCTCGGTCTGCTCGAACTGCATGAAGACGAGGTTCCAGAATTCCAGGAACCGGTCGCCATCTTCTTCCGGCGACCCCGGAGGACCGCCCCAGATATTCTCGCCCTGGTCGATGAAGATTTCCGAACACGGACCGCAGGGGCCGGTATCTCCCATCTGCCAGAAATTGTCAGAGGTCGGAATGCGGATGATCTTGTCGTCGGAGAAACCGGCGATCTTCTTCCAGAGCGACGCTGCTTCCTCGTCCTCGGAATAGACGGTGACCAGCAGCCGGTTCTTCGGCAGGTCGAAGCCCTCCGTGACCAGCTTCCAGGCAAGCTCGATCGCATTCTCCTTGAAATAATCGCCGAAGGAGAAGTTGCCGAGCATTTCGAAGAAGGTCAGGTGGCGTGCAGTATAGCCGACATTGTCGAGGTCGTTATGCTTGCCGCCGGCGCGCACGCATTTCTGCGAGGTCGTCGCCGTCGAATAGGGACGCTTTTCGAGACCGGTGAAGACATTCTTGAACTGCACCATGCCGGCATTGGTGAACATCAGCGTCGGGTCATTGCGCGGCACGAGCGGGCTCGATGGAACGATCTCGTGGCCGTTCTTCTTGAAGTAGTCGAGGAAGGTCGACCGGATATCGTTTACACCGCTCATTTCATGCCCTTCGATGCTGCCAGCAGGCAGGTAAAATTAAATCCATCGGCTTTTATCGTTCGACCTTGCCACTGTCCAGCAACAAACAAAACCGGCCGCATTCTCGTGAGGGAATGCGGCCGGTTCGAATTCGTTACGTGCTAGGCTGGATTACATGTCGCCATCGCCAGCATCATCGCCGGCATCCGGGCCGCCATTTTGCAGGAAGCGGTCGGCGATCAGGCCGGCATTCTGTCGCAGCGCCGTTTCGATCTCGCGGGCGAGATCCGGGTTGTCGCGCAGGAAGATCTTGGCATTTTCGCGGCCCTGGCCGAGACGCTGGCTGTTGTAGGAGAACCAGGCGCCCGACTTCTCGACTATGCCGGCCTTGACGCCGAGGTCGATCAGTTCACCAGTCTTGGATACGCCCTCGCCATACATGATGTCGAATTCGACCTGCTTGAAGGGAGGCGCCATCTTGTTCTTGACGACCTTGACGCGCGTCTGGTTGCCGATCACCTCTTCGCGCTCCTTGACCTGGCCGATACGGCGGATGTCGAGGCGGACGGAGGCATAGAACTTCAGTGCGTTACCGCCTGTCGTCGTTTCCGGCGAACCGAACATGACGCCGATCTTCATGCGGATCTGGTTGATGAAGATCACCATCGTATTCGACTTGGAGATCGAAGCCGTCAGCTTGCGCAGCGCCTGGCTCATCAGGCGGGCCTGCATGCCCGGCAGGTTGTCGCCCATTTCGCCTTCGATTTCGGCGCGCGGCGTCAGCGCTGCCACGGAGTCGACGACGAGAACGTCGATCGCGCCGGAGCGCACCAGCGTATCGGTGATTTCGAGCGCCTGTTCGCCGGTGTCGGGCTGCGAGATCAGGAGGTTCTGCAGGTCGACGCCGAGCTTGCGGGCATAGACCGGATCGAGTGCATGTTCGGCATCGACGAAGGCGCAGATGCCGCCCTTCTTCTGCGCTTCGGCAATCGTCTGCAGCGCGAGCGTCGTCTTACCAGAGCTTTCCGGACCGTAGATCTCGATGATACGACCCTTCGGCAGACCGCCAATGCCGAGGGCGATATCGAGGCTGAGCGAACCTGTGGAAACCGTTTCGATCTCGACGATGTTCTCGTTCGAGCCGAGTTTCATGATCGAGCCCTTGCCGAACGACCGCTCGATCTGTGAGAGTGCCGCTTCGAGCGCCTTGCTTTTGTCCACCGATTTGTCCTCTACGAGCCGCAATGAATTCTGAGACATTCGATCCACCTTTAGGTTATTGACGCTGCTCTAGCAATGTCGCCGCTGATGCGAAGTTTGTACCCTATTTGTTCTTATTTCGCAATGGGGTTGCAAATAATTGAAAGAAAAAGGTAAAACGGCCTGTGTTCTATTTTTGTTTTATCGATGCAAAGCAACGGCTTAGTGTCCCGCAGGCGCTGAATCCCGCCGCTTTGCGCCGCATTCGATTCGCTTCCGGGGTGCAGAAATGAGCGGCAAGATTCTTGTTCTCGGCGGCGCCCATATCGATCGCCGCGGCCGCATTTCCGGCGAGACGGCCCCTGGCGCCAGCAATCCAGGAACCTGGTTTGAGGAACCGGGCGGCGGCGGCTTCAATGCGGCCCGCAATCTCGCCCGTCTCGGCTTCGACGTGACGATGATTTCGCCGCGCGGCGGTGATCCTATCGGCGAGATGGTGAGCGAGGCGGCCGATTTTGCAGGGATCAACGACCGTCCCTTCGTCTTCCTCGATCGCAAGACGCCAAGCTATACGGCCATCATCGAGAAGGACGGCAATCTGGTCATCGCACTGGCCGACATGGAGCTCTACCGCTTCTTCGTGCCGCGGCGGCTGTCGATCCGCTGGGTGCGCGATGCCTTCGCCGCCACCGATTTCATCCTCTTCGACGCCAACCTGCCGGAGGAAACGGCTGCCGCGATCGTCGCAAGGGCCAAGGCACTCGGCAAGCCGGTCGCGGCAATTGCCATTTCACCGGCCAAGGTCGTGCGCCTCCTGCCCTGCCTTGAGGGTATCGACTATCTCTTCATGAATGAGGCCGAGGCTGCAGCCCTCACCGGCAGGCGGCCGGACGACGCTGCCGGCTGGCCGTCGCTGCTCGGTGACATCGGCGTCGGCGGCGCGGTTGTCACCCGCGGCCAGCGCGAACTTGTCGCCTTCAAGGACGGTCGTGCACTTCTCCTGCAGCCGCCGATCTCTGACGATGTCGCCGATGTCACTGGTGCGGGAGATTCGCTTGCGGCAGGCACACTGTCTGCCTTGATGCGCGGCCATCCGCTCGAAGAAGCGATCCGCCATGGTGCTGCGGCAGCAGCCCTCACCGTCCAGTCGCGGCATGCGGTGAATGAAAATCTCTCGCCGGATCTTCTTCGCGACATGCTTTCGCTTGTCCCGGCGGCAAGAATTCTGCAATGAAGCGGCAACATCGATAAACGGATACGGATCATGACCAAACCCTTCTCGTCCCTGCTGCCGATCTCCTATTCGAAGGAAGTGGCCGCCGCCAAGCAGCGCGGCGCCCCGATCGTGGCGCTCGAATCGACCATCATCACCCATGGCATGCCCTATCCCGGCAATATCGAGATGGCGCGCAGCGTCGAATCGATCATCCGCGATCAGGGCGCGGTTCCTGCCACCATCGCCGTTATCCATGGCACGCTGCATATCGGCCTCGAACCCGCTGAGCTGGAGCAGCTCGCCAAGGCGAAGGACGTGATGAAGGTATCGCGCGCCGATATCGCCTTCTCGATCGCCGAGCGCCGCACTGGCGCGACGACGGTTGCTGCAACAATGATTGCGGCGGCCCGCGCTGGCATCAAGGTTTTTGCAACCGGCGGCATCGGCGGTGTGCATCGCGGCGCTGAAGAGACCTTCGATATCTCCGCCGACCTCGAAGAACTCGCCCGCACCGGCGTCATCGTCGTCTGCGCCGGCGCCAAGGCGATCCTCGACATTCCGAAGACGCTGGAAGTGCTGGAGACCCGCGGCGTGCCCGTCGTCACCTATGAAAGCGATGAATTCCCGGCCTTCTGGTCGCGCTCGTCAGGCATCCGCAGCCCGCTGACACTGAACAGCCCGGCGGCGATCGCCAATTTCCAGACCACGCGCGAACAGCTCGGCATTGACGGCGGCATGCTGATTGCCAACCCGGTACCGGAAGCCGACGAGATCGCTCGCGAGGAAATGGAAATCTACATCGAGCGTGCGCTCGACAGCGCCGAGCGCGACGAGATCACTGGCAAGGCGGTAACACCTTACCTGCTGAGCACGATCTTCGACCTGACCGATGGTCAGAGCCTGAAGACGAATATTGCGCTGGTGGAGAATAATGCGCGGCTTGCGGCAGAGATTGCCGTGGCGCTGGGTGAATAAGTAAGAATGGGGCGGGCTGGTTCCGCCCCTTAAACGCGTTGTGTCGCGGGTCGCTGCCCTGCCGATAAGCGGTGCTTGTGAGACACCCCCCCTCTGGCCTGCCGGCCATCTCCCCCACAAGGGTGGAGACTGGCTGGGAGCGCGGGCTTCCCCAAACCAATTGACGTTGAAACTGTGCGACGTCAGTGAGGCGCGAAGGTCAAGCCACAAGCCGATCTCCACCCTTGTGGGGGAGATGGCCGGCAGGCCAGAGGGGGGTGGCCACACGGCACGCCCTCTCCGATTGCCTAAATCGGGGCGACCCCGCCGACACTAGCTATCCAGCGTCTCTTTCACCACCACAGCTAGCTGCTTCAGCGAGAATGGCTTCGGCAGGAAGCCAAACTTCGCTTCCGGCGGCAGGTTGCGGGCGAACGCATCCTCTGCGTAACCGGACACGAAGATGAACTTCAGATCCGGATAGTTCTTGCGCAGCTCACGCAGCAGCGATGGCCCGTCCATTTCAGGCATCACGACGTCGGAGACGACGATATCCACCTTGCCTTCGAGCTCCTCCATGATCTCGAGGGCCTCGACGCCGGAGCCCGCCTCATGGACCGTATAGCCGCGCGTCTCGAGCATGCGCTTGCCGCCGCGCCGCACTGCTTCTTCGTCCTCGACGAGCAGGATGACGGCTGAGCCCGTGAGGTCTTCCGGCTGCTTCGGCTGGACGAGTTCCACAATCTGCGCACCGCCAGCCGCGACGGCCTGATCGGCTGCTTCCGCTTCGGCAGCGACTGCCGGCTCGACGATATGGCGTGGCAGGAAGATACGGAAGGTCGTGCCCTTGCCGACTTCTGATTCCGGCTGGATATACCCGCCGGACTGCTTGACGATACCATAGACCATGGCAAGGCCGAGACCTGTGCCCTTGCCCACATCCTTGGTCGTGAAGAAGGGTTCGAAAATCTTGTCCATGATCTCGGGCGCAATGCCGGTGCCGGTATCGGTCACCTCGACCAGCACCATGTCCTCATGCGGCATGTAGGAATAGTTGAAGGCGGCAACTTCCGCTGCCGGAAGATTGCGGGTGCGCAGCGTCAGGGTGCCGCCCTCCGGCATGGCGTCGCGCGCATTGACGCAGAGATTGATCAGCACCTGCTCGAATTGCGAAAGATCGGTTTTGACAGGCCAGAGATCGCGGCCATATTCGACGTCGAGTTTGACGTTGGTACCCGAAATCAGCCGGTCGACCAGCATGCGCAGGTCGCCGACGACATCGGTCAGATTCAACACCGTCGGCCGCATCGTCTGCTTGCGCGAGAAGGCGAGAAGCTGGCGCACGAGCACAGCCGCGCGGTTGGCATTGCGCTTGATCTCTATCAGATCGGCGAAGCTCGCATCGGCAGGTCGTGCCTGTAAGAGCAGGTGGTCGGAGGAGAGCAGGATCGCCGTCAGCACATTGTTGAAATCGTGCGCAATGCCGCCGGCGAGCGTGCCGACCGCATTCATTTTCTGTGTTTGCGCCATCTGCGCTTCGAGCGCCTTTTGCTCGGTCACTTCGACCGCGTAGACAATGGCCGCCTCCTCCGGCGCCTCGTCGCTCTGGTCGATGACAGCATTCACATAGAAGCGGAAGAAGCGTGCATCATCGGTCGGCGTGCGGGAATCGATCGGCGGAATGTCGCTCTGCCGGTCCTTGGCGGCGGCGAGAGCTTCCGCAAGCTGCGGCCGGTCGCTGTCCTGCACGATCGTTTCCAGAAGCGCGCCACGCTCCAGATCGTCACGTGAGACAATATTGGAAAAGAGCTTCAGGAAAGGCGCATTGGTGCGCAGGATCTTGCCCTTGCCGTCGACGGAGGCGATCGCCATTGGCGTATTGTTGAAGAAGCGCGTGAAGCGCATGGCGGCGGCCGAGGCAGATTGCTCGTTCTCCTGGCCTGCATCGCGTGTCAGCACGATGGTGCGGCTTTCGCCGGGCGCCCCGTCTCGCATGGACGTGACGCGGTGGATGATCTGCACCGGCAGGCTCTGGCCATTCGATTTGCGCAGGTCGAGATCGAGTGTGACGGTCTTCTTCAGACCCGGCTCGGCCTGTACGGACTGGATCAGCGCCAGCCCCTCACCCGCGACAAGATCGCCGATGTTCATCGAGCCCGGCATGAATTTTGTGAGGTCGAGACCCAGCCATTCCGCAAGCGTGGCGTTCAGATAGAAGATCTCGCCCTTGCGCCCGGCGGAGAAGAAGCCCGAGGGAGCGTGGTCGAGATAGTCGATCGCGTTCTGGAGTTCCTTGAAGAAGCGCTCCTGATCCTCACGCTCGGCGGTGATATCGGTGATCTGCCAGATCTGCAGCGTGCTGTTGCCCTCTTCCGGCTTCAGGAGCCGCGCTTTCAGGCGATACCAATGCGCGCCGGCATTGCTTCCAGGGCCAACGGCCCGCAGCAGGCGGAACTCCTCGCGGCCTTCGCGGCCCTCGCGCAACCCGTTCACCAGCCGGTAGAGCGCCTCGTTCGATTCGCGATGGCGCGATAGCAGCGTTTCCAGTGTCTGCACCTCGGTCGCCTTGCGCGCGCCGGTCAATGCGCCATAGGCGGCATTGGCATAAACTATGCGGCCCTTCTCGTCGGTGATTAGAGTCCCGTCGGGATGGCCGTTCAAGAAAGCGCGCGCCAGGCTGTCGGACTGGCGCTGCGGCATGACCTCGATGAAGCCGATGACGGAGGAGACGAGAAAGAAGATGCCGACCATGGCGAGAACGCCGAGACAGCCGAGCACCAGCTCGTTGCCGAGCGAATCCTTGAAGAAGACGAAGGCTGCCGCCGCCGCAATCAGCACGATCGCCAGCAGGATGATGCGTATCGCCGTGCCAGAACGCCCCCCACGATCCACAAGCGGCGCGTTATAGTCGTCGACCTGACGCGATTTCGTCATCTATTCCTCGCATAAGCCCTTCCTGCCGCGCCCGTAACACCGTTACGAAGCAGGAATCAGGCAGTCTTTCCTTCTTATCAACTTGCTGCGCCCGCAAAAACAGCAGGTTTCGTTAGGCTGCTTGAATTCACAGGCAAACGCGCCAATTTGCCCGTAATCCCGCCGATGCCGAAGCAAGCAGCGGGCCAAATAACTGCACAACACGAAATCGCGTTCGCCGGTGACTGGACAGACCCGCCGGCTCTTGCCTAAGGAGCGGAAAAGTCGTCTGTTGTGCCATAATGCGAAATGGAGTGAGTGCCTATGTTCGATGATGTTGTAGGAGCTTACGGTAGCCGCTTCCTGCTTGCCGCCGGCGGCGTCGGTATTGCCCTCGTCCTGCTCATTCTCGTTCTGTGGTTCCTGCGCCATCGCGCGCCGTCGCCTTTCGTTCGCGGCGGCCGCAACCGCCAGCCGCGCCTGCAGGTTTTGGACGCCGCAGCCGTAGATGCCCGCCGCCGCCTAGTGCTGGTGCGCCGCGACAATGTCGAACATCTCGTCATGATCGGTGGCCCCACCGATATCGTCATCGAAAGCCGCATCCTACCGGAAACCGAAGCCGAAACGGCGAGCGATTTCCGCCCGCAGCCGGTCGAGGAACGCCCGGTCGTTCAGGAGCGTGCAATCGTCCAGCCGCCCCGCGAGCCGCCGCCGGCCCCGCAGCCGAGGCCGGTCGCCGCCCCTGTCGCACCGCCTGTGGCGGCAAGCGCCGAACCCGATTTCGAACCCCATAGCCCTGCACCGGCACCGGTCATCGTCCCAGTCATCGCCCCGCCGGCCGAGCCGCTTCGCCAGCGCCCCGAACCTTCGGTCGCTCCGGCAGTCGCGCCGCCCATGTCTGCCCAACAGATGTCTGCTCAGCAGATGTCGAGCCAGCAGGCTCCCGCGCCGCAGGTCTTTGCCTCGCCGCTAACAGCCGAGCGAGACGGCCCGCAGCGTATGTCGCAGCTTCAGCCGCGCCAGCCCGAGCGCCCCGCTCCGCAACCCGTGCCCGATGCCGCCAGCGCCGCCGATATCCTCGATGCAGCCCGCCAGCGCGTGCTGCCGCAGCAGCGCGTCGAACCGGAAGTGTCCGCCCCGCCGGCCCAGAGCATTCCCGCCGTTTCGCGTGGCGCCCCGGTCGCGACGGAAGATGGCGGTTTGCAATCGGCCGCCATCCGCCGCGATTTCCAACGCATCCTCGATGATGAAATATCGGCCAATCCGGCCGCCGAGCGCGTGGTTCCCGTACCCAATGCGCAGCAGGCACGCCCCGCCCCGCAGCCCGGTTTTCCTCAGTCTGGCTCTCCTCAGCCCGGTTCAATGCCGCGCCGCGACCCCGACATGGCGCCGATCACAGGTGCCGATGCCGCACTTCAAAAGGAAGTTGCCCGCATCTTCGGCGAAATGAGCGTCAATCGCGACAAGTAAAAGCCGGAGCCATATGGGCCCAAAACAAAAAGCACCGCGATCGTCTCGCGGTGCTTTTTTCATTGCCAGTTCGGAAGTTTATTATTCGTCCCGGTAAACCTTTTCGCGGCGCTCGTGGCGTTCCTGCGCTTCGATCGACAGCGTGGCGATCGGGCGGGCATCGAGGCGTTTCAGGCCGATCGGCTCGCCGGTTTCCTCGCAGTAACCGTAAGTGCCATCTTCAATGCGCTGCAAGGCTGCGTCGATCTTGGAGATCAGCTTTCTCTGACGGTCGCGGGCGCGAAGTTCGATCGCCCGGTCGGTTTCGGAGGATGCACGGTCTGCGAGATCAGGGTGGTTTGCGCTTTCCTCAGCCAGATGGTCGAGTGTTTCGCGCGCTTCTCTAAGGATATCGTTTTTCCAGGCAACCAGCTTGGCTCTGAAATAAGCGCGCTGGTTCGTATTCATGAACTCCTCGTCTTCCGAGGGAACATAATTGCTAAGATCGATCTTCTCACTCAACGCGATTCTCCTGAAGAACATCTCATCTGGCCGGGTGTATATCCCAAGCGCTATCCGCGATTCAAGCCAAATAAGACAGGTAAACAGATTTTTAAATCTGTCATCAATTTGAGCTAACAGTCTATTTTCGCATCCTTATTCCGAATGGCGATTTTTGCTTGGCCTTCAAAACGCCGTGTTGGGGCACCCGTTTTGCGCTCTTGGAAGCCGGTGGGCAGTTGACGTTGCGGGACCGCAAACGCTACTGAAAAGGCTCCGTTCGAAGCTGGATTTGCCCATGGCCACCCTCCTGCCTCCACCCCATCGGATCTACCTCCTGCGTCATGCCGAAGCCGCCTGGGCCGAGCCCGGACAGCGCGATTTCGACCGTCCGCTGAGCCAGAAGGGTTTCGGCGACGCTGAGATCGTCGCCGACCGCGCCGCCGACAAGGGCTACCGTCCTGATATCCTGATCAGCTCGACCGCGCTTCGCTGCCGTGATACCGCTGAGGCCGTGCATCGCGCCATGGGCGAAACGCTCGACGTGCGCTTCGTCGACACGCTCTACAATGCCTCGGTCGATACCTATCTCGAAATCATCGACGCGCAGGATGCGGGGAGTGTCATGCTCGTCGGCCACAATCCGACCATGGAGCAGGCCCTATCGGCGCTGATCGGCAAAAAGGCTATGGCAGCCTCTGTACCGAAAGGTTTCCCGACAGCCGGTCTCGCTGTCATCGACTATGCCGCTGTGACTTCGGCATGGCGTCTCGTCGATTTCGTCATCGACTGAGTTTTCGCGCCGCTTCTTTTTCAGGCTGCGGCCCCTTCCTATATTGCAGGCAGTGCCACCAGGGATTCCGATTTGCCGCCGCGCCTGACATCCTTTGCCGACGATGCGCTGATCGCGCTGGACAATCTTGCAGACCGCGCCAGCGGTCTTGTCAATCCGACCATCCGGCTCGGTGTCACCGGCCTTTCCCGTTCCGGCAAGACCGTCTTCATTTCCTCGCTGGTCCATAATCTCCTGCATGGCGGCCGGCTGCCGCTCTTTGAAGCGATGCAGTCCGGCCGCGTTTCGGCCGTCCGCCTGGAGCCGCAGCCCGATGATGCCGTGCCGCGCTTCCAGTATGAGGATCATATCCGGGCGCTTGTGAAGGAGCGTATCTGGCCGGATTCCACCCGCGCGATCTCGGAGCTGCGCATCACGCTGGATTATCAGAGCGCCAGCTCCTGGACGCGTATGTTCTCGCCCGGACGGCTCTCCATCGATATCGTCGATTATCCCGGCGAGTGGCTACTCGACCTGCCGCTGCTCGGCAAGGATTTCCGCACCTTCAGCGAGGAAACCATCGCCCTTGCCGCAGCCGGCATCCGCGCCGAGCTGTCGAGTGCCTGGCTGGAGCTGACGAAAGCGACAGATATCACCGCTTCCGCCGATGAAATGGTCGCCCGCGATCTCGCCACGAGCTTTGCCGACTATCTGAAGGCCTGCAGGGCCGACGAGCGTTCTCTCTCCACCCTTCCGCCCGGCCGCTTCCTGCTGCCCGGTGATCTTGACGGCTCGCCTGCCCTGACCTTCGCCCCGCTTGCACTGCCGCCCGAAGGCCGGCCGAAGCACGGCTCGCTCTGGGCGATGATGGAGCGTCGTTACGAGGCCTACAAGTCCGTGGTCGTCAAACCCTTCTTCCGCGAGCATTTCGCCAGGCTCGACCGGCAGATCGTTCTGGTCGACGCGCTGCAGGCGATGAACCGCGGTCCGGAAGCCGTACAGGATCTGGAGCGCGCCCTGACCGATGTGCTCGCCTGCTTTCGCCCCGGCAGCAATTCAATCCTGTCGTCGCTGCTCGGCCGGCGCATCGACCGTGTTCTGGTTGCCGCCACCAAGGCGGACCATCTGCACCACGAAAGCCACGACCGGCTGGACAGGCTGACGCGCCGCCTCGTCGATCGCGCCATTGACCGTATCGGCATGGCCGGCGCCGGCATCGATGTCATGGCGCTCGCCTCCGTGCGCGCCACGCGGGAGGCAACGGTGCGTCGCGACGGCCACGACCTGCCCGTCATCGTCGGAACACCCATGGCCGGTGAAATGATCGCTGGTGAGACCTTCGACGGCGAGCGCAAGACGGCAATCTTCCCCGGCGATCTGCCGGAAAATCCGGAAGCGTTATTCGAGCGCATCGAAGCCGGCGACGCGTCGGTCGAACTGCCCGACGTCAATGTTGTGCGCTTCCGCCCGCCGCAACTCGAGGAAACCGGCGGCGGCGTCAAACTCTCGGTGCCTCATATCCGTCTCGACCGCGCCTTGCAGTTCCTGTTCGGAGACCGCCTCGCATGAGCAAGCCGCCGATCGATCAGCCCCATCCGCCGCGCCGTGCCCCCGCCGCCTTCACCTTTGAGGAGGAGAATGCGGCCCCCGAAGCCCCTCGCGTAGAACGTCGCAAGCCCGCTAGCTTCTCAGGCGAAGTGGTGCTGACGCCGGATGAGGAAGATCCCTTCCTCAATCCGGAGCAAGATCTGAGCCCGCTGCCGGTCGCCACCCCGCGCAAGCGTCGCACCTCCTTTGCCAGCATCGCCGTCGGTGCTTTCGGCATTCTGCTGTCGCTCGCCGTGGGCCTCTGGACCGACCAGCTGATCCGCGATCTCTTCAGCCGCGCCGACTGGCTGGGCTATGCCGCCCTCGCCGTGCTCGCGATCGGCATCCTCGCCGTCATCGCTGTCATCGTCAGGGAGACGGCGGGCATGATGCGGCTTGCCGCAGTGCAGACCATCAAGGCTGAGGCCGATGCCGCCATTCTGGAAACCCGCCCCGCCAAGGCGCGCGCGGTCGTCGCCCGCCTGATGGGCCTCATCGCCGACAAGCCGGAAACCGCCAAGGGCCGCGCCACGCTGAAGGAGACCGAAGGCGAGGTCATCGACGCTCCGCATCTGATTGCGCTTGCCGAACGCGAGCTTCTCGGCCCGTTGGACCGGCGGGCACGCGCGCTGATCGTCAATTCCTCCAAACGCGTCTCGATCGTCACGGCCGTCAGCCCGCGCGCCATCGTAGATCTGCTTTATGTGCTCTACGAAGCCGCGCGGCTGATCCGCGCCATGGCTGAGCTCTATGGCGGCCGTCCCGGCACGCTCGGCATGCTGAGATTGATGCGTGACGTGCTTGCCCACCTTGCCGTGACCGGCTCGATAGCCGTCGGCGACAGCCTCGTGCAGCAAGTGCTGGGCCACGGGCTCGCCTCGAAGCTCTCGGCGCGACTCGGCGAAGGCGTCATCAATGGGCTGATGACGGCGAGGATCGGCATCGCCGCCATGGATCTCTGCCGTCCGCTGAGCTTCCGGGCGCTGAACCGGCCGGGAATCGGTGACTTTATCGGCGACTTGACGCCGTCGATGACGACGCGCAACGGCAACCCTTAAGCAAAAAAGCCGGATTTCGCCACATTCAGGCCTTCTTATGAGGGCTGAGAAAACTTGAGCGGATTCAATGTGCTACATCCGCTGCTTCAGAAACCTTGCCTAGCGAAAGCCCTGTATTTCCACGCATTTCGGCGCCTCGGAAAGAAAGGATTAACCATTCTCCGGCAAAACTTCAGACCAGTTCCCGAGTGGTGTTTGCCAAGGAAAATCCATGTACTCGCGCAAGTTTCTTTTTGTATGCGGCCTGGCCGCCGCGGCATTGTCTCCGGTGGCAGACGTCGCTTCCAACGCCACTGCCGCAACCCGCGACAAGGCCTTCTTCGAATCCGTCGCTGGCACCTGGAAGGGGCCGGGCGAAATCGTCGCCGGCAAGTACAAGGGCACGAAATTCACCTGCAATCTCGTCGGTTCGCCAGCTGATAATTCCGCTGCCGGTATCAAGCTCGACGGTACTTGCCGCGTCGGCGTCTTCAAGCAGCCGATGAGCGCCGTCATCTCCCAGTCCGGTTCCACCTACAAGGGCAAGTTCCTTGATGGTGCCGAAGGTAAAGGCCTCGATATCGTCTCCGGCGCCGTCACTGACGATACCGTCGTCGTCGGTATCAATCGCTCCAAGCTGAACGGCGCGATGATTGCCCGCGTTCGCGACGACAAGACCATGAACGTCACCGTTTCGGTCAAGGTCGAAAGCCAGATGGTCCCTGTCATCGGCCTGACGCTGACCCGCCAGGTCGACGAAATGGCTGTCGGTTCGATCCAGTAAGCTATTCATTCGGAGCGGATTTTCCTGAAGCGGCGGTTTTCCGCCGCTTTTGCTTTTTGGCCTGGGGAACCGAGCATCTGTCGGATTGTGTGCGGACGAACAGCCTGGAGGTCGATCGTGCCCCTGAAAGCTGTTGTCCTTAACGCCACCCTGAAATCCAGCGATGGTGAGCCCTCCTCCACCAACCCGATATACGTCCTCATTGGCGCGTTCCGTATCCTAGTATTTCGTGATGGTATCGGATCATTTCCCGCCACGCGTCGTTCTTTGTAAACGGCAGGGCTTGTTCCTGCTCGGCTATGGAGACGAAGGACATGAACGCAACCAACACGGATACGGAAACCAGGAGCCTGAAGCTCGCCAAGGAATATCTGCGCCTCGGCGGGCATCGCCGCTGCAAGATCGACGATAACATCACCACTGTGCGCCAGTGGGAGAAGGATCCGCCGGAGGCCGAACGCTTCTGGCAGGAACAGGTGCAGTCGCTTTCTGCAGCTGACCGCAAGCAGGTCGAGGATTTCCTGCCCAGCATCAATTCGCCCTGAATGCTTGAAGCTGCAGGTCCGATGCCCGGCAACTGGATCCATCTCTGCATCGATATGCAGAAGATGTTCGCGGAACAGACAGCATGGCATGTGCCATGGATGGCGACGGTGTCGCCGCAGATTGTTGAACTCTCGGAACGGTATGCAGAACGAACGGTTTTCACGCGCTTCGTTCCTCCGCCGACCGCTGATGCCATGCCCGGCATGTGGAGGAACTACTACGAAAAATGGTCAATGATGACCGGCGAACACTTGCTGCCGGAGCTCATGGATATTGTTGCCGATCTGAAGTCTTTCGCACCACCTGCCCGCATCTTCGACAAGCGAACCTATTCGCCCTGGGTCGACGGGCGACTGCATGAAACACTCGCGCTGGAAAAGGTCGAAGCCGTCGTCATCACCGGCGGTGAAACGGATATCTGCGTGCTCGCTGCAGCACTTGGCGCAATCGACCTCGGCTATCACGTCATCCTGTTGAAGGACGCCGTCTGCAGCAGCGCCGACGAAACGCATGACGCTACGCTCGAATTGCTGGGCGGCCGTTTTTCGGTGCAGGTGGAGATTACCGAAACGGACGCATTCCTCTCCGCTCTTTGACCCACCATTTCCCCTCACTCCTTCGGAATGATGCTGATGTTGCCGCTTACCTCGAGAATTGCAAAGCGGATATCTTTGACACTCTCGATGCCTTGCTGCGTTCTTGCGGCTTCCATCACGTCGTCTCTCTGAAGTCTCGAACCCTTCAGGGCAACTTCATCATAGACGCCGTTGGTGACGAGAACGGTCGGAACGCCGTCGATCAATCTGGCTGTTCGGCGCGACCAGCGCTTCAGATAGGAAAGCGCGATGTCGGTCGTAAACAGCGTCAGGATCAGGAGTACCGAATTGGTGATCGAGAAATCGTCACCCAGCATGGCCTGCTGTGTCGTCTCGGAAATCACCAGTATGATGACGAGATCGAAGGGTGTCATCTGGGCGAGCGTGCGCCGGCCGGACAGCCTGATAATCACCAGCAGGGCGAAATAGATGGCGACACCTCTGACGACTGCGTCCATGGGCACCTCACGGCAAGACGAGGACCGAACGTTCGATGACGTCCTGGTCGATACCGATGCGGAAGGAATGCAGCCCCGGCTTCTGCGTATGAAGCCTCAGGATCACCTGGCTCGTCGCGGCGGCATCCACAGGAAAGACATAGCTGATACGGCCGCTCTCGTAACCTATCGCTTTCTGCGGCGGGTCGATGCCTTCGATGGAGAAGATCGTCAGAAAATCGGGATCGAGAACGAGCCTGCGGTCCGAAGAAGAAGGCGGGAAAAAGACGCGCAACTCGTCGGGCGCATTCCACCGCGTGATGATCGGTAGCGCGAGACTGCCGCCGGCAAGTTTCAATTCCTGCCGGGAGAGAGGCCCGCTGCGCCCGAGCGCACCGAAAAGTGCAGCAATGAGAATGGCGGCAAAACCGATCCACGCCCAACGTTGTGCACGCCAGAAGCGTTGCTGGAAGTCAGTGTGGTCTTCAATGCCTTCCGGAAGGCTAATGCCCGTTTTCGGCATGTCAGTACCTGAACGAGCAGCCTTTCCCGCCGCTCTTGAACAGTCTCATGATACCTCCGGCTCAGTCGTTCTTCTGAGTTAGCGCAGCCGGTGCAGGCGACAAGATGTCATGAACATAGGGGAAAAGCCCCGCAAGGCAGGGCGTCTGGGGCTGTTCAGCTCTCGTCGGCTGCTGATATCATGTCCCTTATGTCTTGCGCCACCACTCGCGGCTCTCGTCTGCGATTTCGATACCCGCGATATCAGCCCCGGCCAGCCAGCCGGAAACCGCTCTGCCCCTGACCACGAGTTCGGGCGCGATATCCGCAAGCGGCATCAGCACGAATCCTCGCTCCGTCATGCGCGGATGCGGCAGTTCCAGCCGCGGCGCATCCTGCTCGATACCCTCATAAGTCAGCACGTCGATATCGAGCGTGCGCGGCCCCCAGCGCTCGATGCGTTCTCGTTTCATCTCCCGTTCGATCGACAGGCAGAGATCGAGCAGCGCTTCCGGCGCAAGCCGTGTTTCCACCGCCGCGCAGGAATTGAAGAAATAGGATTGGTCGGTCTTGCCCCAGGGCGGCGTGCGGTAAAGCCGGGAGACGGCGGCCACCCGGCAGTCCGGATGGGCGTCCAGCACCGCAAGCGCTGATGCCATGGACTTGACCGGATCGCCAATATTGCCGCCGAGGCCGAGCGTTGCGAGACGGAATGGATTATCGGGCACGATGCTCAACGGTCACCTGCACGAAATCAAGCACGCCGGGGATTGGCGCGTTCGGCTTGCGCACGGTGATCTTGGCCCTGATGATCTGCGGGAATTTTTTACAGAGCCCCTTGGCGATATCGAACGCCAGCGCCTCGATCAGGTAACGCCGCTGGCCGACGACGATCTCCTCGATGATGGTGAAAGCGGTACCGTAATGGACTGTTTCGTCGATGGAATCGTTTTCCAGCGCGCTGCCAGCTTCCACTTCCAGTTCCGCATCCACGAAGAAACGCTGGCCGAGGAATTCCTCTTCGGCATGCACGCCGTGCCGGGCGAAGAAGGCGCAATTCTGCATCAGGATCGTATAGGTACTCATGACGGCCTCCCCCTAAAACATGTCGCGCAAAAGTGCGTATCGGTTTTGCGGTAACGACATGCGAAAAAACAAAGATTCAAAGCGCGGCATTCGGATCCCATGGATCGTGACGCGCTTTGGAAGCATCGTTCCGGGCGGCCAGCATAGCATCGGCTACGGCAAGTGCATCCCTGTTGATTGCGACATTGTGTACCCGGAAAACAGCCGCCCCCTGCAGCCTGAGTAGCGCGCTCGTTGCAGCCGTTGCCGCATCGCGTTCCGCCGGTTCCCGGCCGGTGACGGCGCCGAGGAACCGTTTGCGCGACGTGCCGGCGAGAAGCGGCAGGCCGAAGCGGTGCAGCTCTTCGAAACGCACCATCAGCTCCAGATTTTCGCCCGGTGTCTCCTTGGCAAAACCGAAGCCGGGATCGAGCACGATCCGGTCACGCAGGACGCCGGCGGCAGAAGCGATCTCAAGCGAGCGCTCGAGAAAAAAGACCTGGTCTTCGATGATATCGGCAAGCTTCTGCCGGTCGCGACCGGTATGCATGATGCAGAGCCCTGCCCCGGTCTCAGCCGACAGCGCGGCGATTTCGGGCTCTTTCTGCAGGCCGAAGACATCGTTGACGATATGGGCGCCGGCATTGATGGCACGCCGCGCCGCTTCCGCGCGATACGTATCGATGGAAATCAGGGCTTCAGTACGTCTGCTGAGCGCCTCGATGACGGGCAGTACACGCGCCTGTTCCTCCGCCGGGCTGACGGAAGCCGCATCCGGCCGCGTTGACTCACCGCCGATATCAAGGATTTCAGCGCCGTCTGCGACTGCCTGCAGCGCATGCTCAACGGCCCTGTCGACGGTGTCGTAGAGCCCGCCGTCGGAGAAGGAATCCGGCGTCACGTTGACGATCGCCATGATCACCGCGCGCTTGTTGAGCTCGATCTCGCGACCGTGGGCCACACGCCAGAAACTGCTATCGAACTGATTCACCGGTCTAATCCCGTCGCTAGCCAAAAAAGCCGCTATCCGATATTGCTCTTGCGGTGGCTATGCCCCAAGCTCCGCCAACTTTCAACACAGGTTCAGTTCAGAATGCCGCTTGCGTTGCGTTATATGCGCCTTCCCATCGCCTTTTCCATGATTGCCTTTTTCCTCTGCGGCCCCGCGGCAGCCGAAGTCGTTGCGACGAAAAGCTATTCTTATTTCGATATCAAGGGAAAAACGGCCGACGAGCTGGACGATGAGCTGAGCCGCCGCGGCCCGACGGCGAACGGCTCCTCCGCTCGCCATCCCGGCGCCACCAAGATCCGTTTCGGCGGCGAGGCGACTTATATTCAGGAAAATGGCCGCTGCCGCGTCGGCAACGTCAAGGTCACCGTCCACACACAGATCATCATGCCGCGCTGGGGCAATCGCAAGGGCGCGAGCCGTGAGCTGTCGATGATCTGGGATGCGCTGTCGAGCGATATCAGGCGCCATGAGGAGCGCCATGCCGAGATCGCCCGCACTCAGGCGCGCGCCATGGAGCGCGAACTCAAGGCGCTGCCTTCGCGGCGCAATTGCGAGGCCATGCAGGAGCTCGTCTCGGATGTGTCGGCTCGCGGAGTAGAGGAGCACGACAAGTTGCAGGCCCGATTCGATCGCGTCGAGGCGGTCAATTTTCAGAATCGCATGCTGAGACTGCTCAATAACAGACTCAACGGCAAGGGCGGCGAAAGATAAGCTCTTTTTGCTCCCAAAGCGAGCAGAGAACGTTAGCTGCCCAATGAAACTTGTGCGAAGCTTGTGGAACTCCCAGCCTTTTACCGGTCATTTTTCATTCTGGTGGACTCAACCGGAACGCGGTAATATGACTATATTCGAAAGTGCAGTAAGGCAGCTGGCTTTCGTGACTGTGTTCTCCTGGCGCGTTCCGAAGCCGCGGGTGTTCCTCCCTCATCCGTAGGTAATGCGCCCGCCTCGCCTCGCCCGCCTCCGGCGTGCGAGGCTCTCTTTTTGGAAGAGCCGCGATTTTGGGAGTTAGAGCCTTTCCTGGTTAGATTGCAGCATTCTGTTGGCTCAAACGGAGTCGGATGATCGACCTGCCGGCGCACGTCGTAGCCCAGATCTACGGCCAAGCCGGCCGGTCGATCAGGCGGCCCGTTTCAGCCAACCCCGGTGGTTTGCTTGCAAACCAGTTAGGGCCGGGCATCTTTCCGCCAGGATCAAAGGCGATCGGCTCGGACGTACCAAGGCGTATGCCCTTCACCTATCGCTTCTGCCCTGACGAAAACCTGCTCCGGCAGAATGCTGCAATCTAACCAGGAAAGGCTCTAAGCCTGGCGTTCGGGCACGTGCACGGTGAGCCCGTCATAGGCAGCCTTCATTCTGATCTGACAGGAAAGACGCGAGGTCGGGCGCACGTCGAAGGCGAAGTCCAGCATATCCTCTTCCATCGCTTCCGGCGGCCCGACGGTCTCAGTCCACTGCTCGTCGACATAGACGTGACAGGTCGCACAGGCGCAGGCGCCGCCGCATTCGGCCTCAATGCCGGGCACGGAATTGCGGACCGCATTCTCCATCACGGTGGAGCCTTGATCGACGTCGAGATCGAAGCGCGTTCCGTCAAAGGCGACGATGGTAAGTTTGGGCATCAGGATTAGGTTCCGGTCTTTCGTAGTAGATGGGCGGAGTTTCTTCCGACAATTCGGCGCGTCAGTCAACATTGCCGGATCGACCCGAGATTCGCAGATCGGCCAGGGTTGCGCCATTCTCAATGCGTCACGGGGGAAGTCGCAAAAAGACCCGCCGTTCCGCTATGGAACAGCGGGCCCACAGTGTCGGCACGAAAATCGAGCTCGATTTTCGGAAAGCCTGATGCGTAGATTTAGAAAAATTGAGCCTGTGTGTGCGTCAAAATGGACGCACACACAGGCTCAAGGTCAGCCCAACCTGTCCTGTCTTATCCCCGGCAGAGTTTCAGAATGAAATTCTCGGCGTCGACCACGGCTGCACCCAACGCCGCCATTGCGGTCGCGTCGCCATTGTTCTCTTCGACGGCTTCCGCCGATTGCGAAACCCGGAAGGCGCCGACGGAGCTTGCGGCTCCCTTCAGGCGATGTGCCGCAGCGCCCACCTTGGCAGACTCGCCGCTTGCAATGTCCTGCAGGCAGGCGCGTGCCTGACGCGCAAACATCTGGAGAACTTCGATTTCCACGGTCTTGTCGCCCATCGTCTGGCGCGCAAGATGAACAAGGTCGATCGGCCGGACCTTGGAGGGCGAAGGCCCTGTGGAATTGTCAGGTGCTTCGAATGCGATACTCACTGCTGCCATTTGCCAATTCTCCCGTCTTATATCGCCCGCGCTTGCTACTGTTGTGCGGTTGGAGAATGGCGATCCCGTTAAATTCCGGCGCATTCGGGGCGAAAATCTAACCATATGGTTAATGTCCCTTAAATATCGCTAAAATATCGGCTTTTGGGCCGCTTCCAAAATTTAAAGGTGTTAACAACGAGTTAAGAGGGATGGAAACGCAAGGGTTCATTAATTGTGTAGGGAGCCCAGATGTGTCACTACGATACTGTTGAGGCAGGCTCCTACCGCGCGCCTTTGCCGACAGAGTGGATAATGGTAGTGTTTTGATACCTTTCGTTTGAAAAATCGGCTATCTACTCTGAAATGACATGCTTATCCGTCCGTCTTGGATGGGAGGCTGGAACGGCAAAGGTTCTTTCCGGGCAAAGGCGGTGGCCCGGATGCGCTGCCGGACTGGCCGGGAATTGCGAGGCATATCGGAATGGCGAATAACAAGTACAATGAATCGATCGAGGACAAGGCGTTCAAGGCATTGGACGAGGCGCTTCAGATCGATTTCGGCCAGGAGAACGTGCCGTCTCGCCGCGGCAACGCGCCCCACGCCCCGGAGGCTAATGTGACTGACCCATCCAATGCCCGTAATCAGTCCCAGGAAGAAGCACAGCGCCGCCGTGGCCGCTCCGGCCGTACAGGCGATCAACAGGCGCCCCGGGCACCGGCATTCGCCCCGGCCAACGATGCCAGCCGCAATTCGCCCGCGTCACTTCTGAAGTCGCTGGAAAACGGCTCCAGCCGCCCTGCCCTGCGCACGGCCGCTCTCGTTTCCATCCTGTGGGTCGTCATCGGCCTCGGGCTGATGTTCATGCTCTATGCGCCGCAGATCTCGCAGATCCGCTCGCTGACCGATCTTGCCGCCCTGCCGGGCGTGATTGCCGGCATCGTTGGCATCATCGTGCCGGTCATGATGTTCTATGCCTTCGCCATCATGATCTCGCGCGCCCAGGACATGCGCAACGCCGCCCGCTCCATGGCCGAAGTTGCGCTGCGCCTTTCCGAGCCGGAAACCATTGCGTCTGAACGCATCATGACGGTCGGCCAGGCCGTGCGCCGCGAAGTCTCCGCCATGAACGAAGGCATCGAGCGCACAATCGCGCGTGCCTCCGAACTCGAAACGCTCGTGCATTCCGAAGTGAATGCGCTGGAGCGTTCCTACGCGGATAACGAACTGCGCGTGCGCGGCCTCGTCCACGAGCTCGGCTCCGAGCGCGAAGCGATCGTCAACCACGCCGACCGCATCCGCTCCTCTATCGCCGGCGTCCACGACCAGCTCAAGGAAGAACTGTCGCTTGCGACAGAAGAGATCGCTATCCGCCTTGCGACCTCGGGCGAAGCCTTCGCCTCGCTGATCGATACGCGCGCTGCTGCGATCATGGAGAAGTCGGACAGCGCCATGCAATCGCTCGGCACGCTGCTGGCTGCCAAGACCGATACGCTGCTCCACACACTGACCGCATCCGGCCTTGCGATCGGCAATGAATTCGACAACCGCTTGGACGCGCTGACCAGCACGATCAACGAACATGGCGAGCGCCTGCTCACCCAGTTCGAGACGCGCGCCTCGACGATGGATGCGAGCACCGAGCGCCTGAATGCCGCCCTGCAGGAGCGCACCCAGCAGCTCAACGAAATCCTGGTTTCCCGTACCCGCGAGATCAATCAGAGCCTGACATCAGGCGAGCGCACGATCGGCGGCACGCTCGACGATGTGCTCTCCAGGCTGAATGCCGCACTCGACGAAAAGGGCGCCAGCTTCCGCCAGAGCCTGCAATCGAGCGCCGACGATGCAGTCATGGATCTTGACGTGCGCTCCGGCTTCTTCGAGGAACGCCTGCAGACGACCGTCGCCCAGCTTTCGACAGCCTTCGACGAACGTGTCGCCGAATTCACCGATGCCTTCGACAAGCGCTCCGGCTCGCTCGACACCAAGCTCATCGAAAGCCTCACCCGTATCAACGAGACGCTGTCGGGCAATGCGGATTCCATCGAAGGCATCCTCAATTCCAATATCGAGCGCCTCGGCACATCCATGACCGAACAGTCGCTGGCGCTGGCGACTGCCTTCGCAACCGGTCAGGAAGTCCTGGAAAGCACCCTTTCCAGCCGTGCCGACGAGATCACCTCGGCGCTGTCGACCCGTACCGGCGAACTCGGCTCGGCGCTGAGCAGCGCCACGTCGGAAATCTCGCTGGCTCTCGCAGCCGGCACGTCCGAACTGCAGAACAATCTCGCCGCCCGGGCAGCCGAATTCCGCGATACGCTGCAGACAACCACGACCGAACTCGCCACTGCCGTGGACAGCGGCACTGAAAAGGTCACAGGGGCATTCGGCGGTCGCGCCGAAGAACTGAGCGGCGTTCTCGCTGCTCGCGCCGCTGAAATCACCGATGCACTGAAGATGGCGCATACCGGCATCGACAGCGTGATGGCCGAACGCGGCGGCGCGCTGATCGGCGCCCTCGCCGACCACCACAGCCGCTTCGACGAGGCGCTTGCGAGCCGTTCCGAAGCCATCATCAATACTGTCTCGGGCACGCATGACCGTCTCGCCGAAACCCTCGACGAGAAGGCGATGGCGCTCGCGATCTCGCTGAACGAGACGCAGTCGCGCATCGAAGACACGCTCTCGACCCATTCGGAATCGCTTATCAATGCCGTTTCCGGCACCAACGACCGCCTTTCTGAGACGCTGAAGCAAAACCAGGCCCGCATCGAGGACACGTTCGCGGCCCGGTCCGAGTCTTTCCTCAATGCCATCTCCGGCACGCATGAGCGCCTCTCCGATACGCTTGATGAAAAGGCGATGGCGCTCGCGATCTCGCTGAACGAAGGTCAGGCCCATATCGAGGATACGCTTGCGACCCGCTCGCAGGCCATCATCGATGCCGTCTCCGGCACGCATGACCGTCTCTCCGATACGCTCGATGAAAAGGCGATGGCGCTCGCGATCTCGCTGAACGAAGGTCAGGCCCGCATCGACGACACGCTGGCGACCCGTTCGGAGGCGCTGCTCAGCGCCGTTTCCAGCACGCATGACCGTCTCGCCGATACGCTCGATGAAAGGGCGATGGCGCTCGGCATCTCGCTGAACGAAACGCAGTCGCGCATCGAAGATACGCTCTCGACCCATTCGGAAGCGTTGATCAATGCCGTCTCGGGTACCCATGACCGCCTCGCCGAGACCCTCGACGAGCGGGCCATGGCGCTTGGCATTGCGCTGAACGAGACGCAGTCGCGCATCGAGGATACGCTGTCGACCCATTCGGAAGCGTTGATCAATGCCGTCTCGGGCACGCATGACCGCCTCTCCGAAACGCTCGACGAAAAGGCAATGGCGCTTGCCATCTCGCTGAACGAAAGCCAGAGTCGCCTGGAAGATACGCTGACGGCGGGCACCGACGCTTTCGTCAATGCTGCCACCGGCACGCATGACCGGATCGCTGCATCGCTCGGCGAAAGCCAGCTGCGCATCGAGGAAGCGCTCACCAGCCGCGCCGAATCCATCGCCAATGCCGTCACGAACAGCGCCGACCGCCTGTCCGATACGCTCGATGAAAAGACGATGGCGCTTGCCATTTCGCTCGATGACGGCCAGAGCCGCTTCGAATCCGCGCTCGAAAACCGCAGCAACGCCATTATGGATACCGTTGCCAATGCCGAAGAGCGTGTTGCCGGCGCCTTTGCCGACCG
This sequence comes from Rhizobium viscosum, assembly GCF_014873945.1. NCBI lineage: Bacteria > Pseudomonadati > Pseudomonadota > Alphaproteobacteria > Hyphomicrobiales > Rhizobiaceae > Rhizobium > Rhizobium viscosum. The sequence goes on along the minus strand of NZ_JADBEC010000003.1, from coordinate 223,931 downwards.
CACGGAAGCGATCCGTGCCGCCTATACGGATAACCAGGCACGTCTGGAAACCGCGCTCGCCGAGCACACTTCCACCCTGTCCGAAGCCCTCGATGCCGGCAGCGCCCGCATGGAAGGCATCATCGGCAGCATGACGGGCCGCATCGAGGATGGCCTTACCGACGCTGAGCAGCGTATGGCCGCCCTTGCCAACGATGCCGCAAGCAACGTCGAAGGCGGTCTCGCAGCCGCGCATGACCGCATCCGCACCACGCTTGACGACCGCACCAACGCCATCACGCTGACGCTGACCGAGGCCCATAACCTCATCAACGACACGCTCTCCGAACAGGCGACCTCGATCGGCACGTCGGTTGCGACGAGCATCGGCATGCTCGAAATGTCGCTGGAAGATCGTGAAGCTGCGATCCGCCAGGCCATTGACGGCAGCGCCCAGGCGCTCGAGGATCGCATGCGAGAAGGTGCCGGCCAGATCGCCGGCCGCTTCCAGGAAGCCGCCAACACGATCTCGCGTTCGGCCGCCGATTTCTCCGGCCATCTCGACCACTCCGTCGATAACCTCACGGGCCGCTTCACCGAGACCGGCGCGCGCGTCGAAGCCAGCCTGGCCGCCATCGAGGCCCGTATTGCCGATGGCGTCGGTGGCGTGGCCGACAAGGTCGACGCTGCAGGCAGCCAACTCTCCGGTCTTCTGGATGACGGCATCTCCCGTCTGGGTTCGATCGGCGACGACACAGCCCAGCGCATCGCCGCAACGCTCGGCAACAGCGCCGCAAACCTGACCCAGGCGCTCGACAGCCGCACCGCCAGCCTGACGGAAGCCTTCGACGGTCGCGCCGCCGGCCTGACGGATGCGCTGCATGCCGGCAGCGCCAACCTCACCCAGGCCCTGGACAACAGCAGCGCCAACCTCGCGCATGCTCTGGACAGCCACAGCGCCAAGCTCACACAGGCTCTGGACAGCCGCCGGGCACAGCTTACCGAAACGCTCGACAGTGGCAGTGCGAACATGGCCCAGTCGATCGACGGCCGGACCTCGGCCTTGAGCGACATGATGGACCGCGGCAACGCGCGTATCGAAGAGCGTCTCTCCACCATGGACCGCGCTCTGACCGTCGGTCTCGATGCCGTCAACCGCACGATCGAAGGTAAGGCAGCTGGTCTTGCCGCAAGCCTGCGCAACGCCGTTGCCGAAGCCGCCGAAGGCATGGATGGCGAAGCCGCCAAGTCTTCGGAACTGCTCAGCCGCACCGGCCAGCAGTTCGCCGAAGCCATGGACGAGCGCTCCGCGCAGATCGTCAACCGCGTCGCCGAGGCACAGAGCCGCCTCGCCGGCCAGGCTGCCGCCGTTGCTCAGACCTTCTCGGAGGCCGGCAACGTCATCGTCAGCAAGGTGGCGGAAGCAGAAAACATCGTCAGCAGCCAGGTCAGCGCCATCAATCATGCGCTCGCCGATGCCGGCCAGACGCTGGAAGCGCATGGCAGTTCCATCCGTTCGACGCTGACGGATGCCGGCAGCCAGATCACGTCCAGCATGGCTGAGGTCGACCGCGCGCTGGAGGCCCGCAGCAGCATCATCCGCTCCAGCCTGGAGCAGCGTGCCCGCGAAATCGACACCACACTCACCGATATCGACAAGGCGCTGGAAGCACGCGGCAACTCGATCCGCGCAACGCTCGACGAGCGCACCCGCGACTTGAACTCCATGCTTGCCGGCCGCTCCACCGAGCTGACGCGCATCCTGGATGAAACGGCACGGCCGATCATCGACCGCTACACCGACGCCGGCCAGGAAGCCGCGGCCCGCATCACCGCAGCCGCAAGTCTGAGCGCAGAGCGCCTGCGAGCGGAAAATGACGCGCTCACCCAGGCCGTTGCCGCCCGAGCCGAAAATGTCGCCAATGCCGTCGCCGCCATCGAAAACAGCCTGACGAACAACGTCAACGGGCTTGTCCAGCGCCTGTCGGAGAGCAGCGCCGCCATGTCCACGATGATGACGCGCGCCGCCGATCAGCTGAGCGGCGTCGACAGCCGCCTCGGCGATACGACCACGCGCTTCACGGACTCTGCCGCCAAGGCTGCCGAAATGGTTTCTGCTTCGACCCGCCTTCTCGAAGGCAAGGTCGATCGCCTGTCGGATATATCAGGCCAGACGCTCGCCCAGGTCGGCGGCATCATCGGCCGCTTCGACGACCATTCGAAGGTTCTCGGCCAGGCCTCGCAGCTTCTCGCTGCCGCCCAGTCCGGCCTCGTCTCGACGCTGGAAGAGCGTGAGACCGCCCTGCATACGCTGGCAGCCGGCCTCGTACAGCGTTCGGGCGAGATCGAAAAGACCATGCGCGGCCTCGGCGGTATGATCGAAACGGTCTTCGAGCGCGCCGAACAGCGCTCCAACCAGGTCACCGGCACGTTGCGCCAGAGCGTGCAGGCTTCGTTTGCCGATATCGGCCGCGTGCTCTCGGATACCGAGAAGCGCGCCGAGGAAGCAGCGTCGACCATGCGCGAAGCAATCAACCGCGCCGGCGAGGAAGCCAATGCGACGATCGACAACAGCTTTGCCAATGTCGAGCGCCGCTCCGGCGACCTCACCAACCGCTTGCGCGGCGGCCTGACGGCCTCGCTCTCGGAAGTCGAGCGTATGCTCGGCGAAGCCGGCCGCGCCTCCGACAATGCGGCGCAGAACCTGCGTGAATCGCTCCGCGATGCGATCGACGACGCCGTCGGCCGCTTCTCGGGTGCAACGGAAGAGATCCGCCGCTCCGCAACCGATATCCGCAACGAACTCGATGCCACTCGCGCCGACCTGAAGCGTGGTGCCTTCGATCTGCCGGAAGAGGCCAAGGAAAGCGCGTCCGCCATGCGCCGCGCCGTCGCCGAGCAGATCAAGGCCCTGCAGGATATTTCGCAGATCGTCGGCCGCTCCAGCCAGCGTCTCGAAATCTCCGAGCCGGTCGCCCGCACGCTCGCTCAGGCCGAGCCTGCGCCCCGCGTCACCCAGCCGGTGATCCCGACGGCGCCTGCCCCGCAGCCGGCCCCGACGGCACGCCAGTCGATCGAATCCATGGGCCTGCGCGGCACCATTGCGCCCACGCCAGCTTCCGCACCCGCTCCGCAGCGCCCGGTTGCCCAGGCTCCCCAGCCAGCGCCTGCTCCGCAGGTTCGGCAGGAAGCGCCGCGGACGGAAGCCACCAGTGGCGGCTGGATCAGCGATCTCCTACGCGGCGCCTCGCGTGACGAAGCCGAAGAGGCGCCGCGTGCGCCGGCCCGTCCCGCAGCGGAAGCCGCTGCTCCGGCCCCAGCTCCCGCCCAGCGCGCCAACGACGCCCGCAACCCGCGCCATGTCGTTGAATCGCTGAACTCGCTCTCGGTCGACATCGCCCGCGCCATCGATCATGACGCTTCGGTCGACCTGTGGCGCCGCTACCAGCGCGGTGAACGCGACGTCTTCACCCGTCGCCTCTACACGCTGAAGGGCCAGCAGACCTTCGACGAGATCAAGCGCAAGTACGACCGCGAGCCGGAATTCCGCACCGCCGTCGATCGCTACATCGGTGACTTTGAAAAGCTGCTCGCCGACGTCGCCCGCACCGATCCGAACCGCACGGTCACCCAGTCCTACCTGACCTCGGATACCGGCAAGGTCTATACGATGCTGGCCCATGCGGCGGGCCGGTTGAACTGAGTTGCCGGGCAAACCTGACGTGGTGAGACAAAAAGGGTCATCTGTGGATGGCCCTTTTTTATTGCCCCGGCTCCTTCATTCCGTCACAAACATCCCTGATCCGCATGCACCAACTGGCCATCAAGGCCCGCAAGACCATCACCAAGCCATCCGCTTGCCACGACAGAGACCGTAGACATTGATGACCAAGACGACCTCCCGGCTGATAGCCGCCGCCTTCTCGTCCGCATTTCTTCTGGGCGCGTTCATTAAGGCCGAAGCCGGCCAGGCAAGTTTTCTGGTGGACGTGCAGACCGGCCAGGTTCTCGAGGCGTTCAATCAGGACGATCTGAATTATCCGGCATCGCTCACGAAGATGATGACGCTCTATCTCACCTTCCAGGCGCTGCATGACAAACGCCTGACCTGGGACCAGAAGATCACCATGTCGGAAAATGCCGAGAGCAAGGAGCCGTTCAAGCTTGCCATCGGCGCCGGCCGCAAGGTCACGGTCAAGGAGGCTGTCGAAAGCATCGTCGTTCTCTCGGCCAACGATTCCGCTGTGGCGCTTGCCGAACAACTCGGCGGCTCCGAACAGGCTTTTGGCACGCTCATGACGGAGAAAGCCCGCCAGCTCGGCATGGCGAACACCGTCTTCAAGAACCCGTCGGGCCTGCCGGATCCGGAACAGGTTACTACGGCGCGCGATATGGCCACACTCGGCGTTTCGCTGATGCGCGACTTCCCCGAGGAGTTCAAGCTCTTCTCCATGCGCGGCTTCCAGTTCCGCGGCATGAAGCTGCGCGGCCACAACAACCTCATGTACCGCTACAACGGCGTCGACGGCATCAAGACCGGCTTCACAGATGCGTCGGGCTATAACGTCGTGACATCGGCTGCCAAGGACGGACGCCGCGTCGTCGGCGTCGTCATGGGCGAAAAGACCGCCAGCCTGCGCGATGACAAGATGGCGGGCCTGCTTGACAGCTACCTGCCCTCGGCCTCCACCGCTACTGCTTCAGCAACGGGCGGAACGCCGACGATGACGGATGCTCAACCGACGAAATGACATGGTAGGTAAGGCTGCTCAGCAGTTTTGCCTTCCGCTGCGATGCCTGTGCATCATTGCGTTCAGTGACTGGAAAGAAATCGCTGCTGGGCCTGCTCTCGGTCTGTTTCCGGAATGCAACGAGCCCAGCCAGAATAATTGATAGCCCCGCCCGAGAAAGTGAGCTCCGGCGATTCAATGTTCCCTCTCTGAACCGTCCATTGAAGAAGCGAGCCCCACCAGAAGTTTCGCTTCTGGCAGCCAAATCGCACGCAAGTAAATTGAATGGATTTGGAGACTTGTGTGCAGCTGAATCCCAATGCTCGGAGCTTTGTGGCCATGGCGGCCTCGTCTCCGTTCATTTCGGTCGCGAGTTGTTGGACGAAGGCTTTGTAGGCATCGAGGTTAAGAGGCAGCGGAGCGAGCGTATTGTTGCGAACATCCTGAGCTTGCGCACTGCTCCAGGCTTCAAAAATGAGCAAGAGCGCGAATGCTAAACTGCACGCTGTTCTCAGTTGCGACATCCTTCCCCCGGCATTCCTCAGGGCTCTGAATGACCTAGATAGATTTCAGCGTCCAGCCAACGATCTCGTCGGTGACCGATGTAAAGGCACGGCCTAGCCCCTTGACGAAGCTCACGTTGTCACCGCCGGCCGGAGCAGTGGCTCGGAAGACCTGCTGGGCGCGCACGGTGCCGTTGCGATCGTTGAGGATCTTGGCGGAAATCTCCACCACGGCCTTGTTGCCAGACGCCGCGTCGATCTCGAAGGAGCGGATGTCTGTGACGAGCTGATAGTCGATTGCCAGTCCCTGCCCCGGCTTTCCGACGCCGCCGAGCTTGCCGGAATTCTCGAAGGCCTGGACGAGCTTCGATTGCACCATCCGCGGCAGCGTATCGCTCCACTGCGAGCGCGACAGATACTGGATTTCCGAGGGCGAAACGCGGATGACGATCTGGTCGCTGTTCAGCGCCTTCAATGCCGTCGGATCGGCGATCAGGATCTGCTTGCTCTTGGCCGACGGACCGGTACCATCGACTGTAGCTGCCGAGAGATCGTAGGTGTCGTTCTTCGCCGCCGTTCCGCAGCCTGCAAGAAGCGCTGCCGTCAGCGGCAAAATAATCGCCGTTCCACGGATCCAGGAACGGCGCGACATCACATGCGATAGACCCATATTACGCTACCCCTGACCTCTGTTTTTCTTTCCCGCAATTCCGGACGTAAAACCGCTACACATTTTTCCTGGAATTGCGCTAGCGCCGCGTACGCCCGTCATATTGCTTGACCGTCGGCCCGCCGAAGATGATCCGCTGCGGATTCTGGTCGAAATTGCTGATGGCATTGTTGAGATTGTTCGCCGTGCCCCGCAACTCGTTGACGAGCGTCTGGACGTCACTCAGGCCGCTGCCCGAGAACCTCTGCAGATTGTCGGCGATCGGCCCGATACGCGCGTTGACGTTGTCGGCAACCTTCTTGAAGGATTCGAGCGTCGCGCGCGCCTCGGTAAAGAGCGAATTGGTATTGTCGGAGCCGAGCAGCGCATCGACCTTGATAAGGATGCCGTCGACGCGCGTCGAAGCCGAGTTTAGCTTGTTCGCCATCTGCTGGACGTCCTGGATCGTCTGGTCGATATCCTTGCGGCGATCTCTGACGGTATCGGTGACGTCGCGGATCGAGGCGACAGCGGCGCGTGCATCTTTGGTCGCCTGCGCGATATCGTCGACCGAACCCTTCACCTTGTTGGTGTCGATGGCGGCGACCAGCGTATCGACACGATCGAGTGTGACCTGTGCCTTCTTGCCGAATTCGTTGTAGGTCGTCACCGTCTGGTCGACCTTGTCGACGAGCCCCTTCAGATCGCCGGAGGCGTCGGCTATGTCACGGCTCACCTTCTCCGCATTGCTCAGGATCGTATTGATCTTTTTGGCATCGACCGCCTTCACCAGATCTTCGACAGCAGCAAGAGTCGAGTCGACGCGGCCCGAGACATTGCGCACCGTGTTGGAGAGATCGCCCACACTCTGCAGGAAGCTGTCGATATTGCCGGAGTTCTTGGCGAGCGCATCCGAGAAGGTTTCGGCATTCTGCAGGGTCTTGGTCAGCGGCCCGCGCGCATCGCGCACGAAGCCTTGCACGTCGCCGACGGCGTCATTGGCGCGGTCGAGGATCTTGTCGGCGGTTGCGAGCAGGTTGGTGACGCTCGACTGGTCGGCGACGATCACGGCGCGTTTGCCGCTTTCCAGCGCCTGCTGGAGAATGTTCTTTTCTTCCTTGCGGCCGCCCGAAAGCTCGATATAGGCCGCACCCGTCAGGCCCTGGATTTCAAGGGCAGCCTTGGTCGAGGGATAGATTGGTGCATCCGAGCGAACTTCGGTAAAGGCCAGCGAATATTGCGGGTCGTCGGCATCGATGGAGAGCGTCTGCACCGAGCCGACCTGAATGCCGTTGAACCGGACAGGCGAACCGACGCTGAGGCCGTTGGCGGAGCCCGGGATGCGCACGATTAGCTCCGCCATCGGCCCGCTGCGGCCATATTCGGCCATCCAGTAGACGAAACCGAATGCGGCCGCGATCACCAGAACGGTGAAAAAGCCGACGATCGTGTAATTGGCTCTGGTTTCCATCGTCTCCGGTCACTTCCCGCTGTCATGCTGCGCCCGGGCCGCCGGCGCGTCTTCCTGCGGCACGATTGAACGCGCACGCTTGCCCTTGAAGTAGGCTTGAACCCACGGATCGTCGTAGGCCAGCATGTCGTCGATCGTTCCTTCCACCATTACCCGCTTCTTTCCGAGCACGGCAATACGGTCGCAGACCGAAAACAGGCTGTCGAGGTCGTGGGTCACCATATAGACCGTTAACCCCAGGCTATCGCGCAGATTGGCGATCAGCTCGTCGAATTCCGCAGCACCAATGGGATCGAGGCCGGATGTCGGCTCGTCGAGGAAGACGAGTTCCGGGTCGAGCGCCAGCGCGCGGGCGAGCGCCGCACGCTTGATCATGCCGCCTGAAAGTTCGGACGGATATTTGTCCGCCGCGTCGGCTGCCAGGCCCACCATCCGGATCTTCAGATGCGCGAGCTCATCCATCAGCGAAGCGGGCAGATCGAGATATTCGCGCATCGGCACCTGGATATTCTCCTTCACCGTCAGCGAGGAGAAAAGCGCGCCCTGCTGGAAGAGGACGCCGAGACGCATGTCGAGCGCATTGCGCTCCGGCTCGTCCAGCTCGTCGAAATCCTGGCCCAAGATCTTGATAGTGCCGGAGCGGCGCGGCAGCAGGCGCAGCACGGTGCGCATCAGCACCGATTTGCCAGTGCCGGAAGCGCCGACGAAGCCCAGGATCTCGCCGCGGTAGATATCGAGGTTGAGCTTATCGAGCACGACCTTGGAGCCAAAACCGACCGTGACGTCACGCGCTGAAAGGACGACATCACGCCCCTCATTTTCGGTGCCGTTCTTGCTCGTTTCGATCGGTTGCTGATCCACGTTGTCCGCCATGTCAGAAATCGATCGCTGCATAGAACATCGCAAAAAGTCCGTCCATCAGGATGACGACGAAAATCGCCTTCACGACGGAAGCCGTCACATGCTGGCCAAGCGATTCGGCGCTGCCGCCGACCTTCAGGCCTTCGACCGCCGCGACGATGCCGATGACGAGCGCCATGAACGGCGCCTTGATCATGCCGGCAAGAACCGTCGAGAGCGTCACAGCCTCATGCAGGCGCGACAGGAAGGTGGCGAACGTAATGCCAGAATAGGCATAGGCGACGGCGGCGGCACCCGCCAGCGACGCAAAGTTGGCAATTACGGTCAGAAGCGGCAGCGCAACGGTCAGCGCCACTAGCCGCGGGAAGATCAGCACTCCGATCGGGTTGAGGCCCATCACTTTCAGCGCGTCGACTTCCTCGCGCATCTTCATCGAACCGATTTCGGCGGTGATCGCGCTGCCCGACCGGCCGGCGATCATGATCGCGGTCAGAAGCACGCCGATTTCACGAAGCTGCAGGATGCCGACAAGGTCGACGACGAAGATTTCCGCACCGAAATAACGAAGCTGGAAGGCGCCCTGCTGCGCGATGATCGCGCCGATCAGGAAGGACATCAGCAGGATGATCGGAACGGCCCGCACACCCATGTGGTCGATCTGGTTGACGATCGAGGCCGGCGAAACGCCGCTGCCGCGGCCGAACTTCATCTGCGCGCCGCGCACCGCCGAGCCGAGGATATACATCGAGGCAGCGACATTGTCCCAGACATCGAGGGTCATCCGCCCGATCGGTGCGAGGATGCGCTCGGCGATCGAGAGCTTCTCCTTCTGCTCAGGCTCCTGCTTTTCAGGTTCCTTGGAGAAAGTTGCGATCAGCTCGTCGATATGCTGGTTCGTGCCTTCGAAACGGACCGTCCTCCCGGCCTCTTCCTGCTTCTTCTTTAGCCGGCAAAGCAACCAGATGCCGGCCGTATCGATATCAGTGACATCGGAAAGATCGAGCGTCAGGTCGCCGCTATTGTTGCGCGCCAGCTTGTCGAAATCCTGCAGGACGAGATGGATGTTGGCGCTGCGCCAATTGCCTGCAAGATGCACATGCTGGCCCGAGCCCTCGGCTCGGTCGTCCACATGCAGCGAGGCGGCGTTGCGTTTCTCGGACTTCAAAATACTTGTGTCTTTCAATGCTTGCAGCGACAGTCCCGACTCGCGAACATAATATTCGCCGCCCGGCGCGTTAATATACAGAACGAACGGGCAATTTCCATGCTCGCAGGAGAGCAAATATGCCGCGCCACCTTGATATCCAGATGAATTCATTCCCGATTGCGGGCACCTTCACCATCTCGCGCGGGGCAAAGACCTCGGCGGAGGTGATCACCTGCACGCTGACAGAATCAGGAGCCAGGGGTTTGGGCGAATGTGTGCCCTACCGCCGCTATGGCGAGACGATGGAAAGCGTAATGGCGCAGATCGAAGCGGCCCGCCCGCTGATCGAGGATGGCATCTCCCGGGCTGCGTTGCTGCATGCCATGCCGCCGGGAGCAGCCCGCAATGCCGTCGATTGCGCGCTCTGGGATCTCGAAGCCAAACTATCAGGCCGGAGCGTTGCCGACCGGCTCGATCTGCGCAAGCTGAAGCCCCTGACGACAGCCTATACGATCTCGCTCGGAGAACCGGATGTCATGGCCGCCCAGGCGCGTGAACATGCCCAGCGCCCGGTCCTGAAGGTCAAGGTCGGTACTGGCAATGACGAGAGCCGGATTCTGGCGGTGCGCGCCGCAGCGCCCGATTCCGCCATCATCCTCGATGCCAATGAGGGCTGGCCCGAAGACAGGCTGGAACATCATCTTCGCATTGCTGCCGAAGCCAATATTGCGCTGGTGGAGCAGCCGCTCCCGGCCGGTCGTGACGACATGCTGGCCGAGATTGCCCGCCACGTGCTCGTTTGTGCCGATGAGAGCGTCCACCACACCGGCGACCTCGCAAGCCTTGCCGACCGCTACGACGCGATCAACATCAAGCTTGATAAAACCGGCGGCCTGACGGAAGCGCTGGAAATGAAGGAGGAAGCGCAGCGGCTCGGCTTCTCCATCATGATCGGCTGCATGGTCGGCACATCGCTTGCGATGGCGCCTGCCGTGCTTCTGGCGCAGGATGCTGATTTCGTCGATCTCGACGGCCCGCTGTTGCTTGCCCGCGACCGCGAACCTGGCCTGAACTATGCCGGCTCCCTCGTATTCCCGCCTGACGCCAGCCTCTGGGGCTGAAGATAATAGGCGATGATGACGAGTGCGAGCCCGAAGGCGGCGACACAGGCCATGACATAATAGCTGTCGAGGCCGAGTGCGGAATAAATATAGCCGGAGGCGATCGTCATCAGGCCCGAGGCCATGCCGATATAGAAGAAATAGGCACCCTGGGCAGAGGCTTCCTGCGTCTCCTGCACCGTGGCGACGATGCGCCGCTGCACGCCGGTATGCACGAAGGCATAGGTAAAGCCGTGCAGGCATTGCAGCATTAAGAAGCCGATGAAGCTCGTCTCCATTGGGAAGAACACCCAGCGGCAGATACTGACGGCGCAGCCGAAACGGATCAGCGTCCAGGCATTGAAGCGGCGGTTGAGCCGCCGCGACAGGAAGAAGACCGTTACTTCGGAGGCGACGCCGGCGCTCCAGAGAAGACCGACCGCGGTGCCCGAAAAACCGAGCTGGTGCCAATAGATCGAGGAGAAGGCGTTGAGCAGCGCATGGCTTGCCTGCTGGATGGAAACGCCGAGCAGCAGAAGCAGCAGATGCGGCTCGCGCAGCCCGCTGCCCGTCGTCGCCGGGAGATTGATCGGCTGGCCGCGCCGCCGTGTCGGCCCGATGCGCGGACAGAAAACGGCCATGACGATTGTCAGCGTGAAGCCGAAGATCATCACCGGCAGCACCATGGCGCCGCCCCAGTTGCCAACCAACTCGCCGCCGATCAACGTGGAAATAATGAAGGCGACTGAGCCCCAGACGCGCATGGAGCCATAATCGAGCCCCCAGCGGCGCACACCCGAAATCACGATCGATTCGACGACCGGCACATAGGGCGCGAAGGTCGCGCCCTGCAGTGCAAAGACGATCAGCACCGGCCAGAAATTCGTCGTCCAGCAGAGGGCGATGGCCGTCAGCAGCGAAAGGATGCCTGACCACAGGAGCACATGTGCCCTCTCCTGCATGCGATCGGCGAAGACTGCCACGATCGGCGCCACGAGAACGCGCACCACCATCGGTACGGCCAGAATCGTGCCGATCTGATGGTCATTGAACTGGTGAGTTGCAAGCCAGACGGGGAAGAAGGGCAGAACGATACCGTTGACCAGCAGCGGCGCGCTGTAACACAGCGCGCTAAGCTGCCGGAAGCGCGGCGGCGCTCCCTCACCCGTCGAGGGATTTTGTGCGGGAATCATGATGGACCTGAAGGAAACTATGCGTTGCCTAACACATCCAATCCAACACGACTATGGCGAGAAATAGCCCAACCGTAACGTTTCGAAAATAACTCGAAACGATTTAAAAAATAAATGGGGCCTGTCGCCCGACGGCAACGGCTAAATTCATGATGCACCGGCAAGGCCGGCGCGGTAGACGCACATTATTCAGGCAGCCTGCGGGGCGAGTTCGCCCTCTTCAAGCAATTCGATAGAGGTCAGGGCCGGCACGTTGCTGGTCAGCGCACGCCAGGTGATGAGTTCGAACGTACCGTCTTCATGCTCGACGATCGCCGTGCAGCTTTCGACCCAGTCGCCGGTATTGATGTAGCGGATGCCGTCCATATCCTCGATCACGGCGTGATGGATATGGCCACAGATGACGCCGTCGGCACCGCTCTTGCGGGCTTCTTCGGCAACCACGCGCTGGAACTCGCCGATGAAGTTGACGGCGTGTTTGACCTGCAGCTTGGCCCAGGCCGAGAAGGACCAGTAGGGCATGCCGAGGTGGCGGCGGACGGCTGCGAGCACGATGTTGATGCGGATCGCCGTGTCGTAGGCCCAGTCGCCGAGATAGGCGAGCAGCCGGGCATTGCGCACGACCACGTCGAATTCGTCGCCATGCAGGATCAGGTACTTCTTGCCGTCGGCGCCGTCATGGATGATGCGCTCGACCACCTCGATGCCGCCGAAATGCATGCCGGGAAAGGCGCGCAGGAATTCGTCGTGATTGCCGGGGATATAGACGACACGCGTACCCTTGCGCGCCTTGCGCAAGAGTTTCTGGACCACGTCGTTACAGACCTGCGGCCAGTACCAGCTGCGCTTCAGGCGCCAGCCATCGACAATATCGCCAACGAGGTAGATCGTGTCTGCCTCGTGATATCTAAGGAAATCCAGCAGGAAATCCGCCTTGGCGGCCTTCGAGCCGAGATGCACATCGGAAATGAAGAGGGTGCGGAAGCGCCGAGGTTCCATCATGTCTGTCACAAGCCTTTCCGCTCGTGTCCCATCGTTCTTCGTCTGATCTTCCAAAATCAGACTCGTGTTTCAGGAAGATGACAAGGCTGCGGGAAAAGCGCTGCAAACCTGTTCATACAGGCTAGATGTGGAGCGCCGGGCGACCTTTCCACGGTGCTTCACCGGGAACGTCAACCGCCCCCCTTCGAGGCACTGGCCGACTTCACGCCAACACCTTCACATTCCGGCGCTGGCGCGAAACTCCCTCCCTAAAACATCAATCCTCAGGCAGTCCGCACCGTCGCCATCGGTTTCACGTTCTGGTTCATCCGGAACAGATTGTTCGGATCGTAACGCCGCTTGATCTCAGCAAGGCGGGCGTAGTTGGCGCCATAGGCGGCTTCGACCCGGTCGGTTTCGTCGTCAGGCATGAAGTTGATATAGGCGGTTCCCACAGCATGCGGCTTGGTGGCCTCGAAAAGCTCGCGCGCCCAGCCGACGCAGCTTCCATCCATCCCGGTTTCCCGCCAGCGGGCATGCACGTTCATGACGAAATGCGAGCTGCGCTGCGGAAATGCGGTGGCTTCGTTGGCCACGCGGCCGGCAGCCCCTCCGACATGGCCGATGAAGATCTCGCATTCCGGGCCGGGCAGCCTGCGCATCGCCTTGAGCAGCACGTCGATCGCCGCATCGGACAAGGAAGCGAAATCCTGGCTCTTCCAGTAATTGCGCGCACCTGGTGTGAGCAGCGGATCGAAGGCCTGCTGCCAGCCGGTGAACGGCATCGGGCCGACGATATCGGCAATCGGCTTTCCGATCGCGCGCAACCTGGCCGCAGCCTTTTCACCCGCCGCGACATCTCCGCAATAACACATCGCCAGCACCACGATCTCCTTGCCGTGCCATTCGGCCGGCAGGAAGGGCAGCGGCGGCGCCTGGCGCATCACCACCCAGCAGGTCAGTTCGTCGGGCGCCGCCTCCAGCGCCTGGCGGTATTCCTTCAGCACCTTTTCCGCATCGGCGAAGGGATGCACGACGAGCCCGGCGAGAACCTCGGTGTCGAGCGGGTTGAGCTTGAACTCGAAGGAGGTCACGACGCCGAAATTGCCGCCGCCGCCGCGCAGCGCCCAGAAGAGATCGGGCTTATCCGTCTCGCTCGCCTTGATCAGTTCGCCATCCGCCGTCACCACGTCGACCGAAAGCAGATTGTCGAGGGTCAGTCCAAATTTGCGGGTCAGCCAGCCGAAGCCGCCGCCAAGCGTCAGGCCGGCGATGCCTGTCGTGGAATTGATGCCGGTCGGCAGCACCAGCCCGAAGGCCAGCGTTTCCTTGTCGACATCGGCAAGCGTTGCGCCCGGCTCGATCCTGGCACGCCGCGTCTGCGGATCGACCCGCACCGATTTCATCGTCGACAGGTCGATGACGACGCCGCCGTCGCAGACGGCGTTGCCGGCAATGCCGTGTCCGCCGCCGCGCACCGAAACGAGAAGATTGTTGTCGCGCGCGAACCGCACCGCCCGAACGACATCGGCAGCGCCCGCGCAGCGCGCGATGAGGCCGGGCCGTCGGTCGATCATCGCATTCCAGATCGCCCGCGCCTCGTTGTAATTCATATCCTTGCTCGTCAGGAGACTGCCGCGAAATCCGGCGGCAAATGCATCGATGGCCACGTCATTGACCATCGTCTGACCCCTTTGCAGGGTCGTGAGGTTCAAGTTGTCCATGATTTCCTCCATGCGACCGGCGCCCCGCACCGTCGCACGCGGCATTCTGCGCTTGCCGCCCTCGCCAGACAAGTTTCCCCAAAAGGATTAGCTGGCGGCAGCCGTTCGGCACCAAGGGCCGCTCCGCCCCCGCACGAAAACTTCCCCCACGCCGCATTTCCATACTGTCGCCCGTATCCGATTGATGTATGGAGAAGTCTTCAAAAGACTTCGAACGACGCACCGGAGGCGGCGATGGATCACCAGGAAAAATCCAAATCGGAAAAGAATTTGACGGGCGGCAGCCTCGACGACCAGGCGCTTTTCTTCCACCGCTATCCGCGCCCCGGCAAGCTGGAAATCCAGGCGACCAAGCCGCTCGGCAACCAGCGTGATCTGGCGCTTGCCTATTCTCCCGGTGTCGCCGCCCCCTGCCTCGCCATCCGTGACAATCCGGAGCAGGCTGCCGACTACACGTCGCGCGCCAATCTCGTTGCCGTCATCTCCAACGGTACCGCCGTGCTCGGCCTCGGCAATATCGGCCCGCTTGCCTCCAAGCCGGTCATGGAAGGCAAGGCCGTTCTCTTCAAGAAATTCGCCGGCATCGACGTCTTCGATATCGAAGTGGATGCTGATGATGTCGACCAAATGGTTTCCACAGTCGCCTCGCTGGAGCCGACCTTTGGCGGCATCAACCTCGAGGATATCAAGGCGCCGGAATGCTTCCGCATCGAGAAACAACTGCGCGAGAAGATGAAGATTCCGGTCTTCCATGACGACCAGCACGGCACCGCAATCATCGTTGCCGCCGCCATCCTCAACGGCTTGGAACTCGCGGGCAAAAAGATCGACGAAGTCAAGATCGTCGCCTCCGGTGCCGGTGCGGCGGCCCTTGCCTGTCTCAACCTGCTCGTGACGCTCGGCGCCAAACGCGAAAACATCTGGGTCCACGATCTCGAAGGCCTCGTCTACGAAGGCCGCCTCGAGCTGATGGACGAGTGGAAGGCCATCTACGCCCAGAAGAGCGACACGCGCACGCTTGCCGAAAACATCGGCGGTGCTGACGTCTTCCTCGGCCTGTCCGCTGCCGGCGTCCTGAAGCCGGAACTCCTGGCCCAGATGGCCGAAAAGCCGCTCATCATGGCGCTCGCCAACCCCACGCCCGAGATTATGCCGGATCTGGCTCGCGCCGCCCGCCCCGATGCGATGATCTGCACCGGCCGTTCCGATTTCCCGAACCAGGTCAACAACGTCCTCTGCTTCCCCTATATTTTCAGGGGTGCGTTGGACTGCGGCGCCGAGACGATCAACGAGGAGATGAAGATGGCGGCCGTGCGCGCTATCGCAGCCCTCGCCCGCGAAGAACCGTCGGATGTTGCAGCCCGCGCCTATTCCGGCGAAACCCCAGTCTTCGGCCCGGATTATCTCATCCCCTCGCCCTTCGATCCGCGCCTCATCCTGCGCATCGCCCCTGCTGTGGCAAAGGCTGCGGCCGAAAGCGGCGTCGCGCGTCGCCCGATCGCCGACTTCGATGCCTATCTCGACCAACTGAACCGCTTCGTCTTCCGCTCCGGCTTCATCATGAAGCCGATCTTCACGGCGGCAAAGACGGCAGAACGCAAGCGCGTCATCTTCTCCGAAGGCGAGGACGAGCGCGTGCTGCGCGCCGCCCAGGTTCTGATCGAAGAAGGCATCGCCGAGCCGATCATCATTGGCCGTCCGCAGGTCATCGAAACGCGCCTGAAGCGCTACGGACTGCGCATCCGCCCCCTGTCGGATTTCGAGGTCATCAACCCCGAGGACGATCCGCGCTTCCGCGAATATGTCGATCTCTATCTGCAGCTGGTCGGCCGCCGCGGCGTCATCCCGGAAGCAGCCCGCACCATCGTACGCACGAACACGACCGTCATCGGGGCGCTGGCGCTGAAGCGCGGCGAAGCCGATGCGCTGATCTGCGGCCTCGAAGGGCGTTACGAGAAACACCTTCGCGATGTGCGCCAGATCATCGGCAAGCGTCCGAATGTGCGCGATTTCTCCGCGCTCAGCCTGCTGATCTCGCAGCGCGGCGCGACCTTCTTCACCGACACCTACGTGACCTTCAACCCGACGGCTGAGGAAATCGCCGAGGCGACGGTTCTCGCTGCCGAAGAAATCAAGCGCTTCGGCATCACCCCGCGCGCTGCCCTCGTCTCGCATTCGAACTTCGGCTCGCGCGAATCCGAAAGCGCCACGAAGATGCGCAATGCGCTGCAGCTGGTGCGTGAGGCGGCTCCCGAACTCGAAGTCGACGGCGAAATGCACGGCGAAAGCGCGATCTCCGAGGAACTGCGCCGCCGCGTCATGCCGCATACTACGCTGCATGGCGAAGCCAACCTGCTGGTCTTCCCGAACCTCGATGCGGCCAATATCACCCTCGGCGTCGTGAAATCGATGACCGACGGCCTGCATGTTGGCCCGATCCTGCTCGGCACGGCGATGCCGGCCCATATCCTGGCGCCGTCGGTCACCTCTCGCGGTGTGGTCAATATGGCAGCGCTTGCTGTCGTCGAGGCATCGCAGCCGGCGTAATTCTCGCTGCGGCCGTCTGTGAAGCGACGGCCGCTGACATCAGGCATATCAGGCACGCCGTATCGAACGGCGTCCCTGATCCGACAGTTCATCCGCGCGTTCGTTGCCTTCAATGCCGGAATGGCCCTTGCACCAGGCAATTGTTATCGATGGATTCCGGGATAGCACGATGTCGAGCGCTTTCCAGAGTTTGGCATCTGATATCGTTCTGTTTCTGGCCCTGCCGTTCGGGTTGCTTTTCTTCCAGCCGTTGTTCTTCCAGATGGGGCGCCAGATGTTGCAGCCTTCGACGGTGTAGACGGAATCGGACCAGATGATCGCGGCTGTGCCGGGTACCGTGCGGCTGATCCAGATCACCGCCTCAAGCACCGCGGTCAGTTCCATCGTGTTGTTGGCACCATTCTCCACGCCGCCGAAACCGGTGCCTATTTCCACCCCGTCGCGATAGGCGATGAAGGCCCACCCGCCGTGCCCCGAGCGAGGCTCAAAACAACCATCCACGAAGAGGTGCAGGCCGTGCCCGGTTTCCGGTATTCCTGATGTCGTTTCGGTGGGGCGGATTTCGTCGGAAATACCTGTCATATCAGCTGTCTAGAGATCAATGGGCTCCCCGCTTGATTGCAGGAGCGAAGGGATGGAAGCGTCAGGCTTGCTGGATAAGAATGCAAAAATGCGCTAGGAATTACTGCGAGCTTATTAAGGGAAATGCGTTAAGACAAAGCGCGGTGAATTGAAGCCGCAATTCACCGATAGAAGCTTTTTCTCACTCCGGGACGACGTCGTGAAGCGCCGAAACCTGTATCTTGTTTTCTTTCTGGCATTCGCGGTTCCGGCAGCAGCTGAGACCAACGCGATCTGTGAAGATCTGCGCGGGCGCCTGGCCGACCTGCCGCAAACCTTCGGCAACAATGGTCCCGAGATGCGCCAATATGCAGGCGCGCTTGCCGAGCAGAATCTCGAACTGCGCAAGGTGCGCAGCGATCTGCGCCGGTATGGCTGCACCTCCGGCAGCATGGTCGTCCTCGGCGGCGAGAATGCCGGCTTCTGCCAGGAGCTCGTTCAATCCGAAGCCAGGATGGTGGACAATGTCCGTTACCTGCAGGACCGCCGTAACGAATTGCGCCAGTCCGGCGCCGATCCAGCCCGCGAAGGCCTGATGGCGGCCCTCGAGGACAATGGCTGCAACAGCGACAGCTTTACCGAATCCGCACACGGTGACGCCTATGCGCCCGCTCCTTCCATCGAGGAGCAGGCGATGCGCGGCGATACCTTCATCCCGCTCGGCGGCGGTGAGCGTTACGGACTGCCGCGGGCGGAAATGCTCTCGCCCGTCAGCACCATCTGCGTTCGCACCTGCGACGGCGGCTTCTTCCCGATCAGCAACAATGCCACTTCGATCGATTTCGGCCGCGATGCCGCGACTTGCTCGAAAATGTGCCCCGGTGTGGAGACGGAACTCTATTACCGCGATATTTCCAGCACCGAAGCCTCGAACATGATCTCGACGGCAACAGGCGCCCCCTATGGGACGATGAAGAACGCGTTCGCCTACAAGACCCGCGCGCCCGGCGAAAAATCCGCCTGCTCCTGCAATCTCAGCGCCTATTACGAGGAAATGCGCAAGAGCCAGGCAGCCTACGCGCCGGCGCCCGAGCCGAAGGGTTCGATCACCACGATCCACACCGAAGCCCCGAAAGCCGCAAGTACCCCGCCTGCCCCGCAGGCCCAGGTACCGGATCGTCCGTATGATCCTGCGAGCAACAAGGTGCGTCAGGTCGGCCCGCAATTCCTGGCCGGCGACCAGGGCAAGATCGATCTCACCAATCCAGCGACATCAGGCCCGCAGCCCCAACAGCAGCAACAATAATCACGGTATCGGCAGTCGAGATCGCGTCTTCAAATTGACGAGCGATGCTCCTTGAAGGCAGCTGCCAGCGTGCGAAGGGCCGCGCGCGATTTGGCATCCGTCAGCGTCGAATGCAGCACGATCTCAGAAGACGGCAACGGCGGCAGGCCGAAGCGCTCGCTGACCTCGACAGTGCCGACGGGGGCCAGCCGATAGGAGAAGGTTGAAACGGCAAGCCCGGCCGAAACGGCTGCTGTCACAGCCGAAGAGCCGCCGCCGAGGAAGACTTCGGTCCAGGGGATGCCGGCTGCATCGAGCGCGCGGGTGCAGACAGCCCGTACTCCGCAAGTTGGCGAGAGTGCTGCAAGACGCAACGGCTCGCCGCGGCGATACTCGAATTGCGGCGTGGCGAACCAGCCGAAATGCTCGGGCCCCAGAACCTCGCCGTCGCGCCGGTCTTCGTCTCGGCGGATGATCGCCGCATCCAGTTCGCCGCGATCGAAGGCGGCAAGCAGGGTGCAGGAATTATCGATCCGCACCTCGATCGTCAGACCCGGATCATGGGCGTTGAGGCGCGCAAGCAGTGTCGGAACCTCCGGCCCTGCTACATGCGCGGCAATGCCGATCGTGAAATGGCGGCGCGACGAGGAAAGCGCCGCAACGGCCCGGTCATGGGCTTCGAGGAATTCCCGTGCGGCCTGTAGAAACACTGCCCCTTGCGCCGAGAGCCGCACCAGCCGCGGCGTGCGTTCGATCAGCCGGTGGCCGAGCCGCTCCTCCAGCCGCTTCAGCTTGACGCTGATCGCTCCTTGCGTGCTGCCGAGTTCGTTGGCAGCACGGGTGAAACTCTTGTTGTCGGCGATCGCCACAAAGGCCTGAACGGAATCGACATCGAGCATGGTGAAACCAATCATTCGAATTTGTTGTGTCTGAAATATGTGATCATCCAATTCTGTAATGATCAAGTCCTGCCTATGCTGACGCAAATGGACCATAGCGGATGTCACGTTGTCCGCCTCAACGTCGAAAGGCCAAAGCATGCCCCCTGATTCCGTTTCATCCTCTCGTGCACGCAGCATCATTGCGCTGCTGGCTGCCTGTCTGTCCTCGCTGATGTTCGGTCTCGAAATATCGAGCGTGCCGGCAATCCTGCCCACATTGGAAAAAGTGCTTCACGCCGATTTCAGTGCCCTGCAATGGATCATGAACGCCTATACGATCGCCGTTACGACGGTGCTGATGGCCGCAGGCACATTGGCCGACCGTTACGGCCGCAAGCGCGTCTTCCTGATCGGCATTGCCGTCTTCGGCCTCACCTCGCTGATTGCCGGACTCGCGCAGGATGTCTCGCTGTTGATCGTTGCTCGTTTTCTGCAGGGAATGAGCGGCGGCTTCATGTTGATCTGCCAGGTAGCGGTCCTCTCCCATCAATTCCAGGAGGGCCGCGCCCGCAGCATCGCCTTCGGCTGGTGGGGTATCATTTTCGGCATCGGCCTGGGCTTCGGCCCGATCGTCGGCGTCGGAATCGTGGCGGTGGCCGGTTGGCAATGGGTGTTCCTCATCCATGCTGTACTGGCGGCCGTGACAGTCGCTCTCGCGCTGACGGGAATTCAGGAATCGCGCGATCCCGCAGCCGGACGGCTCGATATCGCCGGCATCGCTACCCTTTCGCTGGCGGTCTTCTGCCTTGCCTTCTTCATCACCCAGGGGCCAGCTCTCGGTTTTGCGAGCCCCGCTGCGCTTGGCACTATCGGACTTGGCGCCGCAAGCCTCGTCGCCTTCGTCGTTGCCGAAAGGCTGAATCCGCGACCGATGTTCGATGTCTCGGTCTTTGGCATTCGCGCCTTCTCGGGTGCCATCATCGGCTCGGCTGCCATGAATATCAGCTTCTGGCCTTTCATGATCTATCTGCCCATCTGGTATGAGGCCGGTCTCGGCTATGGCAGTGTGACCGCCGGCATCGCCTTGCTTGCCTATACGCTGCCGACGCTCGTCGTGCCGCCGCTGGCCGAACGGCTTATGCTGCGCTACCGGCCGGGCATCATCATTCCCGGCGGCCTTTTCACCATCGGGCTCGGCTTCCTGCTGATGAAGTCAGGCAGTGCTGCCGCTGCGCCAAGCTGGCTGACGATGCTGCCCGGTGCGCTGCTTGCCGGCATCGGACTTGGCTTCACCAACACCCCGGTCACCAATACGACGACGGGCGCCGTCTCCAGCGATCGCGCTGGCATGGCCTCCGGCATTGACATGAGCGCCCGGATGATCTCGCTCGCCATCAACATCGCCGTCATGGGCTTCATCCTGTTCAGCGGCGTGCTCTCCCATCTGAAGAGCGCCTTGCCGAACGCGATGGATGCCGATGACCTGCGCCTGCTTGCCGAACGGATC
This sequence comes from Rhizobium viscosum, assembly GCF_014873945.1. Lineage (NCBI taxonomy): Bacteria > Pseudomonadati > Pseudomonadota > Alphaproteobacteria > Hyphomicrobiales > Rhizobiaceae > Rhizobium > Rhizobium viscosum. The sequence continues at coordinate 202,812 of NZ_JADBEC010000003.1, read as the reverse complement.
TCCGCCGGCAACATCACTGCCCTGCCAGACATTCCGGCCGAGACGGTGCATGATGCGCTGGTCGCAGGCTTCGGCGGTGTCATGCTCTATGGCGCCATCGGCGTCTGGCTTCTCGCCGCCGCAAGCTTCCTCACCTTTGGCCATTGGAGGACACCGGCCTGCGCCAAGGATTGCAGCACCCAGCCGGCCGAGTGACACACACGCGCGCCGGCTCAAACCGGCGCGGCCTCGCCTTCCACCTGTCCCCAGCCGTCGTGGTAGACCAGCTCTTCCAGCGCCACCCGCTGCCGCCAGCCTTTGACCGCCAGTTCCGGCTCCTCGTAGAGCCGGTCGACGAAGCCGGCGCAGAGCCAGGCGACGACTTCGATATGATCGGGAATGCCAAGTATCTCCTTGAGGTCGCCCTCGCGAAAGATGCTGACCCAGCCGATGCCGACGCCTTCGGCGCGGGCCGCGAGCCACAGGTTCTGGATGGCGCAGACGGTGGAATAGCTGTCCATGCGCGGATTATGCGTGCGCCCCAGCACCACGCTGCCGCTGCGGGTCGGATCGCAGGTCACGCAGATGCCGAGCGGCGCCTGGACAATGCCTTCGAGCTTCAGCGAACGATACTTTTCCTGCCGCTCGCCATCGAACATGCGAGCCGCTTCCTCATTCGCCCTGAGGAATGCATCGCGCACTCGCGCCCTCACCTCGGCACTTTTCACCAGAATGAAATTCCACGGCTGCATGAAGCCGACCGAGGGAGCGTGATGGGCCGCCGTCAAAAGCCGTGTTACCAGATCGTCCGGCAAGGGATCGGGCAGGAACTGGCTGCGCACGTCGCGCCGCGTCATGATTGCGTGATAGACGGCCTCGCGTTCGGCCGCAGAAAAGCTGGATGCCGGGCAAACGGCATCATCAATGGGTCGCATCGTCAAATCCCCAACAACGCAACCGCCCGCCGTCCGCGCGGGTTGGGTCTATCTTGCCAGGCCGGTCTTCTGACTTGGCGTCATCCGCCTCGCCGTTGCCTTCCCGGCCGGAAAGCCAGTGGCGTAGTTTAAACGGCGAGCGTCAGCCTTACAGCGTTGGGCACGTTCCGGTCTTGCACCGGATTCCCGATTCTCCCGCTTGTGACAGCAGGCACCTGACGGGCGATCTATGGCGCGGAAACGGCATGGCCGCAAGCCGCATGCGACATTCATTTCGTGGACAGGCTGAAAACGCTGTCCTAAAGCGAAACCCGAATCCAACCGACGCCCCACCAATGCCGGTGAGGAGCCGACGACCCGACGCCGCAGGAACAGACATGCCGAAGCGACCGAACCGGAAGAGGCCCTGGCCGAAAGCCGATAAAACTTCACAGCTCTGTCATTTTTCCTCACAGATTCCACGTGACAATTCCAATTCGCATGTCTACATAGGCGGCATGTCGATTTCGTCCGTTTACGCATCGCGATTTTATTCGTACCGCTGCTTCCAGCGGATGCGGGTCTGTGCGTAACCGAAACTAACGCGACGACAACCCGAACAGCCGCTAGTCTACCTGGCGGCTTTTTTGTTCCGCACGGTATGACCAAACAGGAGAGCATACCGTGACTGACACTATTGATGATCTGCGCATCGTCGAGATCACCCCGCTGACCAAGCCTGCCGATATTATCAAGGAAATCCCGCGTGACCGCGCGGTCACGCACACCGTGACCAGCACGCGCGACACGATCCACAATATCCTGACCGGTAAAGACGACCGTCAGCTGGTCGTCATCGGCCCCTGCTCGATCCATGATCCGGCAGCCGCCCGCGAATATGCGTCTCGTCTCGTCGAGCAGCGACGACGCCTGTCCGGCGATCTCGAAATAGTCATGCGCGTCTATTTCGAAAAGCCCCGCACCACCGTCGGCTGGAAGGGCCTGATGAACGACCCGCATCTCGACGGCAGCTACCGTATCGAGGAAGGCCTGCGCCTCGCCCGCCGTCTGCTGCTCGACATCAACGCCATGGGCCTGCCGGCCGGCTGCGAATTCCTCGATACGATCACGCCGCAGTACATCGCCGATCTCGTCAGCTACGGCGCCATCGGCGCGCGCACGACCGAAAGCCAGATCCACCGCCAGCTCGCCTCGGGTCTCTCCTGCCCGATCGGCTTCAAGAACGGCACGGATGGCGGCGCGCGTGTCGCGCTCGACGCGATCATGGCCGCTTCCCAGCCGCATCATTTCCCGGCTGTCACCAAGGACGGACAGGCAGCGATTGCCTCCACGCGTGGCAACGAGGACTGCCACATCATCCTGCGCGGCGGCAAGCGGCCCAACTATGAAGCTGCCGACGTCCAGGCCGTCATCGCCGAGGCAACCAAGCTGGGTGTCGACCCGCGCATGCTGATCGATGCCAGCCACGCCAACAGCGGCAAGGATCCGATGAACCAGCCGAAGGTCGTCCACGACGTCGCCGGCCAGATCGTCGCCGGCAATAGCCATATCAAGGGCATGATGATCGAGAGCAATCTCGTCGCCGGCCGCCAGGATCTCGTCCCCGGCAAGCCGCTCGTCTATGGCCAGTCCATTACCGATGGCTGCATCGGTTGGGATACGTCCGTCGAGGTACTCGAAGATCTCGCCAAGGCCGTCCGCGACCGCCGGAAGGCAGCCGTCGCTGCCTGAGTGGCCGCATTCAGCGCGGCGGGAAAACCCCGCCGCCCGTTCCCAATCTGCTATAGAGGGTTTTAGGAAACTACGAGTTTTCGATTGCGTAGATGAACAGAGCGGTCCACGCCGAACCAATTACAAATATCACTGTCCAGAGCCACATCGCTTCTTTTAGGGCGCGCTCGTTTTTTCTCAGGACGAGCATTAACAGTGACAATATAAATAAGGGGTAAGCTTGCGGGGAGATTAGAAGCATTCCACGCAACGGGCCTCTTAATTCGGCAGCGTCGGAAATCTCTTCATATATACTGTAATATGACATCGGTATTCTCGCTAAAATGTAGAGAGATACGAAGTATATTATAGATATTATGATCATCGATTTTCTTATGAAATGAATTTTACGCAAGGCCCTATCTCGCGGATGCGCTGTATTATGTTGTGTGTTTAATCTGTAGACGTACGCTAAGTTGCAGTCCGAAGCTATTCCCCACCGCTCACTCATCAAATGGCGGTGCGCCGCTCTTAAGACTTCACCGGAAAATACCGCACGAAAGCGAATTCCTCGCCATCCGGCGACCAGTTCGGCACGTTGATCGTGCCCTGCCCGCCGAAGAGTTCGAACAATTCCGTCAGGTTGCCGCCATCCATGTCCATCATCCGCAGGCGCACGTTGAGATCGCGCGGGTGATCGAAGACGTCAGGATCGTAGGAAAGGATCAGCACCTTGTCATTGTTCGGCGACGGATGCGCAAACCAGTTGCCGTAATTGTCCGATGTCACCTGCTCAAGACCCGTGCCATCGGGATGGATGCGCCAGATCTGCATCAGCCCGGTGCGGCTGGAATTGAAATAGATCCACTGCCCGTCGGCCGACCAGTCCGGCCCGTCATTGCGGCCCTCGCCATGCGTCAGCCGCTTCTCCTCGCCGCCGTCGACCGAGATCGTGTAGATATCGAAGAGATCATTGCGGATGCCGCAATAGGCAAGCTCGCGCCCATCGGGCGACCAGCCGTGCCAGTAGGACGGCAGGTTTTTGGTGATCAGCCGCGGCTTGCCGCCCTCGATCGGCAGGATGTAGATCGCCGACTTGCCGAACTCGGTCTTGTCGGAAATGACGATCTCCTCGCCATCGGGCGAAATGCCATGGTCATTGTTGCAATGCACGGCAAAACCGGTATCGACCCGCTCGACGAGATCGCTGCCATCGAGCCGCAGCCGATAGAGCAGCCCGTCGCCATTGATCAGCAGATAGGCGCCGTCGCGCGAGAAATTCGGCGCCTCCACCAGCGCCTCCGTCTGCCAGACGACGCGGCTCTCGCCCCGCCGCACGTTGTAGATTTCAACTGAGCTGCGCATTCATCCCTCCCAGACTTTTGAGGCGCCTCAGCGATCCCGGAACCGGTTGGTGATCGGGTAGCGCCGGTCGCGGCCAAAATTCTTCTTGGTGATCTTCACGCCCGGCGCCGACTGGCGGCGCTTGTATTCGGCGAGATAGAGCAGATGCTCGATGCGGTGGACCGTCTCGACATCATGGCCGCGCGCCACGATCTCCTCGACACCCATTTCCCGCTCGACAAGGCATTCGAGGATGTCGTCCAGAACAGGATAAGGCGGCAGCGAATCCTGATCCTTCTGATCGGGGCGGAGTTCGGCCGACGGCGCCTTGTCGATGATGTTCTGCGGAATGACTATCCCCGAAGGGCCGAGCGCATCCGGCGGCACATTCTCGTTGCGCCAGCGCGACAGCGCATAGACCTGCATCTTGTAAAGGTCCTTGATGGGGTTGAAGCCGCCGTTCATGTCGCCGTAGAGCGTCGCATAACCGACCGACATTTCCGACTTGTTGCCCGTGGTAACCACCATCGAGCCGAACTTGTTGGAGATCGCCATGAGGATGACGCCGCGCGCGCGGCTCTGCAGGTTTTCCTCAGTGATGCCGCTGTCTGTGCCCTCGAAGAGATTCGAGAGTGCGGATGAAAAGCCAGCGACGGGTTCTTCGATCGGAACGATGTCATAGCGGCAGCCAAGCGCTTTGGCGCAATCGGCGGCGTCCTTGAACGAATCTTCCGATGTATAGCGGTAGGGCAACATCACCGTGCGCACCCGTTCCTCGCCGAGCGCATCGACGGCAATCGCCGCGCAGATTGCCGAATCGATGCCGCCGGAGAGGCCGAGCACGACATTCTTGAAACCGTTCTTGTTCACATAGTCGCGGAAACCGAGCAGGCAGGCGCGGTAGTCGGCCTCCTCGCTCTCGGGGATGCGCGCCATCGGCCCTTGCGAGCAATGCCAGCCCTTTTCTGTCCGCTTCCAGGTGGTCACGGCCAATGCCGTTTCGAACTGGCTGAGCTGGAAGGCGAGCGACTTGTCGGCATTGAAGGCAAAGCTTGCGCCGTCGAAGACGAGCTCGTCCTGGCCGCCGAGCTGGGCGGCATAGACCATCGGCAAGCCGGTTTCGATCACCTGCTTCAGCACCACCTGATGACGGATATCGACTTTGCCGCGATAATAGGGCGAGCCGTTCGGCACGAGCAGGATTTCCGCGCCGCTTTCGGCAAGCGTCTCGCACACGCCGAGATCGCCCCAGATATCCTCGCAGATCGGAATGCCGATGCGCACGCCGCGAAAATTCACCGGACCCGGCATGGCGCCCTGGTCGAAGACGCGCTTCTCATCGAACTCGCCGTAATTCGGCAGGTCGATCTTGTCTCTGACGGCGATGACCTTGCCGCCGTCGAGCACGGCGATGGAATTGTAGCGGCCCGTCTCGTCCTGGCGCGGGAAACCGATGACGATGCCCGGCCCGCCATCGGCGGTGTCGGCCGCAAGGCTTTCGACTGCCTTCCAGCAGGCGTGGATGAAGGCCGGCTTCAGCACCAGATCTTCCGGTGGGTAACCGGAGATGAAAAGCTCGGTCATCATCAGGAGATGCGCGCCCTGCCGCGCCGCGTCAGTGCGCGCCTCACGCACCTTGGCAAGGTTTCCGGCGACATCGCCCACAGTGGGGTTCAACTGGGCGATGGCGATATTGAAGGTCTGGGAGATAGCGTTTTCCTGTGTCATGTCATTCATTTAATCCGCCCCTTCGTGCACCGCAATAAGCCGCTTCGAAAGCCGTAGCGATCTGCGGCGAAAATTTGATGAACGGCAGCCTCGTCACTGTGCCTATCCTTCTGTTTGCCTTGCGCGACGCCGATACGCATTGCAATTTTCGGCAACGGCGGAATACTGCGCCCCAATTCGATCCATTCCCGGGACAATGCCATGTCTAATCTTCCGAATTTCGTCCACCTGCATTTCGGCAAGCCGGCCGAAGAACTGGGCGATATCGAAAAGCGCGTGCTCGCCAAGGCGCATGAACGCAAGATCATCTCCACCGACGTCAACGCCGCAATTGCCGCTGAGGCGTCCTTCGGCGAGCGGGTGGCCGATGGCATCGCTCGCGTCGGCGGTTCATGGTCCTTTATCCTCGCCTTCCTCGCTTTTCTCGTTGTCTGGACCCTGATCAACACGGTCATTCTGCTGAGCCGCGCCTTCGATCCCTATCCTTTCGTCTTCCTGAACCTGATCCTCTCCATGCTCGCGGCCATCCAGGCGCCGATCATCATGATGTCGCAGAACCGTCAGGCCGAGCGCGATCGTTTCGAGGCCGCCAAGGATTACGAGGTCAATCTGAAGGCCGAGCTTGAGGTTCTGTCGCTGCACCAGAAGATCGATATGCGGGTGCTGACGGAACTGACTGCGCTGCGAGAGGATGTCTCTCGCCTGAACGCCATCCTCGCAGAGCGCGGGCCGCTAAAATAGCGCGACCTTAAACGTCTGAAATCTCGTCGCAATTCCAGCCCTGTCATCGCGTTTCATTTGACAGGGCGCAGGCATTTGGCCAACCTGCCGACATCACGCAGGGAGCATGCTTGGAAGAAGAGCTTCAGTTCGGTGCATTTTCGATAGTGCCCGCCAGGCGCAGCCTGTTGCGGGAAGGGTCGGCCGTGCCCCTCGGCAGCCGCGCCGTCGATATCCTGCTGTTTCTGCTCAATCATCCGGGCGAGCTGAAGACCAATGCGGAGATCGTCAAGCAGGTCTGGCCGGATACGTTCGTGGACGAGGCCAATCTGCGCGTTCACGTTTCGGCGCTGCGCAAGGCGCTGGGCGACATCAAACGCGAGCCGCAATTCATCGCCAATGTGCCCGGCCGCGGCTATACTTTCATCGCGCCGGTTAACCGCCGAGCCAATGGCGCAGCGCCCGCCCCTCGGCCCACACTCCAGAGATTCCGCCCCGAACGCCTTCCCGCCCGTATCTTCGGCCGCGAACAGACGATCGCAGCCGTGACCGGGCAGCTGACCAAGGGCCGACTGGTAACGATCGCCGGCCCTGGCGGCATCGGCAAATCCACCGTCGCCCGCGCCGTGATCGCGCGCGGCAGCTTCGAGGGCGAAATCGTCTGGATCGACCTGTCGGAAGTCGCGACAGGTAATCTCGTGCCGACGGTCGTGGCGTCTGCACTCGGCATCCTCTCGCGCAGCGACGATATCGTAACGGACATCGCCGCCCATCTGCGGTCATGCAATCTCCTGCTCGTGCTCGACAGCTGCGAGCATGTAGTGGCCGATATCGCCAAGCTCGCCGAAGATCTGCTGGCGGAAGCGCCCGATCTGCATATCCTCGCCACCAGCCGCGAGCCGCTGCGCGCCGAAGGCGAACGTGTCCACCGCCTGCTGCCGCTAGACCTGCCTTTATCCGCCGTGACAGCGGAGGCTGCCCTTGCCTCGCCCGCCGTCCAGCTTTTCGTCGAACGCGCCGATGCCTGCCTCGGCGGTTACGAGCTGACGGATGAGGACGCCGCCGACGTCGTCGATATCTGCACGCGGCTCGATGGCATTGCGCTCGCAATCGAGCTTGCCGCCGGCCGGCTGGAGGCGATGGGCATCGCCGCCCTCTCCCGCTCGCTCTCCGACTGCTTCCGCGTGCTGACCCGCGGCCGGCGCACGGCCCTGCCCCGCCACCAGACACTACGCGCCACGCTCGACTGGAGCTACCTCATCCTGTCGCCGGAAGAGCAGCAGGCGCTGCGAGAACTCTCCGTCTTCCGCAGCCGCTTCAGCGGCAGGGCCGTAGCCGCGGTTCTCTCCGGCACCGAACCCGAGGATTTGCTGGCCGCGCTCGTCGCCAAATCGCTGGTCGTGGTCGAGACTGCGAGCGACGAAACGCGCTACCGCCTGCTCGATACGACCCGCCTCTATGCCGGCGAAAAGCTTGCCGCCTCGGGCGAACTGCCCGATGTCATGGCCCGCTTCTCCGCCTGGCTCTCTGTCGCGCTCGAGAGCGCCGAGCAGGGCCTCTATGCCGCCCCGCCGGAGGAGTGGCCTGATGATTTCGCCCAGCAGGTGCCGGGCCTGCGCGCAGCCCTCGACTGGGCCTTTGGTCCATCTGGCGGCGATGCGCTGCTCGGCGTGCGGCTGACCGTCGCCGCATTGCCGCTCTTCTTCCGCCTGTCACTGCTCGACGAATGCCTGGCGGCCCTCACCCATGCAATAACCTTCCTCGATGCCCGCCCCGGCCTCGATGAAAAGAGCCGCATGAAGCTCTATGCTGCGCTCGGCTGGCCGCAGCTTCGTGCCACCAATGCACCCGAAGACGGCGTTGCCGCCTGGACGACGGCCCGGCGGATCGCCGAGGAACTCGGCGATGTCGACCACCAGCTTCGCGCCATCTGGGCGCTCTGGGTCGATCTGGTGAACCGCGCCGAACCGCGTCAGGGACTGGAGCTGGCGGAGCGCTTCGCAGCCCTTGCTCCGTCCTCCTCCGATCCGACCGATGCCATCATCGGCAGGCGCATGAAGGCCGCCACGCTGCACTGGCTCGGTCGCCATGCCGAGGCCCGCGAGGAACTTCTGGCGATGCTGGCGGACTACGCGCATGTGCCGCAGGCCCGCCATTCCGTGCGCTTCCAGTTCGACCAGCGCGTTACGGCGCGCATCATCATCGCTCGTTGCCTCTGGATACTGGGCGATGAGAAGGCCGCGCTGAACGAGGTCGAAGAGACCATGCGCTACGCCCGCGATATCGGCCACAACCATTCGATCAGCAATCTTCTCGCCGAAGCCGCCTGCCCGCTGGCGCTCCTCTCGGGCAACGACGGCGAAGCGGCTGCCGCGATCCGGCTTCTGCGTGACCATACCAAGGCCCTGTCGCTTGATGTCTGGCACACCTATGCCGACGGTTTCGAAGCGGAACTGCATCTGCGGGACGGCGAATACCGGCTCTGCCTCGCAAAGCTGCGCCCGGCGATGGACATCCTCGATCGTGCCGGCTTCAACCTCTTCCGCACCTACTTCCAGTCCATCGAGGCGCAGGCCCTGTCCGGCCTCGGTCAACATGCGGAAGCCCATGCGGTGATCGACAGCGCCTTGGAGCATGGCGATGCCTCGGGCGAACGCTGGTGCCTGCCCGAACTCCTGCGGGTGAAGGCAATGGTCACCGCAAAGGGACAAAGCCCGGAAGCGCTGGATGCCGCTTCCGCTATCCTCGAGGCAGCGCGTCTGGCCGCAAGGCAGGATGGTGCGGTCGGTTGGGAACGCCGCATCAATGTGGATCTCGAAGCCCTCGGCCATGAACCAGCACAGCTTTCGGGCGCGGCGGGCTAAACCCTTTACACCGATTTACAACGATCAACTCGTCCGCTTCGCGCGCTCCATGCATCATTGCCCTCCAAGAGGAGGCATGCCCATGGACGGCCAAATACCCATCCGTTTTCTGATTATTCTCGTAGCGGATGGGGATAACAGCGAGGTCAGGATCGCGCGCCTCGCACCCGCCTACTACCTTTTCAAGGATGCACCGGCGGAAGTCGTCCTCGCGACGCCATCAGGCGGCTTCCCCGATCTGACCGGCGAGTTGCGTCAGACCAACCATAAGGAGCCTACTGTCGGGCGCTTTCTCGCCGATCGCGCTGCACGCGACGATCTCGCCGATACGCTGCGCCTCGACCAGATCGTGACAGAGGATTTCGACGCCGCCTTCTGCATCGGCCTTTCCGGCCCGCTCTGGTCTGCCGAGGGCGTTGCAGCCACGATCCGCGCCTTCCTGACATCGGGCAAGCCGGTCGCCGTCAACCCCGGCCGGCATCTGGACACAACACCCGAAGGTGCCGCCGCCGGCCTGCTGATCCTTGGCAATGGCGAAGCGTCCCCGTTGCTATCAGCCCATGCACTTCTCAAGGTCGTGCTGGAAGGCCGCAAGACCGTGACGTCGGCGGACTGACAGTTACCGCAAAATCCGCAAAGAAATCTTTGCAAATATTCCTTTGCGGCACTAAGCTGCCGCCATGAAAACACCTGTCCTTACACCTGCGTCATCTACATCCCGCAACGTCAGTCGGGCCGTCCCCGACGTTACGGCGCTGAAGGCGCTCGCCCATCCGGTGCGCCTGCGCATGCTCGGCATGCTCCGCATCGATGGTCCCGCAACGGCAACGCAGCTCGCGACACGTCTCGGCCTCAACAGCGGCGCGACGAGCTATCACCTGCGCCAGCTCGCCCAGTATGGTTTCATCGAGGATGCGCCGGGGCCATCCCGTCGTGACCGCTGGTGGAGGGCATGCCACGAGATCACCTCGGTGCCGCCGGCGGAAACCGAAGGCGAGGCTTTCGATATGGACGTCGCCTTCACGCAGGCGATCCTCTCCCTGCAGGTCGATCAGATGCAGAGAGCAGTCGAGGAATATGCCGAGCTGCCGCTTGCATGGCGGAAGGCCAGCACCGCAAGCGACATCATCATTCCGCTGACCCCTCAAAAGGCCGAGGCCCTGACGAAGCGGCTGAACGACCTTCTCATGGAGGTGATGAGCGAGGCCCCGCCGCTGGGCAAGCCGTTGCCATCAGGTACGGTGCCTTTCACTGTCATGCTGCACGCCTTTCCCTATCCGGGTCGCCTGCCGCATGGCGAGGAAGAGAGCGTGCCATGAGCCGCCGCAGTCCCTTCATCGCACTCGCGGTCGCCGAAACGCTTTCCATTTCGGGCACGCGGCTATCCAGTGTTGCCATCCCCTGGTTGGTGCTGAGCACGACCGGCAGCCCCGTACTGACCGGCCTCGTCGCCATGATGGAGATGCTGCCCTATGTCGTCGCCAAGGCGCTTGGCGGCCCCCTGATCGACCGCCTCGGCCCGAAGCGTATCGCCATCATCTGTGACGGCGCCTCGGTGATCGCGGTTGGCCTCGTGCCGTTGCTGCATCTGCTCGACCTGCTCACCATGCCGGTCCTGCTGCCGATCGTCTTCGCCATGGGCGTGCTGCGCGGTCCCTCGGATGCCGCCAAGCAATCCATGGTCCCCGACATTGCGGAACTCGCCTCCGTACCGCTGGAGCGCGTGACCGGCGTCGTCGGCGCCATCGAGCGCCTGGCATCGGCCGCAGGAGCGGCCGGCGCCGGCGCGCTGATCGCCCTTGTCGGACCGAGCCAGGCGCTAGCCGTCAACGCCCTCACCTTCGCCGCTGCCGCGGCAATCGTCGCAGCCGGCATTCCAGCTTTGCGGCGTGCCCCGAAAGCCGAAGAGACCGGCGTCGCCGCCTATGGCCGGGAGCTGTCGGATGGCTGGCGCTTTCTGCGCCGGGATGCGGTACTGGTCGCAATCGTGCTGATGGTGGCGACCACCAATCTGCTCGATCAGGCCTTCTTCTCGGTCCTGATTCCTGTCTGGACTCAAGATTCGGGCCACGGCCCCGCTCTGCTCGGAACCCTGTTCGCTGTCTTCTCCGGCGCGTCCATCCTCGGCGCGGCGATTGCCGCCATGATCGGCGAGCGGATGCCGCGTCTCATCGTCTATACGGTGGCCTTCCTGCTCACCGGTTTTCCGCGCTTTCTGGTCTTCGCCGTTGAGACGCCGCTCACCCTCGTGTTCGCAACACTCGCCATCGGCGGCTTTGCCTCCGGTTTCCTCAATCCCATCCTCTCAGCCGTGCTCTTCGAGCGCGTACCGAAACCCCTGATGGGCCGCGTCACCTCGCTCAATGCCGCCCTCTGCTGGGCGCTGATCCCTTTTGGCGGGCTTGTCGGCGGCGCGTTGGTCGATACTTGGGGCCTCTCCGCCGCACTGCTGCTCACCGGCTTCGCCTATCTCGCAACCACGCTCGCCCCGCTGGCGCATGGCAGCTTCCGTGGCTTCGAAAAGCGGCAGATCGCCGACGCCAATCCCTCTTGAGCAACTGCCGAACTGTTCGTGGGCAACTCTGTCTATTTCCGCTATCTGGTTGCAAGTGCGATCATGATTGCTGGGGAGCAAGGATGCCGACATCAGATGACGAAACGCCGCTCGCAGGCGGTAATATCAATGCAGGCGTTGTCAGGGTCGCCGATACGGTACGTCGTTCAACCAGCTCGAATAGCCGGAACGTGCATAAGCTGCTGCAGCACCTAGAGCGGTTGGGTTTTGCCTATGCGCCTCGTTTCCTGGGTATCGATGACAGCGGAAGAGAAATCCTCTCTTACATGGCAGGCACGGCGACGATTCCGGAGACGCTTTGGGAGAATACCGCCGCCCTCACCGAATCCGCCACAATGTTACGGAAATTGCACGATGCTACCCGAAGCCTGGACTTCGTCCCTGACGGCAATTGGGCCTATACCTACCCTCTTGCAGAACGCAATGACGTGATCTGCCACAATGATTTTGCTCCCTACAACATGATCTTCCGGGATGGCCTCCCGGTAGCGATCATCGATTTCGACCTCGCAGGTCCGGGGCCGCATCTGCGAGACCTCGCTTACCTCGCCTACTGGTTCGCACCGCTTTCTTTTTCCTCCCAAGACCTGGCCGAATCATCCGCCCGCGACCTTGCCAATGGCAGCAGCCGACTGAAGCTGCTCTGTTCAGCCTATGGCACCAGCGACTATGTCGGCCTGCTCGAGATGGTCTTAGAGGTACTGAACCACATGGGCGACGAGACGGCGGTTGCGAAGATGATCGGTCGGGACGCGGCGATCAGGCTGCGAGAAGGCGGACACTTTGATCATTGGAAGAAGGAGGCCAGATCTTTCAGCGAGAACCGGCCGGTCATCTGGCGCAATCTGCAATGATCGCTTCGGGCAATCCAGCTTGCTGACGTTCCGAACGCGGCAACCCCGCCGGCGCCGGCAGCTTCGAGAATAAAATGCTCGCGGATAACATACTGTCTTCATGAGGTTAGTACGTCCAATGGCGCATTGCGTCATTTTAACTTTGCATCAATTTACGACGGTTAACTCGCATCGCGGCTTGAAGTGAGTCAGCTTGTTCTCGTCGAAGAGGCGCGGAGAAGCCCAAACGGAGGCGATCATGCCGACACCTGAGAATGAACGCAGCTTTGCACGGACTGCGGATGCCACACGGCGGGACGTTCTTCTGGCAGGGGGCGCAGCCATTGCGGCCATCGCCCTGCCGAAAGCCGCGCTTGCCGCAACCAGTCCAACATCACTAGAAAATCGGAGCCAGACCATGCCTTTCATCAAGACCAAGGACGGAACTGAAATCTTTTACAAGGATTGGGGTTCGAAGGATGCCCAGCCGATCGTTTTCCATCACGGCTGGCCGCTCAGCGCCGACGACTGGGACGCGCAGATGATGTTCTTCCTCGAAAAGGGTTTCCGCGTCATCGCCCATGACCGCCGCGGCCATGGCCGCTCCACCCAGACCTTCGAAGGCAACGAGATGGACACCTATGCGGCCGACGTTGCCGCACTGACCGACCACCTCGACCTCAGGAATGCCGTCCATATCGGCCACTCGACCGGCGGCGGCGAGGTCGTCCACTATGTCGCTCGTGCCAAGGAAGGTCGGGTCGCCAAGGCCGTGATCATCGGCGCCGTGCCGCCGATCATGGTGAAATCCGACAAGAACCCCGGCGGCCTGCCGCTCGAAGTCTTCGACGGCTTCCGCGCAGCCCTCGTCGCCAACCGCGCTCAGTTCTTCCTCGACATCCCGACCGGCCCCTTCTACGGCTTCAACCGTCCGGGCGCCAAGGTCAGCCAGGGTGTCATCGAAAACTGGTGGCGCCAGGGCATGATGGGCGGCGCCAAGGCCCATTACGATTGCATCAAGGCCTTCTCCGAAACCGACTTCACTGAAGATCTTCAGAAGATCACGGTGCCCGTTCTCGTCATGCACGGTGATGACGACCAGATCGTACCCTATGCCGATTCCGCGCCGCTATCCGCCAAGCTGCTCAGGAACGGCACGCTGAAGACCTATCCCGGCTTCCCGCATGGCATGTGCACCACGCATCCGGAAGTCATCAACCCGGACCTCCTGGCCTTCATCAAGGGCTGAGTTTTCTCTCGAAGACTTAGGCGCGCCCTTGTGGCGCGCCTTTCTCATCCCGATATCCGGTTGGCCACCCGCAAGGACGCAGATAAGATCGCCGCCACCGCAGCTACGGGAGAATGCGTATCATGCCGGCAAAGGCCCTCGTTCTCAGACACGTCCATTTCGAGGATCTCGGAACCTTCGGCGAAGTGCTGGAACAAGCCGGCTACGCGATCACCTACTTCACCGTCGGCGACGCCGATTTCTTGACCGCCGATCCGCTGGAGCCGGACCTGCTCGTCGTCCTCGGAGGCCCGATTGGCGTCTACGAGGATGACATCTATCCTTTCCTCACGGCCGAAAAAGCCTACATTGCCGGGCGGCTCGAAGCGCGAAAACCGATCCTCGGTATCTGCCTCGGCGCCCAACTGATTGCCGCTGCCTCCGGTGGCCGCGTCTTCCCCTCGGGCATCAAGGAGATCGGCTTCAAGCAGATCACGCTGACTTCTGCCGGCATGGAGAGCCCGCTTCGCCATCTCGGCGGTGTGTTCGTGCTCCATTGGCACGGCGATACCTACGACCTGCCGGCCGGCGCCATCAATCTCGCCACGTCTGATCTCGTCGAGCAACAGGCCTATACGATCGGCAGCCACGTACTCGCCTTCCAGTTCCATCCTGAGGCCGAGTGCGACCACCGCTTCGAACGCTGGCTGGTCGGCCATGCCGCAGAGCTTTCGGGCGCCAGGATCGATATCGTTACGCTGCGTGAGGATGCCGCAAAATTCGGCCCCGCGCTGAAGGAGGCTGGCCGCGCCGTCATCAGGGAATGGTTGTCCGGCGCGATTTCCCAACACCAGCCGTAAAGCGCTGAAAATCAATGTAAATTATTGATAATGTTCAACTTTATAGGCGAAATCCTATCGCCGTACTGCTATTGTCTCCTCATGGTGATACCGAAGAGGAGACGAGCGGATGAGCAACCTGGATGATTTCGGCCTATCAGTCACACGACGTCAGCTGCTGGCCGGTGCCCTGTCGGGCGTGGCGGCCCTTGCCTTGCCGCGAAGCACCCGTGCAGCGGAATCCTATCGCTTCGCGCACGGCGCCTTCGACATCACCGTTGTCAGCGATGGCTTCATCACCTTGCCTGCCGAAGTCCTGCTTCCCGATGCGACGCCCGAAGAACGCCGGCCGATATTGGCGCAGCTCGGCGGCGATGCGACAGATGCCCCAGTCCAGGCCAATATTCCGCTCATCCGCCACGGCAACGACCTGATCCTCATCGATAACGGCTCCGGCACGCATTTCCAGGCAAGCGCCGGCAAGCTCGCTGCCAACCTGAAGACGGCAGGCATCGAGCCGGAAGCCATCACCAAGGTCATCTTCACCCACGCCCATCCCGATCATTCGGGCGCCACGACCGTGGCCGATGGCAAGCTGCTCTATCCGAATGCGCAATATTTCGTCAGCGAGACTGAATGGAATTTCTGGACCGACAAGGACTACGAGACCCATATGCCATCAGTCCTGCACGATTTCGCCCGCGGCGCACAGCGCGACTTCTTCGCGGTGAAGGACAGGCTTACCCTCGTCAAGCCGGGACAGGAAATCCTGCCCGGAATGCAGGTGATCGAAACATCAGGCCACACACCGGGTCACATCTCGCTGGAGCTCGCCGGCGACGGCAATCTCCTCATCACGGGTGACGCCTGCACCAATGACGTGATCTTCTTTGCACATCCCGCCTGGCATTTCGGCTTCGACACCGATCCCGAAACCGCCCTTAAAAACCGCCGCATGCTGCTCGACCGCGCGGCTTCGGAAAAGATCAAGCTGCTCGGCTATCACTGGTCCTATCCCGGCGTCGGTTATGCCGAGCGCAGGGACAGCGCCTACCGCTTCGTGAAGGCCTAAAGCAATTCCAGCAAAAGTGTGCAGCGGTTTTGCGTCCGGAATTGCGTGAAACAAAAACCTCTAAGGCCGTCCTGCAGCATATTGCGGAACGCCATCGGGGATCTCGTAGAAATCGGCCTTGTCGGCACAGAAGATATGATAGCCGAAGCGGAGCCCGTTCGGTTCGTCGAAAGCGCCGGCCAGGATGGACATGGCCGGTCCGCCGAGCCTCTGCCAGAACAGCGCCGAACCGCATTGCGAGCAGAAACCGCGCCTGGCCTCATTGCTCGACTCATACCAGCGCAGGTTTTCCTCGCCGGTGATGGTCAGCGCCGAAACCGGCACGTCGGCCGAGGCGTAATAAAGCCCGGTCTGCCGCCGGCACTGCGAGCAATGGCAGCCGACCACTACATCGGGCTTCTCCAGCGCTTCGAACCGCACCGCGCCGCACAGGCACCCGCCTGCATGATGTTCGCTCATTTCCGTTCTCCCCCGAAGCAGCAGGCAGAGTGACGTCGGTACAACCGCCAGTCAAATCCAAAGCGCTGATCAAAGGTTTCAGGAAAATTGATGCTCTGGACGGGCAGAGCATCATTGGTTCCGGGCCGGATCAGGAAGACCTTCCTGGCTCATATCAATGCCTTTGGTATGGCATCATTCCTCGTGAATGCAGCCAATACGTTTATTAGATAAACCAAAATTAACAAATTCTGATTTACGATCCGGATACTGATCGAGAACATAACTCGGCGGCAAGCGAGGTGAAATATGAAGCTGCATCGTCGTTTCCACGCCAATATCACGGGAGCTGCCGCCATTGAATTTGCAATCGTCGCACCGCTCTTCATACTGATCGTGCTGACGATGATTGCCTATGGTATCTATCTAAGCGCAGCCCATGCCGTTCAGCAGTTGACCGCGGATGCCGCGCGCACCGCTGTCGCGGGTCTCACCAGCCAGGAACGCACGCAACTCGTCAACGATTTCATCTCCCGGTCGACGATCGACCATCCGCTGCTCGACCTTTCGAAACTGCAGATCAGCGTCGCCACCGATCCGACCAATACCAACCAGTTCACCGTCTCCGCTGCCTATGACACGTCCAATCTTCCGCTCTGGAATCTCTACACATTTCCCCTCCCCGACCATGTGATCCGTCGTTTCGCCACCATCCGGATGGGAGGCATCTGACATGCGGACATTTCGGGTTTGGCTGGGCTGCTTCGTGGTCGATGCGGCAGGCAATATTGCCATCACTGCAGCTCTCTGCGCGCCGCTCATCCTCTATACGCTCGGCCTCGGCATCGACTACGGCATGATGACGCTGCAGCAGCGCCGCCTGCAGGAATTGAGCGATTTGGGCGCCATCGTCGCCGCCTCCGATATCAACCACGCGGCTGAAAACCTCGTGGCCAACTTCAGCCAGAATGGCCTGAACGTCGCCGTGAAAACGGCAAGCGGCTATGAGACGAAAGAGGGAATGAAGCAGCTTTCGGAAGCCGACCTCCAGACGTTCGATGCGATTGCAAACCTGGTGCCGGGCACCTACCTCGCCGATCCATCCACGGCGCTTGGCAGCCGCTTCTCTCCTGGGATGCAACCTTACGATGCAGCGAGAGTGGACCTCAGTCAAAAGGCCGAGCTGACGTTTGCCGCTGCCTTCGCCGCTGCTCCGACCTTGAGTGCCACGGGCACGGCCTCTGCCGCCAAGCTTGCCGCCTTTTCCGTCGGCTCGCGCCTTGCTAGCCTCAATGACGGGGTGCTGAACGCATTGCTCGGAAGCCTGCTCGGCACGACGCTTTCCCTCAAGGTCGCAGACTATACCGCGCTTGCGGATGCCAATGTCGAGCTGCTCTCCTTCCTGGATACGCTGGCGACCGATCTCAATCTCACCGCCGGCAGTTATAATGACGTGCTCGCGACCGAAATCACCTATCCCCGTCTGCTCACCACGCTGAAGAAGACCAGCGGCCTGACGCCCACGGTGACGAAGGCGCTGGATACGATGCAGAAGGCGCTCGGCACTACCCAGGTCAAACTGAAGCTGGAAGACCTGTTGAATCTCGGCTCGACAGGTGAAAGGGTTGTGGGCAGCGGCTCGCATCTTTCGGTCGATGCCAGCGTAATGGATATCCTCTCGGCTGCCGCAATCGCCGCCAACCAGAAGAAGCAGGTCGCCGTCAATCTGAATGCCGCCATCCCCGGCATTGCCGGCACGAAACTGACGCTCGCGATCGGCGAGCCGCCGAAGGAGATGGCCTCCAACGCCGTCGGCACCACGGGCACGGTCGTACGCACCGCCCAGGTGCGGCTCGCAATCGAACTGAATGTTCTTGGCATCAGCTCGATTGCCGGCATCAAGCTGCGCGTCCCGCTCTATGTCGAGGTCGCCTACGCGGAAGCCAAGCTCGCCAGCATTTCCTGCCTCGGCGGGATCCAGAACGCCAATGTCGGCATCGATGTCGTACCCGGTGTCGCCGAGCTCGATCTCGGCGATGTCGATACCAGCGCCTTCGCCAATTTTGGCAGCAAGCCGCGTGTAAGTCGTGCCAAGATCATCGATGCGACGCTGCTCGACGTTTCCGCTTTGGCGCAGGTCAATGTCACCAACCAGACCAAGACCAGGTTGACCTTCCGGCCGCAGGACATTGCCGCCAAGACCATCAAGAATGTTTCGACCAAGGATACGCTGACCTCGACCGTCACCAGCCTGCTTGCCAATGCCGATATCCAGGTCACGATCCTCGGTCTCGGCATCGGTCTGCCGAAAGCGGTGATCCAGGGTGCTGTCGCCGATACACTGACCGGACTCACCAAGCCGCTGGACGAACTGCTTTTCAACACGCTGACCCTGCTAGGCATCAAGATCGGCGAAGCCGATGTCCGCGTCACCGACGTACGCTGCCAGCAATCAGTGTTGGTGCAATAGAAGCAGGCTTCGTCTGCTCACCCCGTTGCTGTGCCCTGATGGAAGACGATCTTCCAGCCTTCATCTGTCCGGCGCCAGATAGTCGAATGGCGCGTCACACGCTGCGGCTCCTCGAGTATGTAGGAGAGAAGGAAGAGCCTGTCCGCCAGCACCGTGATGGTAAAATCCCGGCAGGGCCAATCATGCGGCTCTGGCCCTTTCTCGTAGCGCGCAAGCGACGTTTCGATCGCATAGCCGCGCTGATAAACCTTTCCGCTCGCACCGATCTGCCAGAAGTTGCTATCGGTCATCCGTTCGAGATCGGCACGCGACGTGCCGAATTCGCGCCGGTGAAAGATCGGCTCGCGGGCCGCAAGTTCTCTAAGAATATGGTCCAGATCCATGTCGCTCATGACAGCAGAATGCATGGATGAAGCGTTGCTCGCAAGGCGAGCGGCTGATTTGACAAGCGCCGGTCCCGCGGATACGACGTCAGCCATGAGTTCCAACAGCGCGCCTCTCTCCCGTCTCGACCGCACCTGCCTGCAGGTTGCCGTTCTGCGCGCTTTTGGCGGACGAGGTCTCCGCGTCCAGCCGTAGCGTCCGGATGCCCTGATGCGTCCGGCGAACTGCTGGACGTAAAGCCCCCATCCTTCTGTTAGGGCTGCCAGGGAGACAGGCACCGTGCTCAATCTTTTCAATGTCAATTCGCTCGTCCACTGGGAAGAGCGCGAAATCAACATGCGTGACCACATGGTCCGTTTCTTTTCCGAGGAGGTGCGAACCTTCCTCCGAGCGGTCAACCCCGCCTGGGATGTCAGAAGGGTCGAGGCGCCGGCGCTGACGCCGCGCGCCCTCATTTCGGACGCCTACACCAATGCCGATATCTGGGCGCAGGAGCAACTGACCGAGACCGAAGCACCTCTCGTGCTGAGGCCGGAAACGACGCCCTCGACCTACGTCTATATGCAGCACATTCTCGGCAATCATTCGAGAACGCGTCTGCCCCTCTGCGTCTGGCAGGCCGGCCGATCCTACCGGCGCGAGCAGGAGCAGCCGACCAAGCATATGCGCCTGAAGGAGTTCTGGCAGCTGGAATTCCAGTGCGCCTACACGGCTGACAGCGGCAACGACTATCATGCCGCCTCGCTGGAGCCCGTGCGCCGAATGATCGCCGCGCTCATCCCGCTGCCGACCCGCATCGTGCCTTCCGACCGGCTGCCCGCCTATTCGCAGACGACCGTCGATGTGGAGGTGGATAACGGCGACAAATGGATGGAGGTCTGCTCGATCTCCCGCCGTACGGATTTTCCCGAGCGTTACAGGACGCAGCCCAAAAAGGGACCGGCCGTCGAGCACGAGGTTCTCGTCCTCGAAATCGCCATCGGCCTTGATCGTTGCGTGTATAACTGGAACATGGCGACGAGCCTTTAAGGGAATACGGGCCGGGTTTACTAGGGGACCCGGTTCGCATTTTTAAATATAGCTTTATTTATATGTATTTGCGCATCTTAAGCGACGGCTTCAGCTGTCAATAAATGTCACCAAATAGAGACCGCTCCTGAAGCTCGCGGAAGATCGAACACCATTGCGGGTGCCCCATATCATGAAGGGCTTCGGCCTCACCAGGCGTGACCCATTGCATCGCCGTATGTTCATCACCAAGCAATACCGGATCTCCGCCCCGCCATTCGCTCACTAGAAAGAGATGGTAGGTCGTGCCTTGTTCGAGATGCTCGGCGACCTTTCTGAGCCGCAACGGGGTCAGGCCGATCTCCTCTTTTGCCTCGCGCACCATTGCCGCCTCCGGCCTTTCGCCGGTTTCAACATGGCCGCCGACCAGATCCCAGCAATCCGGAAAGCGCTCTTTGTGCCCTGCTCGCCGGACCAGCAGAACCCGGCCCTCCCGCCAGAAGATGGCGCATGCAATATCAGTCAAAAATATTTCCCCTTCGATGCATCCGTAATCTGCCTCGACCACAGGCGAAAGTCACCTCCTCTTGCCTTGCCGAAGCCTGCCATCGTCGGCCACAGTGCGAATCCGCGCAGGCGCCAGGCGATGGAGAAACAGTCCTTGGAAATCCCCGAACAGTTTCATGTATCCGAAACATCAGCCTGGCTGGTGAACCATCGCATCAATTCCGCCCTGCCCGGCTATCTCATGGTCAGCTCGCGAAGCTTCACCAACGACCTGTCGGAACTCTCGCCTGAAGCCCTCGCCGAACTCGGCCCGTTGCTGGCAAAGGCGCAGACCGCTCTCGGCACGGTGCTCGGCGCAAAACGCGTCTACATCGGCCGCTATGGCCACGCGCCGGGTTACCCCATCCATTTCCATATCATTCCGATCTACGACTGGGTGGAAGACCTTTTCTGGCAGGACGAGCGCTATCGCCTGCTGCAGACCTTCGCCGAAGGTTCCGGCGAAACGCCGACCGATGGCGCAGAGCTGACCTTCTTCGTCTGGCGGGAATTCTGCGAGCGGGCTGACCCGCCGCCGATAAAGGGACTATCGGTTACCGAGACCATCGAATTGCTGAGGAAGACATTGCGCCCATGACATTTGCGGATCAGGCATTCACGATACCAGTCGATCATATCCATTGCCGTCTTGCCGGAAGCTTCCACCTCTCCGATCCGGTCGAGGCGTTGCGGAAGGCGGACTGGGATCGTTTCCTCGCCAGACACCCTGCCGCCTTCGACGGACAGCTCCTGCGCATGGCCGCGCATAGAATCGAAGATAACAGGCTGACCATCACGGCGCAGAGCACATGCTTTTCCGCCTATGTCGTGACCCGCCATGCCGCCTTTGCCGAGGAGCACCCGCTGGCCGAGCGCGCCGACCCGCTCGGGCTCACCGTCGTTCTTGTCACCGCAGACCAGCAGGTGATCGTCACCAGAAGAAGCCTCACCGCGGAGCAGAATCCCGGCGCCCTCTATCTGATCGGCGGCTATGCGGAGCCGGCGGAAGGCGAAGAGATCGATCTTTTCGGGGAGGCAGCCCGCGAGCTTGCCGAGGAGGTTGCCGTCACCGATATCGACCGCGCCATCGCCTTCGCCATCGGCCTTGCCTACGATCCGGTCCATTGCCATCCGGAACTCTTCCTGTTGGCATCAAGCCGCTCCGCATCGGCCGAAATCCTTCACGGCGCCCGTCATGCGCCGGACCGCAACGAGGCGGCCGAACTCTTCGCATCACCGCTGAGTGACATTCTGAACGACGAGGATTTCATGCCGGGTTCCGCGAGGACATGGAGCTTCCTCAAGGCGCAGGCTTTCCTGAAAGAACATTTCCGCCGGCACCATGCTCTCTGACATCCGCGAGCGGGCCGGCACTCATATAGGCGGCCCGCTCGCGATGGCATCACCGTTCCGGCCGCAACAGCACATGCTTCTTGCGGCCGACCGATAGACGGATGACGCCGTCTTCCGCATCCGCAGGCCCAAGCTGCAGGGCCTCATCGCCGGCGTTACGGCTGTTGATGCGCACGCCACCGCCGAGGATCAGCCGCCGCGCCTCGCTCTTGGATTTCGCAAGCCCCGCCATAACAAGCGCATCCGGCAGCAATAGACCGTTGCGGAGAACATTGTCATCCACTGCGATCGTCGGCAGGCCGGCGGCCGTCTCGCCCTCTTCGAACATACGCCGCGATGTCTCGGCGGCCTCTGTCGCCGCATCTGCACCGTGGCAGAGCGCGGTCACCGCATCGGCAAGCACCTTCTTCGCGACATTGATCTCGGCGCCTTGCAGCGCCTCCAGCCGGGCGATTTCGTCGAGTGGCAGTTCCGTAAAAAACCGCAGGAAACGGCCGACATCGGCATCCTCGGTGTTGCGCCAGAATTGCCAGAATTCGTAGGGCGACAGCCGATCGGCGTTCAGCCACACCGCTCCCGATGCACTCTTACCCATCTTCGCACCCGACGCGGTCGTGAGCAGCGGCGCCGTCAATCCGAACAGTGTTCGCCCGCCGGCCCGCCGCCCGAACTCGACGCCGCTGAGAATATTGCCCCATTGGTCCGAACCGCCGAGCTGCAGCAGGCAGCCATGCATCCCGGCAAGCACATGAAAATCATAGCCCTGCATGACCATGTAGTTGAATTCGAGCAGCGAGAGCGATTGCTCCCGCTCCAGCCGCTGGCGCACGCTTTCGGATGTAAGCATCCGGTTGACGGAAAAATGCGGGCCGACATCACGTAGGAAATCCAGGTATCTCAGGCTGCCAAGCCAGTCGGCATTGTTGACTATAAGCGCATCGGTCGGCCCGTCGCCGAAGGTCAGGAACCGTTCGAAGATGCGTTTGATACCGGCGAGATTGCCGGCGATCTGTTCTTCGCTGAGCAACGGGCGCGACGTATCGCGAAAGCTCGGATCGCCGAGCCGGGTCGTGGCCCCGCCCATCAGCGCGATCGGCCTGTTGCCGGTCTTCTGAAACCAGCGCAACATCATGATGGGGATGAGATGCCCGACATGCAGGCTGTCGGCCGTGAGGTCAAAACCGTTATAGGCTGTCGCGATCCCGGTGCCGAGCCGGTTGTCGAGGGCTTCGAGATCAGTGCATTGCTGGATGAATCCGCGCTCCGCGAGAACCCGCAGAAACTCCGATCGAAGCTTGGTGGGAGGCTGGAAATTGATGGTCATAAGGGTCTCCATGAGGGCCAATCAGGCCGGAGACCTTCTGCTGAAACACGCGCCGCCGACCGTGCGGCGTTTCGGGTTTCGAATAGATGACCGTCGCCGCTCTATGGGAGCAGCGCGTAATACAGGCCGGACAGGGTCGGTACGCGGGTCATGCGGAATGCATACAGGGCGCGTGGTGTCACGACAAGGGCCTTTGGTCACCAGCGCTGGCGATCGGCAGTGCAGGCTGCGAGACTGCCGACTTCATGAGATCGACGATACCATCCGGGAAAATGACGTCGGCACTGGCAAGCAGTTCTTCGGTCGACCACCAGCGGTGATCCGCCATGACCTCTCGTTCCAGATCCGTCCAGCCGCTATCGGAGATCGCGCCGCGCTCGGTGCGCACGACAAAAAACTGCTCCTCGGCGCGCACCATCTCGCCATTGTAGAGCTGAAATTCGAAAGACTGGCTGCCGATCGATGATCCCACCTGATCCACATAGAGGCCGGTCTCTTCCCTGAGCTCGCGCAAGGCCGCGGCCTCGAACGTCTCGCCCTCTTCAAGCCCGCCGCCCGGCGTCGCCCAATATTGCCGCCCCGCAAGCGCGCCAGATCTGAAGACAAATTTGAAAAGCAGGACGCACCCGAACTGATCGAGCAGAAGCAGCCGCGCGGCCGGACGTGTTCGCATCAAACTTACCTCTTGTGTCATCGCTCATGAGAATGGCAATGGAAGAAAATCGCAACCTCCGGTGAAAAAAAAGCATTAGATGCTTCGTTTCGGCTTTCGCTTCGCAATCGTCGTATTTCTGACCCTGCTCACCCAGATCGGCGGTGTCGCTTATCTTGTGGGCATTGCGGTTGCACGTCTCTGGGGCGTGCGTAGATTTGCGCCGAAGCTTGCAATCTTCCTGCTCGTCTATACCAGCCTGACGATTGTCACCAGCATCATTGCGCCGATCTTTGGGCGTGTTCCCCTGTCCTGTCTGGCAGACGCTGCAGACAAGCTTGTCGTCCGTTCACCGATCTACTGCGCCCTCAATCGAAATTATGTCACGCCTGCAGTGCGCGATCTGGCCCATGCCCTTGCCGACAACATGGACAGGCAACTCCCCGGCACGACAACGATCGCACTGGATGCCAATTTCCCCTTCCTGGCCGGCTTTCCGCTATTGCCGCATTTGTCGCATACTGATGGCAGGAAGCTCGACTTCGCCTATTATTACGAGGATTCCAGCGGCAATTTCCTTGATGGTGTCACCCGCTCCCCAATCGGCTATTTCGCATTCGAACAGCCCGCCAATAGTGATGAGCAGCCATGCAGGGGGCGGAATGACTGGCTGACGGGGCGTTGGGACCTCGACATTCTCCAGCCGCTGTTTCATGCCTATCGGCTTCAGAAGCAGCGGATGGTGGAGGCGGTGAATTGGCTTACCACCGAGGGCGTGAGCCGTTTCGGAGTGGAGAAGGTATTTCTTGAACCGCATCTGAAAAATGCGCTCGGCATCACCGACGAGCATGTGCGGTTTCAGGGATGTCGCGCTGCGCGTCACGACGACCATCTTCATGTTCAATTGCGGTAATGCTCTTGCCTCCCTCATCAGTGTGCTTGTCACGGGAACGAGAATGGCAATGCATACGGCTCCACAAAAAAACCCGGCGCTAGGCCGGGCTTTTCAAACTCTATCGGCTACTCGCCTCAGGCCCTTGCGGCCATCCGCTTCTCGTCACGCCCGCCCTTCATGCGCTCGGCCAGCAGGAATGCCAGCTCCAGTGCCTGGTCGGCGTTGAGGCGCGGGTCGCAATGGGTGTGGTAGCGGTCCTGCAGGTCCTCGGCCGTCACGGCGCGGGCGCCGCCGGTGCATTCGGTCACGTCCTTGCCGGTCATCTCGATGTGGATGCCGCCCGGGTGCGTGCCTTCGGCGCGATGGATCTGGAAGAAGCTTTCGACTTCCGACAGGATCCGCTCGAAGGGGCGCGTCTTGTAGCTGTTGAGGGTGATCGTGTTGCCGTGCATCGGGTCGCAGGACCAGACGACCTTCTTGCCCTCGCGCTCGACGGCGCGGATGAGCTTCGGCAAGCTGTCGGCCACCTTGTCATGGCCGAAGCGGCAGATCAGCGTCAGGCGACCGGCTTCGTTGGCCGGGTTCAGCGCGTCGATCAGCTCGATCAGGTTGTCGGGCTGCAGCGACGGGCCGCATTTCAGGCCGATCGGGTTCTTTATGCCGCGGAAATATTCCACATGCGCATGGTCGAGCTGGCGGGTACGGTCGCCGATCCAGATCATGTGACCCGACGTCGCGTACCAGTCGCCCGAGGTGGAGTCGACACGGGTCAACGCCTCTTCATAGCCAAGCAGCAGCGCCTCGTGGCTGGTGAAGAAATCGGTCTCGCGCAGGCTCGGATTGTTTTCCGAGGTAATGCCGATCGCCTTCATGAAATCCATGGTTTCGCTGATGCGGTCGGCAAGCTTGCGGTAGCGTTCGCCCTGCGGGCTGTCTTTGACGAAGCCGAGCATCCACTTGTGCACGTTGTCGAGATTGGCATAGCCGCCCATCGCGAATGCGCGCAGCAGGTTCAAGGTTGCGGCCGACTGGCGGTAGGCGTCGAGCTGGCGCTCCGGGCTCGGGATACGGGCTTCCGGCGTGAATTCGATACCATTGACGATATCGCCGCGATAGCTCGGCAGCGAGACACCATCCTGCGTTTCCATCGGTGCCGAACGCGGCTTGGCGAACTGGCCGGCGATGCGACCGACCTTCACGACCGGCAGCTGGGCGCCAAAAGTCAGCACGACCGCCATCTGCAGGAAGGCGCGGAAGAAGTCTCTGATATTGTCGGCGCCATGCTCCAGGAAGCTCTCGGCGCAGTCGCCGCCCTGCAGCAGGAAGGCGTTGCCTTCGGCCACATTGGCAAGCGCGCTCTTCAGGCGGCGGG
This sequence comes from Rhizobium viscosum, assembly GCF_014873945.1. Taxonomy (NCBI): domain Bacteria; kingdom Pseudomonadati; phylum Pseudomonadota; class Alphaproteobacteria; order Hyphomicrobiales; family Rhizobiaceae; genus Rhizobium; species Rhizobium viscosum. The sequence continues at coordinate 176,543 of NZ_JADBEC010000003.1, read as the reverse complement.
CTTCACCGGCAAAAACGAGCGGCGGATAGGTGGCAAGCACGGCTTCCGTTGCCGCCAGCGCGGCCGCGTCGGGATATTCCGGAACCTGCTGGATTGGCTTGCTCCGCCAGCTGCTCGGGGTCCAATTCTGTGCCATGTCGCTCATCTGCTTCCCCATCCGGTTTACCCCGAATGCCTGCCCGTTAAAGAATGCGGCGGCTTATAAACCTTTCGGCTCCCCTTGCCTAGTAGCGCATCGAAACTGGCGTTAAGGCGATATATACCATGCTATTTTCCAGCTAATTTAGATTTCAAATGTACAGAAGACCCTAATAATATAGGGGTTGAGCATGGGTATCCTTTCGTCCGCTTTCCTTTCGGACCGGTCCGGCAATTTCGGCATCATGACGGCATTGCTGATGGTGCCGCTGGTCGGCTCTGCCGGTCTGGCGCTGGACTATGCCCATGCGCTGAGCCTGCGTACCCAGCTCTATGCCGCCGCTGATGCCGCAGCCGTCGGCGCCGTTTCCGAAAAATCGGATGCGGTGATAGCCGCCATGACCATGCAGGGCAACGGCACCATCACCGTTGCCAAGACGGATGCGCGCAATATCTTCTTCTCACAGATGTCCGGTGAACTGACCCCGGTGCCGGTAGAGCTCAGCATCGACGTCACCAAGACCGCCAACAAGCTCAATTCGACGGTCACCTTCAGCGCCTCCGTGCCCACCACCTTCATGCATGTCCTCGGCCAGGACTCGATCACCATATCGGGCACGGCGACGGCGGAATATCAGACCGCCTCCTTCATGGATTTCTACATCCTGCTCGACAATACGCCGTCGATGGGCGTCGCCGCGACCCCGACCGATGTTTCCAAGATGGAGGCCAAGACCGGCTGTGCCTTTGCCTGCCACCAGATGGACAAGAGCGTCAACAATTATACGATTGCCAAGGACCTCGGTGTCGCCATGCGCATCGACGTCGTGCGCAAGGCAACCCAGGCGCTGACCGATACGGCCAAGACCGAGCGCGTCAGCGCCGACCAGTTCCGCATGGGCGTCTACACCTTCGGCACCAAGGCCGAGGATGCCAAGCTGACGACGATATCGAGCCTCACCTCGGATCTGACGGCGGTGAAGAACTATACCGACGCCGTCGATCTGATGACCATTCCCAAGCAGAACTACAATCAGGACCAGCTCACCAGCTTCGACAGCGCCATGACGCAGATGAATACGATCATCGACCCGGCCGGCGACGGAACGTCGAATATCAGTCCGGAAAAGATCCTGTTCTTCGTATCGGATGGTGTCGGCGACAGCTACAAGCCCTCGACATGCACCAAGAAGACGACCGGCGGCCGCTGCCAGGAGCCGATCGATACATCTTTCTGCAAGCCACTGAAGGATCGTGGCGTCAAGATCGCCGTGCTCTACACCACCTACCTGCCACTGCCGAGCAACAACTGGTACAATGACTGGATCAGGCCCTTCCAGAGCGAGATACCCTCGCGCATGGCCGCCTGCGCCTCCCCCGGTCTCTATTTCGAGGTGTCGCCGACCGAAGGCATTGCCGACGCTATGAAAGCGCTGTTCCTGAAGGTCATCCGCGCGCCGCGCATTACCAGTTAAGGTTTGCTTAGACTCGCTTCCCGTCGCGGATACGGTAGCTCGGCGCATACATGGTCACCAGCTCTTCGGCGGCCGTCGGGTGCAGCGCCATGGTGCGGTCGAAATCGTCCTTGGTGCAGCCGGCCTTCAGCGTGATGCCGAGGATCTGCGCCATTTCGCCGGCGTCGTGGCCGAGAATATGGGCGCCGACAACCTTGCGGCTTGCGGCATCGACGATCAGCTTCATGATCATCTTTTCGGCCCGGCCCGAAAGTGTGGCCTTCAGCGGCCGGAACTGGGCGCGGTAGACTTCCAGCTCCTTGTAGCGCTTGGCTGCCTCTTCCTCGGAAAGGCCGACCGTGCCGATCTCCGGCTGCGAGAAGACGGCCGTCGGGATCAGGTCGTAGTCCGGCTTGGTCGGATTGTTCTTGTACTCCGTCTCGATGAAGCACATGGCCTCATGGATCGCCACAGGCGTCAGCTGTACCCGGTCGGTGACGTCGCCAAGTGCATAGATGTTCTCGACATTGGTACGCGAAAAATCGTCGACGATGATGGCGCCGCGCTCGTTCAGCGCAACACCCGCCTGTTCGAGCCCGAGCCCCTTCGTATTCGGATCGCGGCCGAGCGCCAGCATGACGACACCAGCATTGAGCGTGCCGTTTTTCAGCGTCTCGATGACGAGACCGTTTTCACCCTTCGAGACATGCTGCATCACATCCTGGCAGAGGATGCGGATGCCCTTGGCGGCCATCGCCTCATGCAGCCCGCGCCGCAGATCCTCGTCGAAGCGCGAGAGGATTTCGGTGCCGCGATAGATCAGCGTCGTCTCGACGCCAAGCCCGTGGAAGATATTGGCGAATTCGACAGCGATATAACCGCCGCCTGCAATCAGGATGGATTTCGGCAGCTCTTCCAGATGGAAGGCCTCATTGGAGGAAATGCAGAGCTCGTGACCGGGCAGCGCCTCATGCGGATTCGGTCTGCCGCCGGTCGCAATCACAATGGTCCTGGCCGTCACCGTTTCGCCGGTCTTCAGGAGCTTGACCGTGTGTGCATCGACGAGTTCGGCGCGCGTCTCCAGGATCTCGGCATTGGCGCCGGCAAGCCCCTTCTTGTAGAGCCCCTCCAGTCGCGAAATCTCAACGTCCTTGGCCGCGATCAGCTTCTTCCAGTCGAACGAGCTTTCGCCAACCGTCCAGCCGAAGCCGGCCGCATCCTCGAAATGCTCGTGGAATTGCGAGGCATAGACGAAAAGCTTCTTCGGCACGCAGCCGCGGATCACGCAGGTGCCGCCATAGCGATATTCCTCGGCGATCGCCACCTTCTTGCCGAGCGAGGCTGCAACGCGCGCGCTGCGCACGCCGCCCGAACCGCCGCCGATGACGAAGAGGTCGTAGTCGTAGGATGGCATGATGATCTCCGGAGGGAATCGCTGGATGGGTGGTTCACATATAGGAGTGAGCTATAGAAAAACAAAAGCCCGGACGAAGCCGGGCTTTTGCGAAAGGTGGAGGCGGCCTTACGGCTTGGCGGGTGCCGGTGCAGCGGCCGGAGCCGGGTTCGCCGGGCTGTCGGTTGCCGGCGGCGGAGCCTTGATGACCTTGGAAAGCTCGGCATTGCTCTGCTTTTCCAGATCGCGGGAAATGCCCTGCGCCCAGATATCGGCAGCCTTGGCGGTCTCGCGCGAGGCGACCGGGCCGTCGCGCAGCAGTTTCTTGCCGACGTCGGAATTGTAGAAATCGGCAATCGCCTTCAGCTCGTCGACCGTGAAGGCCTTGGCATAGGTTAGAGCCGCTTCCTTCTCGAGGTCGGCGCGGCGCGGTGCCAGAGCCAGAGCCTGGCTGTCGACGGTCGCCGTGATCACGTCCTGATAGTTCGGCGAATCCTGGATGAGGCCGGCCTTCAGCCGCTCGGCCAGACCCGGCAGGATGTTGTCATACTGGGTGGTTGCGCCGATGGCATCCATGGCTGCGCGGGCAGCCTTCAGCTGCTCTTCGGAAACTTCCTGCGCTCTTGCGGCAGAGCCGAAGGCAAGCCCGGAAAGAACGATGGTCGCAGCGGCAAGACGGCCAAGACCTGCAATGTTCATCATGAGTTTCTATGCTCCTGTTATCTGTTTGCCTGCAGCGTGCGGGCACCTGCAGGACCAGCAATGATCGCAAGCGCCGCCATGTTGATGAAAAGCCCGTGCTCCACGACACCGGGTATGGAATTCAGTTCCCTCGAAAGCGCCTCTGCATCAGGAATGCGGCCAAAAGATGCATCGATGATGTAGTGTCCGCCGTCGGTGGTAAACTCTCCGTCGCCGGACTGACGCAGCGTCAGTTCGCCGGAGAGACCAAGGCGCGAGGCCGTCCTTTCGATCGCCATGCGCGTCGAAACGAGGCCAAAGGGATTGACCTCGATCGGTAATGCGAAAGCGCCGAGCGTCTCGACCAGCTTGCTCTCGTCGGCAATGACGATCATCCGCGTCGAGGCTGCAGCGACGATCTTTTCGCGCAGCAGCGCACCGCCGCCTCCCTTGATGAGCCGCAAGCCTGCATCGACTTCGTCGGCGCCGTCGATGGTGAGATCCAGTTGTGGCAGCTCATCCAGCGATTTCAGGGGAACGCCGAGTTCGACGCAGAGCCGCGCGGTGCGCTCGGACGTCGGAACGCCCTCGACCTTGAAACCGGCTGCAACCCTTTCGGCGAGCAGACGGACGAATTCCTCCGCCGTGCTTCCCGTCCCGATTCCGAGGCGCATGCCGTACTCAACATGGACGAGTGCTGCCTCGGCGGCCTTGATCTTCATTTCGCGGGCATCCATGCGCCGCCAGCTCCTGATATTGCGTTGGATGTGCTGTTTACACGGCTCGTATTGCAAACGAAAGCCAAAATCATCGTCCTGCGATTGAAAGCCACGCGTTTCGGCTGCGACTTTTCCGTCTGCCGTCCCAGCGTTGCTTTTCGCCGGTTCATCGCCTACTCCCTGAAAATCCTACCCTGCAAAGAGGCATCACTTTGACCCCCGCTCCCGAAAATGCCGGCCAAGCCCTTATAGTCTTCGATCTCGACGGCACGCTGCTCGACACCCATGTCGATCTGGTCGAAAGCCTGAACTACACGATCGCAGCGCTTGATCTCGAGCCCGTTACCTATGACGATCTCACGCATCTCGTCGGCCAGGGCGCCCGCGTGATGATCGAGCGTGCCTGCAAACTGCAAGGCCGGCCGATCTCGTCGGAGGAACTTGCCCCGCTCGTCGAGCGCTTCGTCGCCCATTATAGTGCAAACATGCCGGGTCATACCGAGCCCTACCCTGGCCTCGTCGCCGCCATGGATCGCCTGAAGGCGTCGGGCTATCGCCTCGCCGTCTGCACCAACAAGCTGGAAGGCTTGGCGACCAGTCTGCTCGAGAAGCTCGGCCTGACGCATTATTTCGATGCCATTACCGGCGGCGATACGTTCGAACACCGCAAGCCGGACGCACGGCATCTGACCGGCACGATCGAACGCGCCGGTGGGGATGTTTCCCGCTCGGTGATGATCGGCGACAGTATCAATGACATTGCGGTGGCGAAGAATGCCGCCGTGCCCTCCATCGCCGTGCCCTTCGGCTATTCGGATGTGCCGGTTTCGAGCCTCGACCCAGATGTGATCATCACGCATTTCGATGAGTTGACGGTGGAATTGGTGGAAGATTTGTTGCGGGATTCTGCAACGAAGGTTGCGGTGTAAGGACGGCGCTGTTCCATATCATCTACCGGCGTGCCGTGGGACACCCCCCTCTGGCCTGCCGGCCATCTCCCCCACAAGGGTGGAGATCGGCCAGAGGCTTGACCTTCGCACATCATTGACGTCGCGCAGCTTGTGACGTCAATTGTTTGGGGAAACCGGCGCCCCCAGCCAATCTCCCCACCTGTGGGGGAGATGGCCGGCAGGCCAGAGGGGGGTGTCCCCCACGGCATGCCCTCTCGGTATTTGATCTACCCCCCAAACGAAAACGGGCGGCCCGAAGACCGCCCGTCGAAACACTCTGTAAACGCCAACGTCAGATCTGGGCCTCACGCGACTTGGTCGTCACATCGAACGCCTTTTCCACATAGGCATCCCGACCGTACACATCATCGAAATACTCGATCACGCCATCCTTGTTCGGCCAGGCGGTGAAATAGGACACATAGACCGGGATCTTCTGCGGTACCTTCACGGCGTGGTTCTGGCCGGTGGCGATCTGTTTGGCGACATCGTCGACAGTGGTGCCGAGAACGGCGGCCGCCATGGCGCGTGGGTCTGCAAGGCGCACGCAGCCGTGGCTGAGCGCACGCATGTCACGCTTGAAGAAGCTCTTCGAGGGCGTGTCGTGCATGTAGATGGCATGGCTGTTCGGGAACAGGATCTTCAGTTCGCCCAGCGCATTGTCGCTGCTCGGCGGCTGGCGGACCGAGATGTTCTGCGTCGAGCCGTACCAATCGACGCTGGAGGACGGAACGGCATGGCCGCCGACTTCGACCTCGTAGCCCATCTGATCCAGATAGTTCGGGTCGGCGCGCAGCTTCGGCAGCATTTCGTTGATGATGATCGATTGCGGCACGCCCCAGAACGGGTTGAACTCCACCGTCTCGATCTCGTCGTTGAAGAAATAGGTCTGGTTGTTCTTGCCGCCGACGACGGTGCGCATCGCAAGCTGCTGTTTGGAGTCGTTATAGTAATAGGCCATGAAGGCCGGCTGGTTGATCATCACATAGCGTGGGCCGAGATCGTCAGGCAGCCAGCGGGCCTGCTCCATGGCGACGACGAGCTTGTCGATCTTGGAGCCGTTGGTGTCGCCGCCGGTCATGGTGCGCACGGTCGCCTGGCCGATCACGCCATCGGGCTTCAGACCATGTTCCTTCTGGAAGTCCTCGACCAGTGACACGATCTCCGGCGAATAATCGCTGCCGCCCGTGTACGCTGCAAATGTTGTCGCATGCGCGGTCTTCAGCTCTTCCGAACCATTCTTCTGGATCGCCTTGACGATGTTGGCCACTTCCGGCGAGCTGTCGCCTGGGCGCAGCAGGGAAGTGAGCGAAATCGTGATCCGCTCTTCATTGCCGCCGTCGGCCGCACGCAGCTTGGCAAGTTCGGCCTTCAGCGCCTGGAACTGCGTGCCATCAGGGTTGCGGCTGGAGAGATAGGCAGCGACGTCAGGGCTCATGCGGGAAAGCTTCAGCACCGGATCGAGCCTGACGACCTTGCGCTGAAAGTCGTGGTAGCCGGAAAGCTTGTTCGGGTCGACGCGGCCGCGCGTCGTGTCTTGCACATAAGCGAGAACCTTGGAGGAAAGCGCCAGTTCGAACTGCGTCAGCGCCCGGTCGCGGACATCAGGATCCGGATTGGCCGGATCGATTGTCGGCTCGGAGACGGCATAATCGGCCGGGTCGAGGCCGACGCTTGCCGCATCGGCGAGCACGCTGAGGGCTGCCTTGCCGTGCTCATTGACGCCCTCGCCGGACACCCAGATGAGCGGGTTCTTGCCGTCACCGTAATAGGCCTGCAGGGCTTTGGCGACATCGGCATTGGCGCGAACCTTGGCTTCCGTCAGGAAGTGGCGCTGCGGAGCACCGTCGGTCGTGGCCGTGCCGGAGACGTCGGCGACCGCGCCGGTGATGACAGGATCGGCAAACTTCGCGGTATCGACGAGCAGCAAGGTTTCAGCCTTGTAGGTGTAGTAGCGCGGGCTGGAAACCTTCGGCATTGCGGCTTCCGGATCGATATCGCCGCCAAGGCCGTTGCGATTGCCGGGATTGCCGCGAACCGGAGCCGAAGGATCCATGAAGATCGTGCTCTGGCCGCTTCTTGCCCGGTCGCCGCGCAGCATGTCCATCAGCGTATAGGCATGCGCAGGAACCGCGCCCATCACGCAGGAAAATGCCAATGCGGAAACCGCGCTTTTCAAAACGAATTTCATCTTGTTTTCCAGTTCCAGTATCATGCTGTGTCGAGCAAAAAGGCTCAGATCTATTCTTCCAGAATTCCCGGCAGCCGCGGCTCTTTCATCAGAAATCGGCCTGTGCCGCCAGCGTTTTCAGGCTCAACTTTGTGTGACGGGGTCAAACGCGAACGCCGCGCAGTAGTTCACACAAAATTATGAAATTATTAGTTAATTTTTTACCGAATTTTCTTGTCCGAGAAAGGGCGCTTTCTGTCGCTCCTCGCATTAATTTTCCGGCGTGGCCGAAAAAACACGCCGTAAGGCGCCCGCGATGGCGATGCAAAACATGAGATCCATTTTCAATATTTCGCATGGCGTCCGGTTTTCTTGGAAAGCGTTCCACCCTATAAGTCCCTCATCTCCAAAGACTGCCCTCAACAGCATGTGACAGGAAGGCACGAAGCCATGAGTTCCACCCGCACCGAAACCGATACATTTGGCCCGATCGAAGTCGCCAGCGACCGATATTGGGGCGCGCAGGCGCAGCGTTCTCTCGGTAATTTCAAGATCGGCTGGGAAAAGCAGCCGCTCTCGATCGTGCGTGCGCTCGGCATCGTCAAGCAGGCGGCGGCGCGTGCCAACATGGCGCTCGGCCAGCTCGATTCCAGCATCGGCAAGTCTATCGTGGATGCCGCCCAGGAAGTGATCGACGGCAAGCTGAACGACCATTTTCCGCTGGTCGTCTGGCAGACGGGTTCAGGCACGCAATCCAACATGAATGCCAATGAGGTGATCTCCAATCGCGCCATAGAAATGCTCGGCGGCGTCATGGGTTCCAAGAAGCCTGTGCACCCCAACGATCACGTCAATATGAGCCAGTCGTCGAACGACACTTACCCGACGGCCATGCACATCGCCTGCGCCGAACAGATCGCCCATCACCTGCTGCCCTCACTGAAGCATCTGCATGCCGCGCTCGACATGAAGGTCACGGAATTCAGCCACATCATCAAGATCGGGCGCACGCATACGCAGGATGCGACACCGCTCACCCTCGGCCAGGAGTTTTCGGGTTACGCAGCGCAGGTCGGCTCCGCCATCAAGCGTATCGAAATGACCCTGCCCGGCCTCTGCGAACTCGCCCAGGGCGGCACCGCAGTCGGCACCGGGCTGAATGCACCGGTCGGTTTTGCCGAAAAGGTTGCCGAAGAGATCGCTGTGATCACGGACATGCCCTTCGTGACCGCGCCGAATAAGTTCGAGGCCCTCGCCTCGCATGATTCGATGGTCTTCGCCCATGGCGCGATCAATGCGGCAGCGGCCGCCCTCTTCAAGATCGCCAACGACATCCGCCTGCTCGGCTCCGGCCCGCGCGCCGGCCTCGGCGAACTGGCCCTGCCCGAAAACGAACCCGGCTCCTCGATCATGCCCGGCAAGGTGAACCCGACCCAGTGCGAGGCCCTGACCCAGGTCTGCATCCACGTCTTCGGCAACCACGCGGCTCTCACCTTCGCCGACAGCCAGGGCCATTTCGAGCTCAACGTCTACAATCCGATGATGGCCTATAACTTCCTGCAGTCGGTGCAGCTGCTCGGCGACGCCGCCGTCTCCTTCACCGACAACTGCGTCGTCGGCATCGAGGCCCGCGAGGACAATATCAAGGCCGGCCTCGAACGCTCGCTGATGCTGGTGACCGCCCTTGCGCCGAAGATCGGCTACGACGCCGCCGCCAAGATCGCCAAGACGGCGCACAAGAATGGTACGACGCTGAAGGAAGAGGCGCTGGCGAGTGGGCTGGTGACGTCGGAGGAATATGACGCGATCGTGCGCGCGGAGACGATGATCAGCCCGAAGTGAGCTGGTGCATTGACGTGAGAAAGGGCCGGCTTAGCCGGCCTTTTTTTGTTTGGTAGGGCAGCGAGCTTCCTCCTTTGCCAGGCGGATGAGGGGCCGTGGAGCACGACATTGCTTGCAGTCTGACTTGATGAGGAAGCGGACGACCGCGTCATTTTTGCCGCCAATCCCGCCTCCTTCGCAATTGCTTTTACCCCCAGCCACATCTAGACCGGTTCCAAACTATCCCACCTAGAAAGGTCACTTCGATGGCTGACGATCTCTTCCCCCTCGGCGCCGACAACACCCCCTATCGCAAGATCAGCAGCGACTATGTCTCTGTCGATACGTTCAAGGGCCAGGAGATCCTCTCGGTCGATCCGGAAGGTATCCGTCTGCTCGCCGAAACGGCCTTTGCCGACATCAATCACCTCCTGCGCCCCGGCCATCTGAAGCAGCTCGCCGCGATCCTCGACGATCCCGAAGCGACCGACAATGACCGCTTCGTCGCCTATGACCTCCTGAAGAACGCCAATATCGCCGCCGGCGGCGTGCTGCCCATGTGCCAGGATACCGGCACGGCGATCATCATGGGCAAGAAGGGCCGCCGAGTCTGGACCGAAGGCGGCGATACCGCAGCGCTCTCGAAGGGCGTGCTCGACGCTTATGAAAAGAAGAACCTGCGCTATTCGCAGCTCGCCCCTATCAAGATGTTCGAGGAAAAGAATACCAAGAACAATCTGCCGGCCCAGATCGATATCTATGAGGAAGGCACCGATAGCTACGACTTCCTCTTCGTCGCGAAGGGCGGCGGCTCGGCCAACAAGACCTTCCTTTTCCAGGGCACGCCCTCGCTTCTGTCGCATGACCGGATGCTCGACTTCCTCAAGGAGAAGATCCTGACGCTCGGTACGGCAGCCTGTCCCCCCTACCATCTGGCAATTGTCATCGGCGGCACCTCGGCCGAGATGAACCTGAAGACCGTCAAGCTCGCCTCCACCCGCTACCTCGATGAGCTGCCGACCGAAGGTTCCGAAAACGGACACGCTTTCCGCGACATCGAGATGGAAAAGGAGATCCACAAGCTGACGCAGAGCCTCGGCGTCGGCGCCCAGTTCGGCGGCAAGTATTTCTGTCATGACGTGCGCGTCATCCGCCTGCCCCGCCACGGCGCCTCGCTGCCGATCGGGCTCGGCGTCTCCTGTTCCGCCGACCGCCAGGCCAAGGGCAAGATCACCCGCGACGGCATCTTCATCGAGCAGCTGGAAACCGATCCGTCGAAATACATGCCCGAGATCGACGAGGCGAAGCTCTCCGAATCCATGGTCCGTGTCGATCTCAATCAGCCGATGGCCGATATTCTCGCCGAGCTTTCCAAGCACCCGGTCAAGACGCGCCTGTCGCTATCAGGCACGATCATCGTCGCCCGCGATCTCGCCCATGCCAAGATCCGCGAGCGGCTGGAAAAGGGCGAGGGCATGCCCGACTATATGAAGAACCACCCGGTCTATTATGCCGGCCCGGCCAAGACGCCCTCCGGTTATGCTTCCGGCTCCTTCGGCCCGACGACCGCCGGCCGCATGGATTCCTATGTCGACCAGTTCCAGTCCTTCGGCGGCTCCATGGTGATGCTCGCCAAGGGCAACCGCTCGCGCGCCGTGCGCGAGGCTTGCAAGAAGCACCAGGGCTTCTATCTCGGCTCCATTGGCGGTCCGGCCGCCCGGCTGGCGCAGGACTGCATCCGCAAGGTCGAGGTGCTGGAATATCCCGAACTCGGCATGGAGGCCGTCTGGAAGATCGAGGTTGAGGACTTCCCGGCCTTCATCGTCATCGACGACAAGGGCAACGACTTCTTCCAGGAGCTGAACCTCGGTTGAGACCTGAGGCTGCCGGCTATCGCACCGAAGCCGTCTCGGCCGGATCGATATTGGTCGCCGCCATGGGCAGGACTGCTGGTCTTTCCATGGCGGCGATATCGGACGCGCTGAGAATATCCTCCGCCTTCACGCTGGCGAGGATATCCGTGCTGAAGATGCCGTTGAAGAAGCCGGTCTGCTGTAAAAGAAAAGCACAGCCGGCAAGGATGGCGAATGCGAGAATGACGGGTGACGTGTGGCGAGGCGATCCCATGATCCTTCATGCCTTCGGCAGAGGACCGCGATCCGGCCCTCTTTTGAGACAGAATCTGTCACCTTGCCCTGCTCGCCAGTGGACCAGACAAAAGATACCGACCGTCAACAAAACGAAAACAATCCCTGAAAAGAGAAAACAATTGAACTTTTTTGGAGCACCTCGCGCATAAGAGGTGTCTCCATTACAGTCGAACTTACAAATATTTGAGAAAAATCATAGGGCTGATCGTAGTATTGATGCCCATCAAACTTATCGTATGTAATCTTTGGTATATATCGCTTTAATCATTTCCCAAGAAATCTAAGATAACAAATAGAAGATTGCTTAAGAATTGGATGAGGAGTTGCCGGAATGAACACGGCTGTTGCGCCCAAGGTGCAGGTTCCCGATGTGGCGGGTCAGATCACCTATGCCATGCGCTCCATGGGCGTTGCACCAATTCCCCGCAACTATGAACTCTTCTACGAAGCCTATATCGGTTCCAACCCCGCACTCACCCGCGACCTTGCTGCTCTCGGCAGTCAGGCGACGCAGGCGGAGCTCGATGCGCTCGGCACGCAGCATTGCTCCCACACGGCACCGGCCAAGATCTTCGACGACGCCCACAGCCGCATCGCCGGCGAGCTGGAAGGCCTGCTGCGCGTGCTGCGCCAGGAGCAGACCTCGCTCGAAAGCTATAACCGGCTGCTCAACGAGACCTGCAAGCGCATCAGCTCCAAGAGCACGACGAGTGCCGACCTGATCGAAAACGCCATCGATCTGCTCACCCAGGCAACCGGCGATACGATCACCCATGGCGAAAAGACCGTCGAAGACATGGTTCAGCGCTCGCAGGAGATGGATCAGGTCCGCAAGGAACTCGACGAATACAAGCGTATCGCCAATACCGACTCGCTGACGCGCCTTTCCAACCGCCGCGCCTTCGACGACCGGCTGGCCGCCGTCTTCAACAATCCGACGTTGCGCCCGGTAACCGCCCTGCTCCTCGCCGACATCGACAATTTCAAGAAGATCAACGACACCTACGGCCATCCGGTCGGCGACAAGGTTCTGGCGACGGTCGCCTCCGTCATCCGCACCAATGTCCGCCGGGACGTCTTCGTCGCCCGCACCGGCGGCGAGGAATTCGCGCTCATCATCGACGGCAACACACTGGACGAAGTGACGGCGATCGCCGAGCGCATTCGCCGGACGCTGGAATCCACCCCCTTCAAGAATTCCCGCACCCGCGTCAATTACGGCCCGGTCACGGTCTCCATCGGCATCTGCATGGCCTCGAACGCCGACGATGCCGGCGAGCTCTACTCCAAGAGCGATATCGCGCTTTACAGCGCCAAAAACGCCGGCCGCAACTGCACCGTCGTCTATGAAGACGGCATGCAGAAGGAATTCACCAAGAGCTGGCTGATCTACAAGTCCTGATATCAGGATGGACTTTCCGGCGTAGAGCATATCCAGGACATGGTTTGGCTGGTGTTCTCCCAATGGGTAGGCCCTGCCGCTTATGTTCCGGCGTCACGCGCTGACTGGCCGCGCGTCGCCCGTCAGTGCCAGGCGGAGGCCGAGCCCAAGCATCACGATCCCGGTAAAGCGCTTTTGCCAGACGAGCAGATGCGGGCGGCGGGAAAGCCAGTTGCCGAGACCGCCGGCGCCGAGAGCCACAAGCGCAAGCACGACAAAACCGGAGAGTTTCTGCATCCCTCCAAGGATCAGAAGCTGGGCGGCGACTGGCCAGCCATTGTGCGGATCAACGAACTGCGGAAGAAAAGCCAGCATGAAAACCAGCACCTTCGGGTTCGTAAGATTGCTGACCATGCCTTCGCGGAGCGCCGTCCAGCCGGAGACAGGATTGCGTTCGACAGTCGGATCAAGCGTTCCACGCGTTTTCAGCAGAAGCTTCAACCCAAGCCAGATGAGATAGGCCGCACCAACCCAGCGAAGAATCGCAAAGGCGAGAGGCGAACTCTGGATGATCGATGCGACCCCAAGCGCCAAAAGCGGAAGCTGGATCAGCCCTGCGGCGAGCGTTCCGCCGACGGCTGTCAGAAATGCCACACGCCGGCCCTGTCCTATGCCGCGCCCGATAACCAGCAGCATGTCCGGACCCGGCGAGAGCTGCAGGGCAAGAAGCGCCAGGAAAAACGGGATCAGCGTGCTTGAAACGAACATTTCGAACTCCCTGGAGGTGGCAGCACCTTCGGACACAGCCGATAGCATGCCTGAGGCCACGCGCAAACTGGCCGGCGGGCCGCCATCAGCGACCGCGACAGGGCTATGCAGGCGACGGACACTTCCTCAAACCACCTCGATCCGAAAATCCGCGCCCTCCCAGCGCTGCGCATCCTTCCAGAAGATCGTGAAGTCGATCATGCCGGGGCCGAGTGCCTGCGTCGGCAGGTCGAAGACATGGGTGCCGAAGCCAGTGTCGCGGCATGGGCTGTCGGCGGCGCGTGTCCAGCCGTCGGTAGACCAGCGCACCATAGCGGGCTCGGGCAGTTCGATGCGGAGCCGCCGGCCCGCCGGCATCTGGTCGCGTCGGGCTGTCAGCCGCCAGGAGAATGGTGCCGGCGCCGGCTTTGCCGCGACATAGCGGGCAAAGGTCTGGGGCGGCATGTCGAAGATAACGCCGTCCCGAAGCGAGCGCAGCAGCTTGATATGCTCGGCATGCGCCCAAACGAGCGGCATGGCGCTACCCGAGGGGCGCCCGAGGAAAAGCTCACGCTCCGGCACGTCCTCGCTGTCCCAGATCTGCTCGGGCAAGAGCCCGCCTTCGCTCGCCGAGGCTTCCAGCGCAGCAAGCATTCGCCGTGCTTCCTCCACTCGCCCGGCTGCAAGTTCATAATGGGCACGCTCACCGGTCAGCAGCGGCCAGAGCCTGCCGACACCACTGCCGGCAAAGGGCGCGCCGCCGACCCGCTCGCCGTAGCCGTCGTCATTGTAGCGGTACCAGTAGGGACCGGCCGGAAGGTCGCGGCGCAGCTCTGCATCGATTGCCGCGATTGTGCCGAGCATGCGCGGATCGTCGGCGGCCCGGAGGCCAAAGCGCACCAGCGCCAGCGCATCCGGGCTGATCAGCAGATCCGCTTCAAGCACCTCTCCGAGATCGTCCCGATTACGGATCGGAATGAAGTCACGCCGCAGTGACAGGCTGCCGTCGGTCGCCGAGGCGATGCGCACATAATAACCTTCGACGCCGAGACGGCGCGACAGTTCGGTATCGGTCGCATAGGTCCACTCCTCGATCCGCTCGTTCCAGCCGTCGGCGACCTCGCGCAGATAGTGCGCCGCATCCAGCCGCCCCGCCGCTTCCACAGCATCGGCCGCCGCAAGCAGCCCGGCGATCTCGACGGCAAGCGTAAACGGCGAGTAGCCGGCATCCTCCTCCCAGCGATCCTCCTGGGTGGCGGGGCCGTTTCTGACGATATAGCCCGCAGCCGCCTCGACCATGGGCAGATAACGTCCCCTCTCCGAGGCATCGATCGCGCCCGCACGCAGCAGCATGTCATAGAGCAGGATGGGAAAGGCCGTCTCATCCATCTGGATGCCGTACCAGTAGGGCCTGCCGTCGAGCCAGGCATTCTGCACCCAATGGCCGTCCGCCTCCTGGATGACGGCGAGATAGTCGAGCACGGATCGCGCATCCGCCGTGGCCCCAGCTGCAAGCAGACCGCCTGCCGTTTCCACAAGATCGCGCGTCCACACCAGATGATAACCGCCAAGGTCGTCATCGCCTTTGCTGAAGCCCCAGGGGATGGAAAGGCTGGCGATGATGGCGCCGGAGGCATCGTCGCGATGGGTGGCGAGCACGCCGGTGCTGACGCGATAGCGGTTCAGCTTATCGGGATCATGCGGCTCGTCCAGCGCCAGCAGGCCGGACTGCCACTCCCGCCAGCCGCTGCGATAATGTTTCAGCGCCGGCTCGGCACCCTGTTCCAGGCTGAGCAGCGTGCGCAGGGCAGCCTCCTCCGGCTGTGTGCCGAAGCCGATGGCGATCAGCGCCCTTCCTTGGTCAGCTTGGCCCTCGCCTGCCCGCATATCCAGTGTTCCCGACAGCGCGACATTGCCGGATTTAGCGCAACTGTATTCCTCATTCAGCCCCTCGCCGCGCGACAGCATCTGCCAGCCATCGGAAAAGCCGACATAGCCCACTGACCGCGCAAGCCAGGGCACCGAAGCGGCAATGGCGAGCGACCGCCCTGACCCCTCGGCAAACAGCATCTGCCTGCCCTTGAAATCATCATACCAGCCGTTGTTGTCGGCGCCGCCATTGACGAGATGTGGAGCAACAAGCGCATGCAGCCGATAGTCTGAGAGATTGCCTATCAGCGCCTCGAAGCGGATGTCCTGCAGCACCACTTCGCGCTCAGGGTCTGAAAAGATCGTCTTGGTGATGCGATAACGCCCGTCGCGGGCGGTATTGATGAGGCGGAAGGCCGGGACGCCGTCCTCGATCGCCTGTACGCTGTGATCGGCGTCGCGCTTCTCCTCGGAGAAATAGCCCGCAGCCGTGACGATGAAACCGAAATCGCGCACGCAGGCCATATCGAGCCGTGGCGCGTAGATCTCGTTGAGGATGCCATGACTTGCCGTGAACCAGACGCAGCTCGCCGAACTGACGGCGGTACCAACGGCACTCTTGTCGCTGGACGTCCATCGGGGCTCGATGCCCGGCGCACCTGGCGGCTCGACGGCACCGGGTGGTCGTGTCGGAAAGGCCAAGTGCTGTTCCTCCGCTCTATTGGCTCGTCTTCTCTGCCATCCTGAGATGAAATTAAGCGATCTGCAATATACCGGCTTGACAGCCGGCTACGATCTTGCGCCCGATAGAATAGCGCGGGCCCTATAGAATAGCGCGGGAAGAAATAAGGGTACAGCCGGAGAGGAGCGGCAGCCATGGCTGACACAATGGAAGAAAAGCAGACGCGTGAGCGAGCCAAGCCGAAGGTTGCGGCGCCGGCCGGACGCATCGTGCTCGCCGTCGATATCGGCGGCTCGCATGTGAAGGCGGAACTCAGCAGCGGCAGCGAGCGACGCTCGGTCGTATCTGGGCGCGCGATGACGGCGGCGAAGATGGTCGCAGCCCTCACCGATCTGACCGCCGACTGGCATTATGATGTCGTCGCCATGGGTTACCCCGGCCCCATCGCTGCCCACCGCCCCGCGGCCGATCCGTTCAACCTCGGCCCGGGATGGAAGGGCTTCGATTTCGAAAAAGCCCTCGGCAAGCCCGTGCGCATGGTCAACGATGCGCTGATGCAGGCGATCGGCAGCTACGAGGCTGGCCGTATGCTCTTCCTTGGGCTCGGCACGGGCCTCGGCTCGGCGATGATCGCCGAGAATGTCTGCATGCCGCTGGAACTGGCGCACATGCCCTACAAGAAGGCGACCTTCGAGGACTATGTCGGCGAACGTGGCCTGGAAGGTCGCGGTAAGGGCAGATGGCGAAAATCGGTCTTCGACGTCGCCGACCGCCTGGCTGCTGCCCTGTTGCCCGACTATATCGTCATCGGTGGCGGAAACGTCGAAAAGCTGAAGGATCTGCCGCCCAAATGCCGGCGCGGCAGCAACGACAACGCCTTCCGCGGCGGCTTCCGGGTCTGGCTGGACGACAGCCTGCGACTGTGAGCGGGCTGAAACCGATGTGCTCGAAGCCCTGTTGGGCGGCGGAAGGTGATGACAATGCTGGAGACGGACAAGCTGTTCGCCGGCTCGATCCCGGAAAACTACGATCGCTATATGGTGCCGCTGATTTTCGAGCCCTTCGCCGTGGATCTTGCGCAGAGAGCGGCCTCCCTGTCACCCGGCGCCGTTCTGGAAACCGCAGCAGGGACCGGTGTTGTCACTCGTGCACTGGTGCCGAAACTGTCGTCGGGCGCACGCTATATCATCACCGATCTCAACCAGCCGATGCTCGACTACGCCGCTTTGCAACAGGGCTCCGATAACCGTCTGGAATGGCGCCAGGCGGATGCTCTGGCGCTGCCGTTTGAAAATGCTGCCTTCGATCTCGTCTGCTGTCAGTTCGGCGCGATGTTCTTCCCGAATCGCATATCCGGTTACCGCGAAGCAAAGCGTGTCCTGAAGCCCGGCGGACATTTCCTGTTCAACGTATGGGACCGCATCGAGGAGAATGTTTTTGCCGACGATGTGACGAATGCCCTTGCGACGGTGTTTCCGGACGATCCGCCACGCTTCCTGGCACGCACGCCGCATGGCTATCATGACAAGGCGCTGATCCGCGCCGAGCTGAAAGAGGCGGGTTTCTCCCATGCGGTGATCGAAACCAAAGCCGAACAAAGCCGCGCACGCTCGCCCCGGATTCCTGCCCTCGCCTATTGCCAGGGAACCGTCCTTCGCAGCGAAATCGAGGCCAGAGCTCCCGGAAAATTGGATGTTGCGACCGACTGTGCCGCATCCGCGATTGCCGACCGGCATGGCGACAGTGAGGTTGTCGCCAAAATTCAGGCACACGTCATCATGGCAGTGGCCTAGAGGTTCAACATCTTGACTGGCCGGAATGCGGGTTTGGGCACAAGCAGATCACAAGGCGATCGAGCCCCAGACCAGTTTCGTCCTGACGATGAAACTCAGTTTTCCCTCGCGAGCATAGGGAGCGAGCATCTCGCCAAGCTGCCCGTCGAACTCGGTCATCCTGCCGGCCAGACGGGATGGCGCGAACGTATCGCGCGAATGCTGGCTACGAATGAAGTCTTCGACGTTTTGCTCGAATGGAGCGGAGTGGAAATGTTCGGAGCCTTCGATGTCGAGGAACGCTTTGTAGGCCGACCAGCTTTCCCGCTTGCCAATGGGATCGAACGCCTCGCCTGTTATGGCAGGAACCCATCTGGTCAGAAAAGACTGCCAGTCTGCTTCCCAGGCCGGTTGGAAAGGCGCATCCCCAGAGACGACGACCATCCTGTGATCGGCGGCGGCATAGGTTTTCAGCCGCGCGAAAAGCCGCTTGTGATCCATCCAGTGGATGCTCGCGGCAGCAACGATGAGGTCGGGACGATCGGGGATATCGACATCCTCGGCGAAACCGACGATCCAGTGAAGATTGCGTGCCCGCCCGTCCTCCAGGCTCTGGCCAAGCTCGATCATGTGGCGGGACGGATCGACGGCGATGACCTTTTCGAAATGCCGTGAGAGCGGCCGTGAAATCTTGCCGGGGCCGCAGCCTATATCCAGCAGACAGCTGCGTTTCGGCGCGATGGCCAGCAGCTTCTCATGGATCGCCTCGGGGTACGGGGGACGGTAGCGATAGTTGCTGACGACATCGGCATCCTCGAAAGATGCCCCTGCACGCGCATACTCGACCATGATAGGCTCCGTCCTCGGTGACAGTCGAGAACCATCCGATAGATCAAGAAGATGTCAGCATGGTAACAAGCATGGCGGATGGCTGCAAAATCGAACGGCTCGAAGGCCGGATAAACGGCGCATTCGTCTCCCGCTCCGACGCGGCGGAGATCGGGGTCGTCGTGCTCAGTGGTTCCAGCGGCAGGGTCGATATCGATCGTGCCAGATTGTTTGCCGAGACCGGTGCGAAAGCACTGGCGCTGCGGTGGTTCGGCGCAGCGGGACAGTCGCCCGGCATCTGCGAGATCCCGCTGGAAACCTTCTGTGACGCCACGGACTTCCTGATGTCACGGGGATGCCGGCGCATCGTCTTCGTTGGAACCTCGAAAGGCGCAGAGGCGGCCTTGCTTGTCGCCACCCTGGACCCTCGCGTGAACACTGTTATAGCGATAAGCCCAAGCTCGGTTGTCTGGGGCAATATCGGTCCCGGCAAGGACGGCAGAGAATGGCCCGAACGATCATCCTGGTCCTGGAAGGGAGAGCCGCTGGATTTCGTTCCCGCCGATCCCGCCTGGGAGCGGGATTATCGCGACGGGCTGGTTTCCTATCGTTCCTTCTTCGAACGATGCCTGGAGACCGACGGGGAAACGCTGTGGCGGGCGCAGATCCCCATCGAAAAAGCCACCGCAGACCTCGTCCTCGTGGCTGGCGGAGATGATGCACTCTGGCCGTCGGAGAGGTTTGCGCGTGAGCTTGCCAGCCGACGCGAAAAAAGCGGCAGGCCGGTGTCACTGGTCGTTGACCCCGAAGCGGGCCATCGGGTGCTGCTTCCAGGCGAAATCACGCCGCGGTCGCGCCTTCATGCCCATGGAGGCAGCGACGTTTCAGATGCAAAGCTTGGCCTGATGGCATGGGCGGCGATAGAAGCCGCTTTGTCGCCAAAGGATTGACTGGTCCGATACGGTTCAGGCGGAAAGCTGCAGCAGGATCGCACATGCCGCCATCAGCACCACGACGATCCATGGCGGTGCCTTCCAGACCACCAGCAGAAGGAAGCCGGACAAGGCAAGAGCAAAATCCGCCGATGTGAGAACTGCGCTTGTCCAAACCGGATTGTAGAGGGCCGCACCCAGCACGCCGACCACGGCAGCATTTGCGCCGCGCATGGCCGCCTGCGCCAGCGGATAGGTGCTGAGCCTGTCCCAGAAAGGCAGGGTGCCGAGCAGCAGCAGAAAGCCGGGCAGAAAGATGGCGACCAGAGCGATGGCTGCGCCCGCGACACCGTTGGGAGCCGGCCCCATAACCGCCCCGAGATAGGCCGAAAACGTGAAAAGCGGACCAGGCACGACCTGCGCGACACCGTAACCGGCGAGAAACGCGTTTTCCGAAACCCAGCCCGGCCGCACGACCTCCGCCTCGAGCAGCGGCAGGACGACATGGCCGCCGCCGAACACGAGGGCGCCTGAGCGATAGAAGGCATCGAAGAGGCGCAGCCCCTGCCAATCCATGACGGAAACGAGAAGCGGCAATCCAAACAGTAGGAGCAGGAACATCAGCAGGCAGGTAAGACCTGCTGATCGCGATATTCCGAACGAAAAACTTGCCTTGTGCTCGGCGGCGGCTTCGCGACAAAGCATGAGCCCGGAAACCGCGCCCAGCGCGATCGCGGCGAGCTGGCCGAACGCTCCCCCCAATGTCACGATGATAATCGCGGCCAGCGCGATGCCTGCGCGCGGCTTGTCGGGCGTCAACGATCGTGCCATGCCCCAGACGGCTTGTGCTACGACAGCGACCGCAACGAGCTTCAATCCGTGCAGCAGGCCCTGTCCGAGAGGATTGTCGAGCGCGGTGGCGGCGGTTGCGAAGATGAACAGGATCAGCGCGGACGGAAGCGTGAATGCGCTCCACGCCGCAAGCGCCCCCAGTGGCCCGCCGCGCAGCAGGCCCATGGCGAAGCCCACCTGGCTCGATGCGGGACCGGGAAGAAACTGACAGAGGGCGACGAGATCGGCATAACCCTTCTCGTCGATCCATTTGCGACGCGTCACGAGCTCGTCGCGGAAATAACCGAGATGCGCGATCGGTCCGCCGAAAGAGGTGAGGCCAAGCTTCAGGAAGGCGCCGAAGACCTCCGCAGGCGTACCTGCCGGCGAAGCCGCCGTCTTCTCCTCGGTCATTTCTTTTGCACCGCCAACATCCCCCATTCGCCGCCCCATATCCTCATCATTAATGACAGCGCGATGACAACAGGCGATTTTTGATGTCAGTCGAATAAGCCTTTGCAGATCTTGTGGTCGTGGTGCCACGGATCAGGCAACTCGACGAACCCGCGCTCGTGCGGGAGCGTCATTGCGATGACACCGGCCATGACGCAGGCAAGACCAAGCCCTGCCGTGGAAGACAGCCGCTCGCCGAGGAAGACGACACCGATCGCAACGCCGATCGGGACCCTGAGATAGGCCTGTGCCGTGGCGCCGATCGAACCGAGCGTCTGCATGAGACGGAAATAGATCACGAAGGCGAGCGCTGTCGAGAAGACGGAGAGAGCAAGAAGCGCCAGCACGGAATGCAGGCTCGGCTGCGATGTCTAGGGACGATCGGAAATGGCGCTGACCGGGATCAGGATTACCGCCCCCGATATCAGCGAGCCGGCGGCTTGGGGGGCGGAATGCTTCGATACGGACCGAACTGTCGACGTTCGGAAACAAGAGATCCAGGGAGTTGCGAAACCTCTTCCGTAAATACCCGGCTGGTGTCATAGGTGTTGGCAATGGAGGAGGATGATATGACTGAAATGACGGTTCTTGCATTTGCGCTGGTGGCATTCATCGGCATCGCCACGCCCGGCCCGACCGTGCTTCTCGCCCTGACCAACGGCTCGAAATTCGGGGTGCGCAGGGCGATATCGGGCATGATCGGCGCTGTCATGTCCGACTTCGTGCTGATCGGCGCCGTGGCCCTCGGCCTCGGTGCTCTGCTGGCTGCCTCGGAATTCTGGTTCACCGTCGTCAAATGGGTCGGTGTCTGCTACCTCGCGTTCCTCGGCGTCATGCTGCTGCGTTCGAAGGGAACGCTGGATATCTCGCTGCGCTCTGAAAACGGGAACGCATCCGCTTCGCCGGTGACGATCTTCCTGAAGAGCTTTCTCGTCGCCGTCACCAATCCCAAGGGCTACCTCTTCTTCTCGGCCTTCCTGCCGCAATTCATCGATCCCGCGGGCGCGCAGGTCGAGCAATACGCCGTGCTCGCCCTCGTCTTCGCAGCCATCGATTTCATGGTCATGTTCGGCTACGCGTTGCTCGGCTCGCAGGCCGTCCGGCTGTTGCGGAAATCGGGCGCGCTCTGGCTCGACCGCGTCTGCGGCGGCGCCTTGCTGACGCTTGCCGGCTCTCTCGCGCTCTATCGCCGCGCCAGCGCCTGAACCGACAGTCGCCGGGCTCAAAGAGCCCGGCGCGCTTCATGTGCTCTGCCGGATTGCTGCTTGCGGTCCAGTTACTGTGCCGCGAGCGGAGCCGCCGGAGCCGCACTTGTCACCGGCGGCGGGTTCCACTTTCCGATAAGGGCGGTCGCCTTCGGCGCATAAAGCCGCATCGTCAGATTATAGGGACCGTTGGGCGCCGGCAGCCAGTTCCATTCCTTGTCCTTGCCGGGGCTCTCTGTCTGGAAATAGAGATCGAGCGAGCCATCGGCGTTGAATTGGAACGGCATCCAGCTGCTGACTGCGAACCGATTGAGCGGATTGGCGACCTGGAACCCGTCATTGTCATAGAGCGTGATAGACCAGAAGGCGTTGACAGGCGGAATGTCATCCTTTTCGAAGTGGATCGTGTAATTGTTCCGTCCGTCCAGCGGGTTGCCGGTTTCGTCCGCAAGATTGAGCGGATAGATGGCGTCCTCGGGCAAATTGGCGCCAAGCCCCTGCTGCGCGACGATCGCCCGCTTCAGATAGTAGTTCCCGTAGACGCCCATCGTGTCGGTATTCATCGACCAACCGTTCACGACCCGCGCCAGGGTCTTCAGCTTCCAGCCCATGAGAGCCTGGGCATCCTGCGGAACGCTCGCCAGCGCTTTCTGGACGACAGGATCAGCCTTGGAAAGATCGAAGCTCTTGCCGGGCTCGAGGCCGATCCGCTTCATGCGGGCAATCATCGGCTGGTCCGTGCTGTGCGGCGGATGAAGCTTCAGGAGCTCGGCGGCATAGGCAAAATACTTCTCCGCCGAAGCCGTATCGACCTGGGTTTTCGGTGGCGTCTTCATGTCCACGGATGGGTCGATCTTGACCTCTGCCTTGTCTGGCTTTTTCCCCCATTGCGACAGCGGCGTTATCTTGTAGCCGTCCTGGATCTTGTGAACGGCGTCGTAATCCTGAGGGCCATCCGTCTTGGTGCGCCCGATGACCCAGACGTAGGGCGTCGGGGCATCGATCCTTTCGGTCCCTTCCGGCAGCTTGAACTCATCGAACTTGTCGCGAAGTTCGGGCCTCCAGCCGGACGGCGCGACCAGGAAATGTCCGGCTGCCGTTCCCGTCGTCCTCCAGCCCGGCGCTGCAAAGACATCCGTCCACATGTCCAGCATCGGCAGGAGGTAATAGCGGCCACCGGTATCCGGTGCGGTAATCACCACCGGTTCCTTCGTCAGATCGAGCCAGCCGCTGGAATAGAGCGTGTCGAAATTCGGCCGAACGACAGCCTTCATATCCGCCGGTGGAAATTCCCTGATATTGGCGAACCGGTTGGCCGGCCCGCCGATCGCCCCCTCCTTTGGTTCCATGTTGGTCAGCTGCTTGCGCGTGACGTCCATCGATATCAGCGGATAAAAATAGACATAGGCTTCGATGCCGATGGTGTGCGCTTCCTCTTCCGTCAGCGACGCGGCTGCGGCCCCGGAAGCGGCGGAAATGGCCATCGAAGCAAGCGCCAGGAAAGCCAACGACATCTTCGCAGGCAACAGGCATTTGATCCCGGACTGGGCAAATCCGATTGTCATGTGTTCCCTCCCAATAACGAATGAAGACCCCGCAGCCCATTTCCGGCCGCACGTTCTCGTCGAAAGCGCGACAGCCGGGGCATGGAGGATTACGGCCCCCCTCGAAGGAAAAATCGAAACACATGGCGTCTGTCTCCGGAAGTACGTTACTGTAAACGGAGAAGTAAACGCCGCTGCCGACGAACATGTAATTGGCTTCGCCCGGCGATTTACAGCGAGTTTACGGTAACGTACTTATCCGAACTCTCCCGATCTGCATTCAATGGCCCGCGAGGGGGCGCCATTCCGGCGGCCGCAGCAGGAGGGCTCACGCATGCAGAAAGGTTGGAGACTGATTGGCGCGGCGGCGATTGCCGTCATCGCCGGAACTTGTGCCGCAAAGGCCGATACGATCAGCTATGCCGATGCGATCACCGTGCTCGCCAAGGATTGCGGCGCCGATATCAAGAAGCTCTGCAAGGGGCTGAACCTCGGCAATAACAGGATTGCCGATTGCCTGGCGCAGAATTCCGCCAAGGTCTCGCCGACCTGCACCTCCACGCTCGCAAGCGTGTCGGCTTCGATCCAGAAGCGCGAGCAGGCGCAAACGAGTTACAGCAAGGTATGCGCCACCGACATGGCGCGGCGCTGCAATGGCGTTGTCGGCGACGGCTATATTCTCGCATGCTTGGCTAAAAAACAGAAAACGATCAGCGCCCAGTGCAATCAGGTCATATCAGATGCAGGATGGAGGTAAGGTCATGAAGATGAGGAAAATCGCCCTCGCCGGCTTTGCCGCCGCCTTCCTCCTGCCTGCCCTTGCGCTTGCACAGCAGGTCTCCGAACAGCGCATCATCAACGGCCTGGCAAAGCTGCAGGGCGCTGCCCCGATCGTCGATGTCGAACTCTTGCGGCAGGAGGCGATGAACGGATCAGGCAAAGAGATGTCCGGCCTGCCGAACTGGAGCAAGGTCGCGCGCCTGCCGCAGATGGTGGTCGAGATCGCCTTTGCCAACGACTCCGTCGCCATCGAGCCCGAATCCTACCGCACGCTCGGCATGATCGCCGATGCCCTGCACCATCCGAACCTCTGGGCCTACAAGTTCCTCGTCGTCGGCCATACCAGTTCCACCGGCAGCGACCAGCACAATCTCGACCTCAGCCAACAGCGGGCCGAAGCGATCAAGGAAATCTTGTCGACTACCTTCGCGGTTGATGCCGGGCGTCTTTATGCTGTCGGCGTCGGCGAATATTTCCCGATCGAGGGTTCCAAATCGGAAGCTGCCAACAACCGGCGCGTCCAGCTCTACAATCTCGGCGTCTTCACAAAGAAGCCGTGAGCAGGGAAACCGGGGATGGCATTCATGGACGTCCTTCGCGATCTTGCCGCATGGAGCACGCTCGCCATCGCCGCGATATTGCTGATCGTGCAATTGCTGGCGCATGAAATCGGCTATCGCCTCGGCACCGTCAGCAAGAAGGGCGTTCCGGGCCAGGCAGAAAATGTCGGCGTGGTGGTGGCCGGCATGCTTGGCCTTCTCGCCTTCGTTCTGGCCCTGACGCTTTCCTATTCGACGGCCCGTTTCAACGAGCGGCGGCAGGGAACGCTCGCCGAAGCCAATGCCATCGGCACGGCCTGGCTGCGGGCAACGGCTATTGGTTCGCCGCAGGCAGTCGACGTGGCGCGGCTGCTGGAGGATTATCTGAAAGCGCGGGAGGATTTCGTCAATGCCGGCCTCGATTCTGACGCGATCGCCACCGCTAACAGGGATACGTCGCGCCTGCAGCAATCGATCTGGGGTGGCGTCAGCGCCATTGTGCGGGAGCGGCCGGATCCGGTTTCGGCCTCGCTGATGGCCGCGGTCAACGAGGCCTTCGATGCCGGCACCAGCGAGCGTTTCGCCATGGGCATGCGTTTGCCGCCACAGATATTCTGGCTGCTTGCCGGCGTCATGCTGCTCAGCATGGCGGCACTCGGCTATCAATTCGGATTGAGAGGACGTCCGGTACGCATTCTTACCCTCCTGCTGACGGTGATCTGGACGGCCATTGTCGTCAACATCCTCGATCTGGCTTCGCCGAGGATCGGCAATTTCCGCACCAATGCCGTCGTCTACGAATGGACGCGTCAGGGCTTTGCCGGCATGGGTGGGCCGCCAGCTGCATCGCAATGAGGAGTGCGCCCTGCGCCCGCCCTGCCATCACCGACCGGTGACTATTTCTGGGCCGCCCCGCCAGCTTCCACCCGTTCCCCCATGCGCGTCACCAGCAGCGAATAGGCGACGTAGTACTTGTAGATATTGCTGACATATTGAACGGTCTCCCGCCCGACGATCTCCGCGGCGGCATTCTCCACATTGCCGAACCAGACATTCGGGTCGAGGCCCATGGTCTTCGCCTTGTCGCGGAATTTCCTGAGGTTTCCGGGGCCCGCATTATAGGCGGCAAAAGCGAAGAGCTGCCTGTCCTTGGCATCCAGTCCCTCGTCGTCGATATAGGTATCCATCAGGTGCCTGAGATATTTCGCGCCGGCCTCGACGTTGCGATCGGCGTCCTTGTCGATGCCGCTGATGCCGATCGCCTTGTCTCTCGCGGTCGACGGCAGCATCTGCATGACGCCGACGGCGCCGCGCGGCGAGCGCCGGGACTGGTCGAGCTGCGATTCCTGGTAGCCCTGCGCCATCAGCATCAGATAGTCGAAGGAATAGCTGCCGCCATATTTTCGGAAGATCTCGATCAGCGTCTGGAAACGGGCGACATCATCAGGCGCATAGGCGCGTTTGACGATCTTGTCCTGCTTGAAATAGGTGTTGCGCAGCATATTGCCGAAGGTCGTGCCGATCTTGTGGGTCGTAACGAATGCATTGAGTTCGGCCTTCAGTTCTGGGCTGTCCTTGCGGATCGCCCAGGCGATTTTGCCCTCAGAAGCCAGCACGATATCATGGCGCACCTTCATGTCGGGAAAGACATGCAGCCAGATATCCGCCTTGTAGACATCGACGACCGTGAAGGGCAGCAGTCCGGCATTGACCATTTCCATCAGGTCTTCATCCTCGAGGCTCTCGTCCATCACATGGACGCCGATCTCGGGTTTTCCCGCCGCTGAGAGCTCCTTGTTGCGGGCCAGAAGATGCTCGTAGTAGCTGCTCGATGCCCGCACCGCGACGCTCTTGCCGGAGAGTTCGTCGAGGCTTGCGACGACAGGACTGTCTGGTGCGGCGACAAGAACCTCCTTCGCATTGGCATAGAAGGGATCGGTGAAGTCCACCTCCTTCATCCGCGCATCCGTGATCGTCAGGTTCGCCATGACGATATCACCATAGCCCTCGTTGAGCGCGCCGAGCAGCCGGTCGCGTGGCATCGGCACGAAGACGATATGGATATGGTCGATCTGCTTCTTGCGATCCTTGTTGAGAGATTTTTCGAGTTCTAGCCCGAAGGCGACAGCCGTGCCGAACTGCCGCCCCTTGTCGACGAAATAGATCGTCTTGCTGTAGGGCACGAGCACGCGCACGATGCGCCGCTCCTTCATGGCATCGAAGTCGATGATGTGCTTCTGCAGAAGGCGCGGAGCATCTGCCTGCTGCGCCATCGCCTGCGTCATCCCGAGGGACACGACAAGCACGATGAGGACGAACAGCGCTTTCGGAAACGAGCTCATCGAGGCCTCCCCAGCAACGGCCATGAACGCATTCACTCTGTCTGCGGTTTTCGCTTTACCGCCGCGGGAGCTCCGGCCGCACTCCCGCGACGGTCAGGCAGGATCTATTGCGGTGATAGTCGTTCCAGTTCGTTTAGACGTTTCAGGGCCGCCTGTTGCCGAAGCAGGCCGTAGTTGATGCCGCTGGCATTGAGCGAGCTGCCTTCCTGATAGGGATATTGATCGAAGTCGGCGAAGAACTCCTTGATCTTCCCCTGTATCGGCACAAGCAGCCACATGTTGCGGGCAAGGAACTCGATCGCTCCTCCGCCGTCCTCCATGCCGCGTTCATAGGGGTCCATCCTGAGGTTGGCGATGACGGCCCAGCTCGGCACCTCGCGGGTCGCCGTGGCGATATTGCCGTGGCTTGCCGTTGCAAAGCTCAGTTTCCAGTCGTTCCAGCGCAGCGCATTGAGGTTTCCGCCCTGATCGAAATAATAGACCGTCTCGCGCGGACCGCTTTTCACCTCGCCCTTCAGCATCGGCATCAAATTGTAGCCATCGAGATGAACCTTGAAGGTCTTGGCCCCGGACTGAAAGCCGGCCTTCATCTGCTCCTTGAGATCGTCTATGCCGGCTACCGCCGCAAATGTCGGCATCCAGTCCATCAGCGTGACGATGTCATTGACCTCGGTTCCCGGCTTCACAACACCTGGCCAGCGTACCATCATGGGGATGCGGAAGCCGCCTTCCCATGTGGTGCCCTTTTCGCCGTGGAACATGGTTTGCGCGCCATCCGGCCACAGCGCGAGCTCGGCGCCGTTGTCGGTCGTGTAGAGAACGATGGTGTTCTCGGCGATCCCGAGCTGGTCGAGCTGATCGAGCAACTGGCCGACATGGCCGTCATGCTCCACCATGCCGTCGGCATGAATGCCCTTGCCAGTCTTGCCCATGGAGTCGGCTTTCAGATGGGTGAAGACGTGCATGCGGGTCGAGTTGAACCAGCAGAAGAAGGGTTTTTCCGCCTTTGCCTGCCGGTCGATGAAATCCTTTGCCGCGGCCAGGAATTCTTCGTCGACCGTCTCCATGCGCTTGGTGTTCAGCGCGCCCGTATCTTCGATCTTGCCGTCGGCCGTCGACTTGATGACACCGCGCGGGCCGAACTGCCGGCGGAAGGCCGGGTCCTTCGGATAGAAATAGCCTTCCGGCTCTTCCTCGGCGTTGAGATGATAGAGATTGCCGAAGAATTCGTCGAAGCCGTGTTTGGTCGGCAGGTGCTGGTCCTGGTCGCCCAGATGGTTCTTGCCGAACTGGCCGGTTGCATAGCCCTTCGTCTTCATCACGTCGGCAATGGTCGGCATCCAGTCCTGAATGCCATGCGGATCGCCGGGCATACCGATCGTCAGCAGGCCTGTGCGGAACGGCTCCTGCCCAAGGATGAAGGACGCGCGGCCGGCAGTGCAGCTCTGCTGCCCGTAGGAATCCGTGAAGATCGCCCCTTCCTTGGCGATCCGGTCGATATTCGGCGTGCGATAGCCCATCAGGCCCATCGTATAGGCGCTGATCTGCGGAATACCGATATCGTCACCGAAGATGACGAGAATATTCGGCGGTTTGGCAGAACCGCCTCCCTGGGCGGGTGCGGCCTGCTGTGTCTGTGCAGCAGCCTGATCGACAGTGGAAGCAACGGTGAGTGCCGTGAGTGCAAGCGACGTGCCACCGAGCAGAAGATCGCGGCGGCTGACGGGGGCAATCGGGTCATCCTGCTTTCGAATTTCGACGTCTTTCATCGAATTCCCTCCTTGAGATGAAACCTGCACGTGAATGCTTTGCCAAATTCCACGCTCGCGGAAGTACGTTACGGTAAACATCGGGCGTAAACGGCCGCGTTAACAGTCTGGGCTTTCTGCAGCCGCTGATATCAGCTCGTCACATATCCTTTGCCGCCGCGCGCTATTGCCCTGCGCGAAGCAATGACTAGGCGAATAACAGGCGGGCCTGAGCGCCGGTCGGGCGGATCAGGTATCGGGCTCGAGTTCGCTGCCCTGCTGAAGGCTCTGCAGCATATTGATGAGCCGCGGCGCCATCTCCCGGATTTCGGTCAGATGAATGGCCGTCAGTCGCCTCAGCACATCGTCAGCCTTTTCCGTCAGCTCCAGCGTCTGCCGCCGTTTATCGGCCGGATCCGCCCGGCGAGCGACATAGCCTGCGGCAACCAGCCGGCCGACGAGTTCTGTGGCCGAGTGCGGGGCGATGAGCAGGCGCTCGGCAAGCAGGCCGATCGTCATGGCGTCTTCACCGCGATGGCCGCGGATGGCGAGCAGCGCCTGATGCTGCTGCGCCGGTAGCCCCTCTTCCTGCGCGGCCGAGGCGCTGAAATCCATGAAGCGGCGTAGCGTATAGCGCAGGTTGGAAAGCGCCTCGTAATCGGCATCGGTCAGATCATTCTCCCGCTTTTTCACCACGCGTCCCCTGCTCTCACTGCATCCATGCGGTCACTTCCATCTGCCGGTGATCCTGCAGCATGCGCAGCGCCTGCATGAGTTCCGGCGCCATCTCGCGGATCTCATAGAGATGGGCCGATGTCAGGCGACGCAATAGCGCTTCCGCCTGTGCTGTCAACATGACGGCCGGCCGGCGCTTCTGTTTCGCCTCGATCGTGACATGGCCGGCCTCCTGCAGCGAAGTCGCAAGTTCTGCGGCCTCGTCAGGCGCGAGGAAGAGCTTGTTTGCGAGGTCAGGCAGGCTCATGCGCCCACCGACACCGAGCCCTTTGATCGCCAGCAGCGCCTGATGCTGCTGGCGCGTCAGGCCAAGCTTTTCGGCCGCTTTCCCACTGAACTGGCGAAACTTGCGGATCCTGTATCTCAGATTGGCGAGTGCCTCATATTCGATTTCCGATAGAGCGCGGTCGATGTTCGGCATGGTTCCAGCTCCTGATTTTGGCTGTTGATTTATATCGTACTACGATATATTTGCGGCGAGAACGAAGTCGTCAACAGGACCAGCAATGCCTCCCCAAAAAAACGCACATCGCCCCCATGATTTCATGGGCGGCCTCTCCCGGCGCGAGGCTGGGGACTTCACCACGGATAAGCGTGTTCTCGCCCTCGTCGGCATGGCGCTGATCGTCGGCACCGGCGGCGCCTTTGCCGCCTGGGTCCTGGTCAGCCTCATCTCGCTGGTGACGAACCTCGTCTGGTTTCACCGCTTCAGCATTGCGGCGGTTTCGATGGCGCAGGCGCCGCGCTCGGTCTGGATGGTGCTCATTCCCATCCTCGGTGGCCTCGTCATCGGACTGATGGCGCGCTTCGGCTCCGAGAAGATCCGTGGCCACGGCATTCCCGAAGCGATCGAGGCGATCCTGATCGGCGGCAGCCGCATGTCGCCGAAAGTGGCGATCCTGAAACCGCTCTCCTCGGCGATTTCGATCGGCACCGGGGGTCCCTTCGGCGCGGAAGGCCCGATCATCATGACGGGCGGCGCGATCGGCTCGCTCTTTGCCCAGTGCTTCCACCTGAGTTCGGCCGAGCGCAAGACGCTGCTGGTCGCCGGCGCCGCCGCCGGCATGACGGCGATTTTCGGCTCGCCGATCGCCGCCGTCATGCTCGCCGTCGAATTGCTGCTGTTCGAATGGAAACCGCGCAGCTTCATTCCGGTCGCGGTCGCCGCCTGCGTGTCGATCTGTTGGCGCCCCTTCCTGTTTCAGGCCGGCCCGCTCTTTCCCAAACAGTTCCACATGGACCTGCCCTGGTGGGGCATCCTGCTGTGCGCCGCCATGGGCATCATCGCCGGCCTGCAATCCGGCATCCTGACGACGCTGCTCTACAGGATCGAGGATCTCTTCGAGGCCCTGCCGATCCACTGGATGTGGTGCCCCGCCCTCGGCGGCCTCTTCATCGGCCTCGGCGGCCTGATCGAGCCGCGAGTGCTCGGCGTCGGCTACGACATCATCGACGGCTTGCTGAACAGCTCCATTCTGCCGGCGGCCGTGCTGACGATCCTGCTCGTGAAAGCCGCGATCTGGCTGGTTGCCCTGTCCTCAGGCACCTCGGGCGGTGTGCTGGCGCCGCTTTTGATCTTCGGCGGCGCGCTCGGCTGGCTGGTCGGCCTTTTCCTTCCCGGCGATCCCGGCTTCTGGGCGCTGCTTGGCATGGCAGCGATGATGGGCGGCACCATGCGCGCGCCGCTGACAGGAACCTTCTTCGCCGTGGAGCTCACGGGCGATGTCTCGGCGCTGTTGCCGCTTCTGGCGGCCACCGTTGCCGCCTATGCCGTGACCGTGCTCCTGCTGCGCCGCTCGATCCTGACAGAGAAGATCGCCCGCCGCGGCCAGCACATTACCCGTGAATACGGCATCGATCCCTTCGAGTTCTCCCGCGCCCGCGACATCATGATCAGGCAAGTCGATACGTTCCCGGCCGAGATGACGGTGGGTGAAGCGACCAATTTCTTCATGGCGACGCCGAAGACCCACCGCGTCTATCCCGTCGTCGACGGCAGAGGCATCGTGAAAGGGCTGGTCTCGCGTGGCGATGCGCTGCGCTGGCAGCAGGATGGCACGCTTGCAGACCAGACGCTCGGCGATCTCGTGTCCGACGCCTCGCTGCCAACAGCCCATCCCGACGATACGGTCGGTTATGTCGCCGATCTGATGCTGGCGACCGATGCCGGCCGCATCCCGATCGTCGATCCGGAAAACGGGCAGTTGCGTGGCCTCGTCGCCCGCAAGGACCTGCTGCGGCTGCGCCATTCGCTCAGGGCAACCGAGACGGAGCGCCAGCCCTATTTCGGATCGCGCCGGCAAACGGGCGAAGGGCACCTCGGCGAAGGACGCATGTAATGCTGGAACCCCGCCCCGGTCCCAAACGCCGGGGCAGCGCCCTTTCGAGTTCCGTTACCTCACGGCGGCACCACGCATTTACCCCAGGATTTACCGTAACGTACTTACGCCGCCGCGGCTTTTCTGATGCCCTTCCATCCGATGCTGAGCGCATGTCCGCTCGTGTCTCACGCGGACATCGGACGGTGAGGAGATGTGTCGATGGCAATCTGCAGCGCAGTCGCCTACGGGCGGATCGCAACAATCTATTTTGTCGCCGCGGCGTTTCTGGCGACGGGCGGCGGCACTCTGCAAGCCCAGCAGGCGAGCCAGCCAGCTACTGCCGCAACACAGGATGAGCCCTCCACGACCCCACCATCCAGTACCTTGAGCGATGACGATATGCAGGTGCTGGTCGCCCGCATCGCGCTCTATCCCGACGAACTCGTGGCGCTGATAACGACGGCCTCCCTCTATCCGCTGCAGATCGTCGAGGCCTCCCGCTTTCTGGATCAGCTGAAGAGCAATTCGTCGCTCAAACCCAAGGACGACTGGGACGGCAGCGTGGTCTCACTGCTGAACTACCCTGACATCGTCAAGATGATGAGCAACGACCTCGACTGGACCCAGCAGCTCGGCGATGTCGTGGCCGACCAGCAGAAGGACATGCTGATAGCCATCCAGACGCTGCGCGACAAGGCCGTCGCCGATGGCATCATCAAGAGCGACGACAAAGTGAAGGTGGTTCAGCAGGCCGACAATATCGTCATCCAGGCCGCCAATCCCGAGAAGATCTACGTCCCGCAATACGAGCCGCGAATGCTCTATGAAGAGGGCTATGCGGCCGAACCCATCGGTTACTATCCCGAACCCTATCCGAACTATTTCTATCCGACTGCGACCTTCTTTGCCGGCTTCGTCACCGGCGCCGTGTTCGGCGCTGTCGTCGACTGGGATCGCTGGGGTGTCTGGGGCGGCCGTTTCAATGGCAACGACATCGATATCGACTGCGACAATTGCCTCAACGGCCGCAACGGCAAGGTCAATTTCAACGATGTCGACTGGAAGAATGTCGATCGCAGCAAGATCAAGTTCGACCACAACCAGTTCGCCAATATCGACAAGACCAATATCCGCAATCGGCTGGAGGCCGGCGGCAATACCGATATCAGGGCCAAGGCCAAATCGGTCCGCGCCAACAATGCCAAAATCGACCGAGCCCGCGTGACACCTTCCGCGATCAAGGATGTCAGGGCAAACAAGGTGCGGCCTGACGGCGGCAGCGCTGGCAGCAAGATCGCCAGCCGACCCGCCGGCGGCGGCGATATCGGTAATCGCGCTGCCAATCGGCCGGCCGATGCCCGTCGCGGCGAAGTCGGAAAACGGCCCGGCGGAAACCGCGACGCCAAGCGTCCTGCCATGGCCGGCAAGCGCGATGTACGCCCCAGCAAGCCTTCCGGCCTCGGCGAAGTGCGCCCGCGCAGCTCCGCCAATCTGGCGTCGCAACGGGGTGGCCGCGCCATGGGTGGCGGCCACCAGTTCAGCGGTCCCCGCGGCGGTGGAGGCCATCAGATGGGCGTCCGGCGCGGCGGCGGTGGCGGTCATGCGCGCGGCGGCGGCGGACGCCGCCGGTAGATCGGCCCGTAGATTGGACAGAGGGAGCATTGCCATGGCTTTGAACACCCGTTGCAGATACTACCTGATTGCAGCCCTTGCCGCCGGCGCCTGCCTGCTGGTCGGAACGGCTTATGCCGTCGAAGATAACAGACTGGAGGATCTGGTTGCCGATGCGCCCCCGCAGGAATTCGCCTCGCCGGAGGAAGCGATGGCCGCTTTCAAGGAAACCGTGACTGCCTCCGATCTGGACAAGCTCGCAGCCCTTCTCGGCGTCAAGCCGGATCGCCTCAAGGCGACCGAGGGCGTCAACGAGACGCTTGCCGTGATCAAGGAGGGCGTCTCGCGCCGCATCGGCCTCGAGACAAAGGAAAACCGGAGCATCATCGATGTCGGCGATATCATGTGGCCGTTCCCCTTCCCGATCGAGAAGAAGGAAAACGGCAAATATGCCTTCGATCCGGTCATCGGGATCGAGGAGATCATCAACCGTCGCGTCGGCGAAAACGAGATCCAGACGATCGAGACTGTTCGCGGCTATGTGGATGCGCAGGAAGAATATGCTGAAGAGGATCACGACGGCGACGGCGTGCTCGAATATGCGCAGAAACTGGTGAGCACGCCCGGTCGCGCCGATGGCCTCTACTGGCCGGAAAGCGAAGGTCTCGGCCAAAGCCCGGCTGCCCCCTTCATCGATTTCGTCCAGTTCAGCAACAGGGATGAAAAGGGCTATTTCGGCTACCGCTACAAGATCCTGACCCGCCAGGGCGACAACATAGCCGGCGGCGCTTACGACTATGTCATCAACGGCAACATGATCGCCGGCTTCGCCCTTGTCGCCTGGCCGGTGAAATATGGCGAGACCGGCGTCAATACCTTCGTGGTCAACCGCAATGGCATCGTCTACCAGGCCGATCTCGGCGCCGATACTGGCACGATTGCGCCCAGGATCAACCAGTTCAACCCCGGCGACCAGTGGACCGTGACGGAGGATTGAGGCAGGCCGTCCTCGATCTTCTGCCAGCGGAGAGCCAGCTCACTGCAGCAGATGCAGGGCGGCAACGAAGGCGAGCCAGAGCGCTGCGCTCCAATGGTTGAAGCTGCCGGCGTAGTAGCGCTGGCGCATAGACGCAGCGACGAAGATCATCAGGGCGGCATAGAGAAGCAGGCATTTCGATGCCGTCTCAGGAATGTTCGACCGTGCAGAGACGGCGTGGCCAAAGCGATATAACACTCCAGACGAAGCGCCTGACCGTCGCCCTCGATACCGCGTCTAGTTCGATTGACTTCATCGTGCAGTCAGCTCGCGACCCAGAGGATGCAGGCAAGGCCGGCAGAGAAGACCGTGAGAACCAGCGCGAGTCTCAGAAAAATCCACAGATCGTCCGTGTGATCGAACGACACTTCGGTTCTGCGCTGCTGCGCGTTTAAGGATGGATGAGACCGAGCCACATGGCGCATACGCGCTTGCATGTAATAAGCCCACCAACGACCATACATCGCCTTTTCCTTTCGCATTGTCGGAGCAGACGAAGGATCATCCGCGTCGAGCAAAGCTACTGGTTCGGGCATATGTTTTCGATTGGGACGGAAGGGCGCCGGCATAGGCTTCCCATAAAGACAAACGGGATCGTCGTTGGCCTGCCGGCCTTAATGCAATTCCTATATTCCCTGCCCCGCAGCAATATCGATTTCCTATGGGCTTTTCGTCAGACTCACTCACGTATCCTGTCGATAACCTCAAGGAAGAAACCCATGTTCGGCCGCAGCGGCGTAACCTACCTGGCGCGTGAACGCGAGATCATTGCCGGCCGCGCCCGAACCGGGAAGACCTATCGTCACTTTCTGACGAGCCTGATGACCACAGGCGTCCTCGTCGTTCTGCTGGCCGGCGCCATCGTCATCCGGCTGGCCGCTTGAGATGCCGCTTTCCAGCGCGGGTCCTGCTCAGTCTGCCGCAGCAAAATGCGCCATCTGGTCGGTCTCGCGCAAAGGACGAATGGCTGGTGCATGTTCCGACACGACCGGCATATTTTTGTGCCGACAGCGGGCCATCATGCGCGCACACGATGGCCGCAATGCATTACCGACCGAGCCAGCGATACTCCTCGATCGACGCCTTGCCGGTCTTCTTGTCGTAGAGGCAGATCAGGTTGACGTTCTTGACCTTGCTCTTGCCCTTGCCCATCGAGCCGCGCAGCAGCACGGCGACCTTGCCCGTGGCATCGTCGAAGACAACAGGAGCGGTTGCCTCTGGCGTATCCATGCCCGACTGGCCGATACAGGTGCCGTTCACCTTGGCGAAGAGCGCATTCCACGCGGCATCGCTGGAGGCGCCGGCATAGTGAGCCGAAACAAGCATGGCGGTTGCCGCAATCGTCATTGTCTTGATCATTCTCAAATCCTCGTTGAACGGAAAGGAATCGCGCATCGCGTGGGGCCAGTTTAGTGATGAGCGAGCGGGGCCAAAAGAAGGCGGTAGGATGCTTCACGCGGCCAAATGATCAACCGCGTGCAACCTCAGCACGCAACCAATCGGCCGCGGCGCGGACGCTGGCACCGGGCGGCGGATCAGTGTTCGTGACCAGATGGTACGTATGGCCGGGAACCGTCGGGCCGAACGGCTGGACGAGATGCCCGGCTGCCAGCTCGTCCCGTACAAGAGCCAGGCTCAGCAGCGCTATTCCTTGCCCGGCGACCGCGGCCTGAATCGCATGGCTCTCGTCGGAAAAATGCAATTGTCCCTGAGGCGGCGGCCGGACAAGACCGGCTGCCGAGTACCAGCGTTCCCAGGTGGGATTGAGCGGGTGATTTCGCCGCCACTGAAAATGGATCAGCGGCACGGTGCCGAGATTCCCGATATCCAGCGCACCGAACCGCGGATTGGCCACAGGCGCAAAGTCGTCGGCAAACATCACCTCCGCGCTCAGGCCGGGATACGGCCCGCGGCCGTAACGGATGGCGATATCGACGCTACTTTCCGCAAGCTCCACCGCTTCGTCTGAGGCATGCAGCTGAAGGTCGATATCCGGATGGAGGGCGTGGAAACGTGCAACCCGCGGCACCAGCCATTTGGCAGTGAACGCGTTTGTCGCCGAAATCGTTACCCTGGCGCGTTTGCGGATTTGCATCAGTCGATCGAGCGCCGCCTCGAAAGTGTCGAATCCATGCCGCAGAACAGGGTAAAGCTGCGCGCCTGCCTCGGTCAGCATCACCTTGCGCACCTGCCGGCTGAACAGGACAAGGCCGGTGTGCTCTTCCAGAGACCTGATCTGGTGGCTGATGGCTGTGGGCGTGACGCCGAGTTCCGCCGCCGCGCGCTTGAAGCTCAGCAGGCGGGCAGCTGCCTCAAAGGCACGGAGCGCGGAAAGCGGCGGAAGTCTGCGCATGATCCCCATGGATGAGTTTTATTCATTCGATAGCTGACGAATTGGAGTTTGTCGAGGCAACTACATTTGTTCATTCTCTTCATGTCGCCGAGATTCAAAAGATGAATCCATCTTGATCATCGGCTTTTCGCAAGGAGTGAATCAATGTTGGAACGCGTCGTCACCGAGCCGGACAATTATGCCCCCTTCCTGCTGTCGCAGGGCATCAGGTTCGGCAATCTGCTGTTCATCTCCGGCCAAGCCGGCGCCAATGATGACGGTCAGATCGTCGATGGCGGTTTCCGCGCCCAGGGCGAACAGGCTTTTGCCAATCTGCGCCGCGCGCTGGAGGCCGGCGGCTCAAGCCTGGAAGACGTCGTCAAGGTGACGATCTTCGTCACTGACATGGGCCATTTCCTCGATGTCGTCGAACTGCGCCGCAAATACTTCTCCGAACCCTACCCCGCTGACACGATCGCGGAGATAAAGGCGCTCTACGATCCCAAGGCCATGATCGAAATCGAAGCGATCGCCGCAATCGGGAATGGAAGCCGCTGAACGCGTGGCCTCAATGCGTCCCCAGGCACATCTCCGCGCCGAGCAGCAGAAGGCAGACGAGAGACCAGTGGCGGAAGGTTTCAGGAGCAATCCGCCCGCGCAGCCCCTGCCCGACCCACATGCCCGCCAGTGCTGGCACAATCGCAAGTACCGAGAGTACAAGGTTGCCGCCGTCGAAAGCGCCGCGCAGTCCGAGCGCGGCTGCCAGCGCGATGGTGGAGACTGTGAAGGACAGGCCGAGCGCCTGTACCAGATCATCCTTCGCGAGCCCCAGCACCTGCAGATAGGGTACAGCGGGGATGACGAAGACGCCGGTGCTGCCGGTTATCAGTCCCGTCGTCGCACCGATGACCGGCGAAAGCCATGGTTCCATTACCTCCGGCACGCGGAGTTGACGGGCAAACAGCGAATAGGCCGCATAGAGCACCAGTGCTGCGCCAAGCCCTCTCGTCGTAAGGCTGGTATCGCCGCTCGCAAGCCATGCCGAACCGAGCATCGTTCCCGCAATGATGGCTGTCATCATCGGCCAGAACCGCCGCAGAAGAGGAACGAAGCTTGGCCCTGCAAACAATTGCCAGATATTGGTGACTGACGACGGCGCGATGAGCAGGCTTGCCGCCGTCAGCGGCGAAGTCAAAACACCCAGTACGCCCATGGCGACCGTCGGAAGTCCCATACCGGTGACACCCTTGACGATGCCGGCGGCAAAGAAGGTGGCGGTGACGGCTGACACGAAGGTGATGGAAAGATCGGACATGCCGCATCGCTAGCAGCTTCCGATACCGGCACAATGCGGAAGTCCCTCTCCCAGCCTTCGGCTGGTCCGAAGGCTGAAAATGCCCTATCCTCGCAAAATGCGTTTCGATCTGACCGACCTTCGCCTGTTCCTGGCCGTCGTCGATGCCGGCAGCATCACCCACGGCGCCGCAGATGTGGGCCTCTCTCTTGCCGCTGCCAGCGAGCGCCTGCGTGACATGGAAGCGCTCGGCGAGGTTACCTTGCTGGAACGCAGCCGGCGCGGTGTCGCTCCCACGGAGGCAGGCGAAGCGCTGGCCCACCATGCCCGCGTGATCCTCGCCCAGATCAGGCAGATGCATGGCGAGCTCGGCGAATATGCGCGGGGGCTGCGTTCGACGATCGGCATTCTTGCCAACACGGCCGCCATGTCGGAACATCTGCCTGAAAAGCTGGCGGACTGGATGGCGGCCAACCCGCGGGTCGATCTGCAATTGAAGGAGCGCCAGAGCGTCGAGATTGCCAGAAGCGTGGCGGCCGGCCATGCAGAGATCGGCATCCTCTCTGCCTCGGCCGACATGGCCGGACTGACGGTGCGACCTTTCGCGATAGACCGGCTCGTCGTCGTTGTGAGTAGCGGCCATCCTCTGGCATTGGAGAGCAGCGTCCGCTTCGCCGATCTCGTCGATGAGCATTTCATCGGCCTCGCCGCTGGCGCCCTGCAGGATCATATCGACGCGCAGGCAGGTCGTATCGGTATCAGGCTTAAGACCCGCGTGCGGCTGCGCGATTTCGGGGCCATCTGCCGGCTGGCCGGTGCCGGCGTCGGTATCGGCATCGTGCCTGATACGGCGGCCCGCCGCCAAAAACGATCATCCGGCATTGCCATCATCCGCCTGTCGGATGAGTGGGCGACGCGGCACCTGGTGGTCTGCACGGCGGAAGGGGCGGAACTGCCCGTCCATACCCGCAGCCTTCTGGACCATCTAGCTGCTGCCCGGCCCGAATTGCGTGTCGAGCCAGTCCAGAACCCGTCTGTTGAGCAGTGACCGGTTCTTCATCTCGCAATGGCCGTCCGCGCCTTCTTCGGCGGTGAACCGCATCAGCGTCTTGGGGCAGCGCAGCGTATCGAAGAAAAGCCCGGCATCGGCGGCAAGCCCGTCATTCTCCGCCTGGGTGATCAAGGTCGGGCACTGGATGCGTTCCGCATGTCCCCGCATGGTGAAAAGCTCGGCCGAGGCGAGGAAGGCGCGCAGATTATCCACCCCATGCACCCAGAATCCCCGCTGCACCACCTTCCAGTTCAGCACCGGATTGCTGTGGATGAAGGCGTCCATCGTATCGAGCAGTGTCTGATCGAGGGCGCCGAGATCGGCCGTCGCTTCCGCAGGCACGCCGAACTTTTGGACGATGACCTTGCGGAAACCGTCGGCAATGCTCCAGGTGCCGGGATCGGCAATCAGCGCAGCAATGCGCGGCTCGCCCGCCGCCCCGCGCGGAGCGAGAAACCCGCCGAGGCTCCAGCCGCTGAGCGCGATGCGATCAGGGTCGACGAGCGGATAGTTCACCGCAAAATCCACCACCGCCCTGATGATTACGTCCCAGTCCGGCCGCAGCGGAATGCCGTGCTCGTAGAGCATGGCGCCCTGGCCGGGACCGTCGAAGAGCAGGCTGTGATAGCCGCGCCGCGAGGCTGCGACGGCGCAGGCGAAATAGGTGTCGGTGATGGTGCCGTCATAGCCGTTGTTGAAGATGATGAGCGGGCGCATCTCATGCTCGAGCCCCTGCGCGGGAATGAAATATCCAGGCATCGGCGTCTCAGCAAGCGGAATGGAAAGCGGCTCGATCGTCGGCGCCGAGAGCGCAAGCCCCATCTCCAGGGCATCCGTCTGCTTGCGGAAGGCGGAAAGCAGCCGCGGATCGACAGGTGCGCCGTAGAGCGGATGATAGGCGGCGGCGTAGAAGACGCTTGCCCGCAGATAAAGCTCGCGCGCGCTGACCTTATGCCCCCCGGAAAGCGCGGCTTCGGCCTCGCCTTTCAGCCGGTCGCCGGCCGAAACCCACGCTTCGTAAAAGGCGGAGTGATCGCCATCGCCGACGGCTTCCGCCACGGCCCGGATCTCGCCGAAATCCGCCCCGCCATAGGGAATATAGGCAATCGGCCAACTGCCGAAATCCTCATGCAACTCATTCCTGAACAGCATGCTCATCGCCGACTCCACCAGTGGCTGCTGCGGCTGTGATCGCGATGATTATAGTGGTGGCTTCCGGCCCTGTCACGAAAACGCGCGGATCGGATACATCATTCAAGGTTGTGCTCATGCTCTTCCCGTGCAAGGCTGCTGTAAGCGGGAGGTAACTGTCATGAACGGTGCAGACAGCCTGTGTGATACGCTGCTGGCAAACGACGTCAGAGTGTGCTTTGCCAATCCCGGTACGTCGGAAATGCATTTCGTGGCGGCGCTCGACCGCAAGCCCGAAATGCGCTGCATTCTCGGTCTCTCCGAGGGCGTCGTGACAGGCGCTGCCGATGGGTATGCGCGCATGACCGATCACCCTGCCGCGACCTTGCTGCACACCGGGCCGGGCCTCGCCAATGGTCTTGCCAATCTCCACAATGCCCGCCGCGCCAGGATACCCATGATCAACATCGTCGGCGATCATGCCTCCTATCATCTTCCCCTCGACGCGCCGCTGACATCTGACATCGAGGGCCTGGCGGGTACGATGTCCAACTGGGTGCACCGCATCCGCAGCCCGGAAGATATTGTCGGCGCGACGGAGGCCGCCTACCGTGCCTCCTTGTCACCGCCCGGTGTTGCAACGCTCATCCTGCCGGCAGATGCCGCCTGGGGCGACGTCGAAGCGGATCGGCCGATCAGGTTGTCCCGGCCGGAGCCTCATGCCGTAAATATGGACAGCGTGCGCGGGGTAGCCGCCGCCATCAGAGATGCGCCCGGCGAGGTCGGCATTCTCGTCAGCGGCGCAGCTGCCCGTGCAGACTGCCTGGAGATTGCGGGTGCAATTGCGGCTGCCAGGGATGTGCGTCTCTTCTGCGAGATGCAACTGCCAAGGGTCGAGCGCGGCCACGGCCGTGTCGCCCTGACCCGCATCCCCTACCCGATCGACGCCGCCCTGGATCTGCTTGCCGATATTGATGTGCTGGTATTGGTAGGCGCGCCCGAGCCGGTCGCCTTCTTCGCCTATCCGGGCAAGCCTGGGCGGCTGGTGCGCAAAGGTTGCAGGGTCCTGACCCTCGCAAGCCATGGCGACGATCTGAAGGGCGCGCTGGAAGCACTCAGGGACGAACTCGACGTCCGGCAGTCACCGCCTCCCACGCGATCACAGCGCCTATCCGACGATATCGTTCCTTTCGGGCATCTGACCGAAGATGCGATCGCCGTCATGGTGGCGGCAAGACTTCCCGACAATGCCATCATCTGCGACGAGGGTGTCACCTCGGCCCGCCGCTTCTTCGAGCTTTCGGCCGACTCGGCGCCACACGACTACCTGATGAACACCGGCGGTTCGATCGGCTGCGGCATACCGCTTGCGACGGGTGCTGCGGTCGCCTGTCCTGACCGCAAGGTCATCAACCTGCAGGCGGATGGCAGCGCCATGTATACGGTCCAGGGTCTGTGGACGCAGGCGCGTGAAGATCTCGACGTGATCACGATCATCTTCGCCAACCGCGCCTATGCCGTGCTTCATGCCGAAATGCGCAATGTGGGCGTGAACGGCATCGGCGAAAACGCCCGCCGGATGATGGACCTCGATCACCCCGCCTGGGATTGGGTGTCGATCGCCAAGGGCATGGGCGTCGATGCCGCAGGCGCACACAGCTGCGAGCAATTCGCCGATCTCTTCCAAAGCGCGCTGAGGCGCCGCGGACCCTTTCTCATCGAGGCGATCATCTGAGCTTTCGGGTATGGCTGGTTGGCAAGGCGGCGATTGAGACGTAGCATCCGGCTCTAAGCCGAAAGCCCCAAGCCAAAAGCAAAGACAGATCATGACAGTTTCATTCCAGCAGACCTCGCCGCAGATCCTGCTGACCAGCGCCGGACGGACGTGGAGCGGGCTCGCGGCCGAATTGCTGCATATTCCGCGCGGCGTCTCCCGTGTTCCGGGTGGTGACATGCATCGTCTGGGCATCCATTTCGGCCCGCCCGTCAATGCCGATTGCCACTGCGGCGGCCGGCGCATGCGCCGCGTCCAGAAGCCTGGCGATATTGACGTCATCCCGGCTGGCCTCGACGGATCCTGGGAGGATGATGCCGATTGCCGGATCCTGCGCGTGAGCCTTGATCCCTCCAGGCTTCATCAGGTCGCCGAAGAACTCGGCCGGGACGCCGGCAAAATCGAGCTGCAGGCGAGATTTCAGCTGCGTGACACCGGCATCGAGGCGATCTGCCGGGCAATCAAGGCGGATCTGGAGGCTGATACGCCCTCCGACCCGCTCTACATCGATCTTCTCGCCAACGCCCTCGCCATCCGTCTGATAGAGACATCGAGCGACGGCGCTCCCCGGCCCGAGATCGGCGGCGAACCGAAACTCTCGGCCCGGCAATTACGGACGCTGACGGAATTCATCGAGACCAATCTGGACCGGAAGCTGCATCTGGCCGACCTTGCGGTCGTTGCCGGTGTCAGCGTCACACGGCTGAAGATCCTGTTTCGCAACAGCACGGGCATTTCCGTGCACCAATATGTCATCCGCCGCCGCGTCGAATATGCCCGCGCCCTGATGACAACGACCGATATGGCCGCAAGCGAGATTGCGTTTGCCGCGGGCTTTGCCCATCAAAGCCATATGGCAACGACCATGCGCCGGCTCACCGGCCAGACGCCCGGCGAAGTCCTGCGCGAAGTTGGCGAATTCCGCCCGAAACTGCAAAGGCCGGCCTGAACTTGTGCGACGCCTTCGGAGCGGCCCCCTAGTCCTTGCGCATCATCAGCAAGGAGAAACAAGATGATTGCAATCCTCGGTGCAGCCGGGAGGATCGGCTATTCGACCGCCAGGGCGCTGCGCGAAGCAGATGTGCCCGTGCGCGCTGTCCTGCGCGATCCGGCAAAAGCTGACTGCCTGAGCGCCATCGGCTGCGAAGTCGCATTTGCCGATCTGCAGGATGCCAGGGCGCTTGCCAGAGCGATATCAGGCACGGATAGCGTCCAGGTCATTCTGCCGCCTAACCCGCGGGCCGAAGATATAAAAGGCGACATGCGCCGCTCTATCGAAAGCATCGCCGAGGCATTGGAAGAGGCGCGGCCCGCCCTCGTGCTTGCCATTTCCGACTATGGCGCCCATCTCGGCGAAGGCTTCGCCATGCCGAGCATGTTCCACATGTTCGAACAGCGCCTTCGCCAACTGGATATCCGCCGGATATTCCTGCGCTCGGCCGAACATATGGAAGGCTGGGGCCGCGTCGCGCCGATAGCGATCGCAACCGGCATTTTGCCCAGCTTTCATGACCCGGTCGAAAAGCAGATACCCAACGTCTCGGCGCAGGATGTCGGCCGGATCGCCGCAGATCTCCTGCTTCGGCCTGACATCGAAACGCGCGAGCAGATCGTTCACGCGGAAGGCCCGCGCCGCTATAGCGCAAGCGACGTGGCCGCAGCGCTGAGCCAGCTGCTGGGGCGCACGATTACCGCTGAGGTCCTGCCCCGCTTGCAATGGAGCGAAAGCCTCGGCCGCATGATGAGCGCCAGCGCTGCCGATCTCCTGACCGAGCTTTACGAGGTTCAC
Source organism: Rhizobium viscosum (assembly GCF_014873945.1). Classification (NCBI taxonomy): domain Bacteria; kingdom Pseudomonadati; phylum Pseudomonadota; class Alphaproteobacteria; order Hyphomicrobiales; family Rhizobiaceae; genus Rhizobium; species Rhizobium viscosum. Next base: position 132,340 of record NZ_JADBEC010000003.1, on the reverse strand, counting down.
AGCAGGGGCGGCCTCATCGATATCGAGCCGAATGCGCGCGATGTCCGCAGAGGCTCCACCGAGTTGATCGACGCGCTCGGGCCTCTTGTCGCCGTACGGTGACTTTGGAAAAGATCGTCCGTGCAAGCGGGGAACCGGATGAGGCTGAGGGGATTTACCCCTTAGCACAGGAGGTTCAGATGATCCGCAAACTGAAGTCAGGCGAATATCGTCTCTATTCCCGCAAACCCGATGCGAAGACGCACAAACGCAAGAACCTCGGCACCTTCAAGACCCGGGAAGCGGCCGAAAAACATGAGCGCGAAGTGCAGTACTTCAAGCATCACTAGAGCAATACCCAAAAGTGCTGAGTGGTTTTGCGTCGGCAATTGCGTGAGAGCATTTGGGGCAATGACGGAAATGCCCTAGCCGGCTTCGCCTCAGCGGCCAACCACGCCCTTCGGATCGTCCCGATAAGGATCGCTTCGGTTGGGGTCGGTGTAGTATGTCCGATAGCCGCCGCTCGAATAGGTCTCTCGATAGGTGCCATTGAGCTGCTGATGCGTCTGCGAATAGAGATCTCCGTTTCGATAGGTGTTGTAACCGCCGCCGAGATTCTGCTCTCTGATATAGGTATTGCCTGAACTGTCGGTAGAACACGGAGCCGAGACCAGATCGCAGGAAGCAGACGCGTTCCCGGCGGCCAGCAAGAAAATCCCAAACAAAACCGCCTTCATGCAAACTCCCTTTTCGCGAAAATCGGCGTCGCGTACGAGAGCAATGTAACTGAACGGCGAAAAAGAACAAACAGAAAACATCTGGGCTCCGCCTCGCCCCGCTTGATAGATCAAATGTTAAACTGCACCTGTGAAAATCCCAATTCTCCAATCGACAGGCGATGTAATGGGCGAATGGTTGAAGGCGGCAAAACAATGGGCGCGGAGCGTGAAACGCGATGTCGTCGCGCTCTGGATTGCCGCGCGTGACGATCGCACGCCTGTAGTGGCCAAGATCGTCGCCGGTGCGGTTGCTGCCTATGCGCTTTCGCCGGTCGATCTCATCCCCGATTTCGTGCCGGTACTCGGCTATCTCGATGATCTCATCATCGTCCCGCTCGGCATCCTCCTCGCCATCCGCCTCATTCCCGCGCCTCTGATGTCGGAATTCAGGGACATGGCCATGCAGCGCGCGCAGCACCCGGTCAGCCGTTCGGGCTTTGTGGGGATCGTGATCATCTGGTTGCTTGCAGCTTCCCTTTGCATCTGGCTTGCCTGGGACCTGTTTCGTCGCTGAAGTGAGTTTCCGCCAGGCTATTCCCGCACGAAGGCGCTGCGCAGCCAATCGAGGAAATGGCTCGCTGCCGGCGAGAGCGCTCGGCCAGGCTGAATGACAGCCACGAAACCGTTCTCGTAAGTCAGGAATTCCGACCGCTCCACCAGCTTGCCGCTTTTCAGCTCGTTCAGCGCAAAACGCCGCTCGACCAGCGCCACGCCGAGCCCGCTTACGGCGGCGCTGACGCAAAGATACATATGCGGGAAATAGAGTTCCGACTGCGCCGAGATCCTGTGCCCGGTCGCCGCCTGCCAGTTTGTCCATTGCTCGCTCAAACTGTCGGGCGAAATGCGGGTCGGGAAGCTGAAATCATCGCCATTGGCGCTGAACGGATAATTCGGTGCAGACACCAGGCCAAAGGAGACCGAGGCGAGCGGGATATGCTCGCGCCTGAACTGCGGCCGTGACAGGCGATCCCAGCTCAGCATGATATCCATCCCGTCTCTCGCCTGGTTCGTGCCGCCGTCGCGCGCGCTCGATGACATCGTCAGCTGCACGCGGCAATTCGGATAGAGGCTGTAGAATTCCGCCAGACGCGGCACCAGCCAGACCATGGCGAAGGTGGCGCTGCAGGACAGGTGCACGCTCGCCTCGTTCCGGCTCGCCTTCAGCTCCTGATAGCGCTCCTCCAGAAGATCGAAGGCCCGCGAGACGGTGGCAAAGAAGGCCGCCCCATCCTCATTCAGCCGAAGGCCGGTGCCTGACTTCTCGAACACCGGAAGCCCAAGTTGCTCCTGCAAAAGCTGAAGTTGCTTCGAGATGGCCCCATGCGTGCGCCCCAGCTCGTCGGCCGCCCGTGTCACCGAGCCGAGACGTGCGGTGGCCTCGAAGGCCCTGAGATAGGAGAGTGGCGGCAGATGGCGGGCCATGGCTTTCTATTATGTGAGTTTTTCTAACGGATGATGTGAAGATAACGCGCTTTTTCGAATTCAGATATGGGCATAAAACCATGGTACAAGAGCAAAGAGAGTGGAAATCCCCGCCTCCGCCCTTGTCAATCATAGGTGAGTTTTGCCAACAGAGAAAGGAAACTTTTTCATGCACATGACAGACGCGCTCCGCCTGTGGCGTGAACGCTGGAGCGAACGCCGCCTCTTCGCCCGCGAACTGAATACCCTGCCCGACGAAACGCTCCGGGATTTCGGCATGACGCGTGAAGCCGCCTACGAGCAGAGCCATCGGCCCTTCTGGCGCGCATAAGCCACCGAATAGGTTCAGCCCGGCAATTGCCGGTGCCACAACAGCTCGATCGGATGGAAGCGCACGAGCGAGATCCGGTGCAGGCGTGCGGCCACCGGCTGCCAGAGGGCCATCGCACCGCTGATTGCCGCCCCGGCCTCCTCGGGGCTCAACTGTTCGCCGAGCGTGACATGCGGCACCCAGTTTCCCGGCAGATAATGTGGCCAGCACGCCACGCCTGCCGTGGCGGCCGCGGCATGAAAGTCCCGATGAAGAGCGAGCAGTTCCTCCGAGACGACGGGCGCCGCGAACAGAACCGATGCCGGGCCGGGAAAAAGACCGATGCTCGAAAGTTTGATGCTGGGAGTGCTGATATCTGCGCTGAACCGGTCAAGCGCCTTTGCGATAGGCTCGGGGTCGAGCCCGTCATAGACGGCGAGCGATATATGCGGCTCAACCTTCACACGGCGAGGAGTGGCGGCATCGGGCGAGATACGCTCCACATGCTCGATGATCGGCTGGAGCTCCGCTACACCGTACGGGTCGAGTTCCATAAAAACGGCAAAGGGCAAGACATCACCTGCTGTGCTTGCAGCACTATGTCAGGCGAATGCGAGAGCAACAATCCCTGTTCCGGCGCAAGGCAAAGTCAGGACGCTCGCTTTCACGCCGGCGGCATCCTCTCGAATTTCGGCACGGCCGGATCGACGTGGTCCCAGGCATATCCGGCCGCAGTCCAGGACACCAGTTGCGGCTGATAGCGGCTTGGGTCGTCGAGGCTTGCCGGCGTGACGATGAAGACCTCGGGCATGTCGGGAAAGGTCATGTAGACGGCTGAACCGCATGCCGGGCAGAAGCCGCGCTGCTTGACCGTTCCACCGTCGCCGACGGTCTGCCATAGGGATGCCTCTCCCTCGACCTTCACCTCCGCTGCCACGAAAGTCAGATGCGATTGATGTCCGGTGCCGCTGGAGCGCTGGCATTGCCGGCACTGACAGTCGACCATGACGGCCGGCTCGCCTGATATCTCGTAACGGATCGCGCCGCAGGCGCAGCCACCGGTATAGGACTTGGTCATGTCGCTTTCCTCCTCGTTCAATGCCGTGTCTGCGAAGACGCCTCTTCAGCGACGATAGCGTCGAGCCGCTCGACAACCTTCTTCCAGCCCTCGCTCATGTTGCGATAGGCGGTGTCGTTCTTCGGAAGCACAAAGCCGGAATGGACGAGGCGCAGGCGCGTGCCTTCCTCGGCCCTGGCAAGGGTGAAGGTGACCACCGTCTCCAGTTTGGAGCCATAGCCGTCATCATTGCTCTCATGGCCGCCCCTCCACGCATAGGACAGGCGCTCATTCGGCACGACATCGAGCACCTCGCAATGGATGGTGCCGTCCCATTCGCCGGCCGGTTTGGTCTGAAAGGTGAAGCGGTTGCCGGGCACGGGCGCAAATCCATCAGGCGGCATCAACCAGCGGCCGATCAGTTCGCCGCTCGTCAGCGCCTTCCAGATGATATCAGGCGCATGCGGGAAGACTTCATCGACCACGATGGCCTGCGTGTCGGAGGCGTGTCTTTCGGGATTCATGGCTTGGTTCATGGGTCGATTTCCTTCAAGAGCTTTCTGAGATCGGTGAAGCGTTCGCGCCAGAAGGTGCCGTAATGGCCCATCCAGTCGGCCAGCGGCTCCAGACCGCCTGGCTCGGCGCGGTAATAGACATTGCGCCCCTCCGGGCGCTCGCTGACGAGGCCGGCCTGTTTCAGGGACTTGAGATGCTGAGAGATGGCGCCCTGCGTGACATTGCTGCCGCGGGTCAACTCGACCACGGTGATCTCTTTGGAATTGACGATGCGCTCGAACACGGCCCGCCGCGTGGGATCGGCAAGGGCACGCATGACAGCGGTTATGGTTTCGGCTTCGATCATGGAAAATCAAATAGCTAACACTAATCAATTAGTCAACACTATTGTATTTTGTCGCACATAGAAAACGGGTAATGCAACCCGCGTGACGCTTACGATCCGGTATCGGTGAAATCATCCTGCGCGGTTCGGGCACGGCTCGCCGCATCGAGCGCCTGCACACTGATGGCGGCGACAAGGCCTGTCAGTATGATGCCGCAAAGGCCGATCGGCACGATCAAGATCCGCGCCACCGTTTGCTTCGGCGCAAGATCGCCGTAGCCGATCGTCAGGCCGGTGACGAAGGTGAAATACAGGCTTTCCCCGATGCCCCAGCCTTCGATCCGCCCGATGACAAGGCCGGATGCGATCATCATGACCAGCACACCGGAAAAGATCGGCCACAGGAGGCGAACCTGCCGGAAGAGTGCAGCGAAGAACAGCCGCCTCATCCGCGCGCTCGATTGACGTTTCACGCTGATTTTTGTTGCCATGTCCAGTGCCTTTCCCTTCCCGCGATCCCCGGCATGCCTCACCCAACTGCCGCTTGGCAGCGCGGGTGATCAGGACGGACTTGCGGGAGGCAGGACGAACAGGGTGAAGGCAAAAATCCCATAGAGCGCCAGAGCCATGACGCCCGCATACCAGACCCCGCGCCCGCCATTCGAGAGGAGTGCGGCACCCACCGTGGCGACGACCATCATCGTCACGGCGCCCCGCCAGAACTGCAGTGTCATGGGCTCGGGACCGACGAAATAGCTGACCAGCACCAGCACCGGCGCGACGAAGAGCGCGATCTGCGCCGCACTGCCGAGCGCGATCGAGACGCTGAGATCCAGGCGATTGGCGCGGGCGGCCGAAAAGGCTGTGGTCATTTCCGCCGCCGCCCCAACGAGCGCCACGACGATGAAGCCCACGAAAGCCGGCGTCATGCCGAGATTCTCCGCGGCTGCTTGAACGGAACCGACGAAAATCTCGCTCACCAGCGCGACCAGCAGTGTGACGATGACAAGCACGCCAATGCCCAAAGCAAGCGGCCAGGGTTTTTCTTCCTCGGCGGCGTGGCTGACGCTGGTAAAAAGCTCCCGGTGCGTGCGCAGCGAAAACAACATGCCGAGCGCATAGACGACGATCAGAAGGATTGCCAGGCCGAGGCTGAGCGTCTGGGACACCTCTGGCGCAGGGGGCTGATCCGCCTCGCTGATCAGCGACGGCACCAGAATGGCAATCGTTGCAAGGAACAGCATGCCGGCCTGAAAGCGAGCATTGATCCTGTTGAATTGCTGAACGTGATGCCTGAGGCCCCCGAGCAGGAACGAGCCTCCCAGCATGAACAGCGTATTGGTGACGATTGCGCCTGCAAGCGACGCCTTGACCAGCAGATATTGGCCCGCATGCAGGGCCGCAAGTGAGATGACGAGTTCAGTCAGGTTTCCAAGAGTGGCGCTGAGCAGGCCGCCGACCGCATCCCCTGTCCTGGAAGCGACCGCTTCGGTCGCGCGGCTCAAAAGCGCCGCCAGCGGCACGATCGCCACGACGGACATGATGAACAGAAGCGTATGTGCATCGGCCATGGTCCGTTCGAGAACGATGACGACAGGCACGAAAATGATGAGCGCAAGAATGGGCGCCTGACGGACTTCCTCCGCAATGGCCTTTCCCACGGAAAGCGACGGGACGGCTGAAGGCGGCTCTCCAAGATTGCCCATGCTCCCTCTCCTCGCAGGAGCTAACCTGCCGCGGACTTTACCACCTTTCATGATTGCTGTCGCGGCGCGCCCTCGCCCGTGTTGTTGCCGACGCTCGGCGGTGTCCGTACGGAACCTCAGGCCGGTGTGCACAGTTATGCATGTGAGCGTCTGCGAGGTTTCACCATGTATGTCGTGCTCGGCGCATCCGGAAACATAGGCTCTGCCGTTATCGACGCATTGCGGGCGTCGGGCGAGAAAGTCATTGCCGTCGTTCACAGCGCGCAAAAGGCCGCCGCCATCAAACAAGGCGGCGTCGAACCCGTCATTGCTGATGTGGCCGATACCGGACAGCTTCGTTCCATCCTGCAAAAGGGACGCCGCGCCTTTCTGCTGAACCCGCCGGGCGATATCAAAGGCGACACGAACGCCGAGGAACTGAAGACCGCCAGGAGCATTACCGCCGCCCTCGAAGGATCCGGGCTCGAGAAGCTCGTCGTGGCGTCGACCTATGGAGCGCTTGATGGCGCCGGCATCGGCGATCTCTCGGTGCTGTACGAATTCGAACGCCTCGTGAAGGCAACCGGTATTCCAGCCGCCATCAACCGCGGTGCATATTACTTCACCAACCTCGACATGCTTCTGCAGCCCGCGAAAGAGACCGGACGCCTGCTCACCCCCTTCCCCGCCGACATAAAGATACCGATGGTTTCGCCAAGGGATCTCGGAGAAGCCGCTGTCGCGCGCCTCAAGAGCCCGATCGACGATATCGGGATAGACCATGTCGAAGGTCCTGAGCGCTATTCCTTCACCGATGTCGCCAAGGCGTTTTCAGCGCGTCTCGGCCGCCCCGTCACGGCCGAGACGATCCCTCGCGAAAGGTTCGAGGAATATTATCTCGGACTTGGTTTCTCCTGGGCGGCCGCCCGTTGCTATGCGAAGATGGCCGAAGTCACCATCGACACCGGCTTTGAAATGCCCACCCGTCGTCATTGGGGCAGGACGACGCTGGATCAGCATCTCGAAGCACTTCAGGAAAATCAGTGACGGAAGCGTCTCCGCAGATATACGGCGATACAAAAAGCGCTTTTTGCTGAAACATTTCCAATTCATCCCTCTGTTCAAATAACCCCGTCGCCCGATTGCGGGCCTTAGCCATCTGACGGAAGGACAGACAGATGAGGACCATCATGATCATGGCAGCAGGCGCAATCCTCATTGCGGGTGCAATGCAGCTGACCAAGGCCAATGCCGACCAGCCCATCCAGCGTACCGATCTCGTTCAGAACGACATCGACGTGCCCGGTCACGAGGCGGTGCAGGTCCGCGTCGACTTCGCCCCCGGTGCCTTCGCACCCAAGCACCATCATCCGGGCGAAGAGATCGCCTATGTCATCGAAGGTTCGCTGGAATACGAGCTCGATGGCCGGAAGCCGGTGACGCTGAAGGCCGGCCAGTCGCTGTTCATCCCCTCGGGCGTTGCCCATTCGGCGCGAAATGTCGGCGACGGCAAGGCTTCGGAACTCGCAACCTATATCGTAACGAAGGGCTCCCCGCTCGTGGTGCCGGTGAAGTGACGGCAAACACAGGCCACCACGCGCTCTGGCGGGTGGCCGGCCTCAGGCACAGGTTCAACCCGCGACGAGGGTTTCAGCCGGATTTCGCGCCGCTGTCCGCGTCTTGATATAGGCCCGCAGAGCGGCCGGTTCATCGGTCTGGATAGTGCTGACGCCGGCACCCATCAGACGGCCCCAGACGGCATCAGGCTCGATGAGCGCCCTTGGATCGGTCCACTCGCCGCTTGCGGCCATATCCAGCGTGTTGAACCAGATCGCCATATTGGCGTTCCTGAAGAGCTGGCGGTTGCTGGCGATCGTGTCGAGATGATCGAAGCGCAGTTCGCACATGAAGGGCTTGATCTCGGAGAGCAGCGAAAGTCTTTCGCTGACATCGCCGGCGGTGAAATAGGCCATCGCCATGAAGGGTACACCCTCGATGTTCTGGGCGCGTACCCAGTCGAGATCTTCGCGGGTCATGACTGTTGTCTTCAGATCGACGGAGGATGCGACACCCATCTCACGAGCACAGGTTGCCACCTCCGAAAACAGGCCGCGATCCTTCAGATCGAGATCAGCGAAGATGCGTCCGCGAATGGTCTCGAACACCTGCTTCAGCGTCGGAATGCGCTGGTCGGTGAAGGCGCGGCCCTCGCCGCCATTGTCTTCGCGCAGCGCAATCGCCTGGAGTTCGGCCATGGTGAAAGTCTCGGCATCGCGATCGATGCCGGCCATGCGCAAGAGCGTATCGTCATGCATCAGGAAAAGCTCGCCATCCGCACTCTTGCGCACGTCGATCTCGACGATATCGGAGCCGACGGCAATGGCCTTCTCGATCGCTGCCAGGCTGTTTTCCGGCGCCCCGTGCCAGGCGCCGCGATGGGCGACGATGGCGCAGGAACGGTTCGGGTCGGCGATGAAGTCTTTGTAGTTCATGGTCTTTCCTTATGTGTCAGCCATGACGGCTGGCGAGGTATGATTTCAGGGCAATCGGTTCGTCGGTCTGGATCAGGGAAATGCCGGCTTCGATGAGCCGGCCCCAGATGGCGTCGGGATCCTCAATGGCTGCCGTATCGGTGAAGCCGGCAAAGGCGACGGAATCGAGCGTATTGGCCCAAAGCGCGATGCCCGCCGGATCGGCGCGGGCACGGAGGGCAGCAATATCCTCGATATGGTCGAAGCAGACTTCGCAGATGGCAGGCCCGAGCCGGAACAGGAGATCCAGCTCGGCTTTCGCGTGTTTAGCGCCGATCCGTGACTTGGCCATGAACAGCACGCCATGCGGGCTGACGGTTTCGCGTATCCAGGCAAGATCATCGGACGAGCGAAGACTGCCCCAGAAGTCCACCTGTCCTGCGACGCCCATGTCGCGAGCGCAGGCGATGACTTCAGGGATGATGGCCCTGTCCTTCACGTCGAGGTGCAGGAAGATGCGATCCCGCGTCAGATCGAAGAGCTGCCGCAGGCTTGGCAGTCGTTCGCCGGTCATCTCATTGCTCTCGCCGCCGTCGCGGTTTCTGAGCGTGATGCCGGCGAGCCGAGCTGAACTCAGAGCCTCCGGTGCTTCATCTATGCCGGCCATGCGCTGCAGCGTCCCATCATGCAGCAGGAAGAGGCCGCCATCCGCACTGCGGCGCACGTCGATCTCGACGACATTGCAGCCGGCTCGGATTGCTGCTTCGATGGCAACGAGGCTGTTTTCGGGAGCATCGCACCATATGCCGCGATGCGCCACCACTGCGCAGTCCCTGCCCGGGTCCCGCACATAGTCTGTGTAATTCATGGGGAGGTCTTTCAATGGCCGGCGAATGCATCCGCAATTGCGCGCCCCGTCTCGCTGACAAACAGGTGTAACCGGGATCGTGGGAAGGAGAAGGAAAGTTCTGCCGCGGTATCGATGTCGGCACCGAAGGGCGTGGCGATGCGGATGGAAGTGCCCGCGAGATCGGCGGCAAGTACCGCATGCGAGCCGAGGTCCTCGAAATGCCTGAGCCGGCCCCTGATCGTACCATCGGCGCTGATGACGATATCTTCCGGGCGGATGCCGAGCTGGAAATTGCCCGCCTTGTGGTACTCCGCAACCACCTGCCCGTCTGCAAGCCGCAACACCGAACCGTCGCCAGTCACCGGCAGGATATTCATCGGCGGGGCGCCGATGAACTTCGCGACGAAGACCGAGGCCGGGCGATGATAGATCGCCTTCGGCGTATCGAACTGCTCGACGCTGCCCTTGTTAAGGATCAGGATCCGGTCGGCAAGCGTCATCGCCTCCACCTGATCATGGGTGACGAAGACGGTGGTCGCCCCAATGCGCCGGTGCAGATCCGCGAGCTCGACGCGCATGTCGTGGCGCAACTGCGCATCGAGGTTGGAGAGCGGCTCGTCGAAGAGAAGCACGCCGGGTTCACGCACGATCGCCCGGCCGATCGCCACGCGCTGGCGCTGCCCGCCGGAGAGCTGCCCCGGCTTGCGGTCGAGATAGGCTGACAGCCCCAGCATCTCGGCGACGGTGCCGACCCGTTCATGGCGTTCGGCCTTGGGAAGGCCGGCGACTCTGAGGCTATAGGCCATGTTCTGAAACACGGTCATATGCGGATAGAGCGCATAATTCTGGAAGACCATAGCGCAGCCGCGCTGCTTGGGTTCCAGGCCCTGCACCTCGCGACTGCCGAACAGGATCTTGCCGCCGCTGACGGCCTCGAGGCCTGCGATCATCTGGAGAAGCGTGGATTTCCCGCAGCCGGACGGGCCGAGCACGACGGTGAATTCGCCGGCACGCAGCTCGACATCGAGTGGCGGAATGACGGTGGATTTCGCATCATAGGCCTTGGTGACGCCTGCGAGCGTGATGTTAGTGGCCGCGCTGCGGATGGCGGTATCGATGGCGTTCACGTCATTTCTCCGAAAGAACGAGGCCCTGCACGAGATAGCGCTGCAGGAGCGCAATCATGACAAGGGGAATGATCGAGACGACCACGACACCGGCCATGATCATCGGGAAGTCGGGAATTTCGCCTTCCATGTCGGGCGCGAGCCGTGCCAGGCCGACGACGGCGGTGGTCTTCTCAGGCTTGGAGGCAGCGACCAGCGGCCAGAGATATTGCGTCCAGCCGCTGAGGAAGGTCAGCACGAAGAGGGCTGCGAAGCTGCTGCGCGAGATCGGCAGCAGGATATGGAAGAGGAAGCGAATCGGCCCTGCCCCATCCATGCGCGCTGCCTTGAAGAGATCAGACGGCAGCGTGCGGAAGAACTGCCGGAACAGGAAGGTACCGGTTCCATGGGCAACAAGCGGCGCCACAAGGCCGAAATGCGTGTCGAGCACGCTGAGCTCGAGATGAACAGGCGCGCCGAACAGGCCTTCGATCAAGGCGTTCGCCCCGGACAGATCGAGCAGGCCATTCAGTGGCGAGAAGATATTAGCGGCCACCTGATAGGTGGTGATGACGCGAATATCGATCGGCAGCATGATGGTTGCCAGGATCACCGCGAAGGCGATACCTGCCCAGCGGATGCGAAAATAGACGAGCGCATAAGCCGCGAGGAAGGACAGCGCGCAGGTAAAGAAAGCATCGTAAAGCGCGACCAGCATGCTGTTCAGCATCTGGATCGGGATACGGGTCTCGTTGAAGACACGCATGACGTTGGCGACGAACTGGTCGCCCGGATACCAGGCGAGCCCGTTGAGAAGCAGAAACTCATAGGACTGCGATGCATTGGCAAGCGTCAGGTAGAGAGGCCCGAGGATGAAGACGATGCCGATAAGCAGGATGGCGCTGGCGGCGAAATTGAGCGAGCGGGCGTTTTCGATCATGGCTGGCTCCTACCGTTCATAATTGACGCTACCGCCGAGAAGCAGGAACTGCGCGGCGGTCAGGATGACGACGAAGACCATCAGGATGGCCGTCTGTGTGGAAGCGCCCGAGAGATCGTAGCCGCTGAAGCCATCGGTATAAATCTTGTAGACCAGCAAGTTGGTCGAACCGCCCGGTCCGCCCTTGGTGATCGTATCGATCAGTGCGAAGGCCGAGGTGACGCTTTCGGTAAATTCCAGCACCAGCGTCAGGAAGAGCTGCGGCATGATCAGCGGCAACTGCACGTCGAAGATCCGCCGCCATGGCCCTGCCCCATCCATGGCGGCCGCCTGAAACATGGTGCGCGGGATGGATTGCAGGCCGGCAAGCAGGATGACGAAATTGAAGGGAATGCCGCCCCAGACATGGGCAACGATGAGCGTGATGAAGGCGTCGGTACCATCGAGGCCGGGCGCCCACGCTCCCGGAAAGAAATGGTTGATTGGCGCGAGAATGCCGACGAACGGGTTGAAGATGAAGGCAAAGACGACGCCGATCGAAGCACCCGCTACCCCCTTCGGCCAGACAAGCACGTTACGCGCGGTCAGCGACAGGCGGATCTTTCGGTCTGCGGCAACCGCCAGGATCAGCGGCAGAGCGACTGCGAGCGACGAGGCAAACACCATAAAGATGACGGTGCGCCAGCCGGCATCCCAGAATTCCGGATCTGACAGTACCCGGCGGAAGTTATCCCACCCCACGAATTCCGAGCCGCCGCCGAATGGCCTTTCCAGAAAGAACGACCAATAGAAGGCCTGCACGATCGGCGCATAGAAGAAGATGAGGATCAACAGCAGCAAGGGTGCGGCTAGCAAAGCCGGCAGCCAGCGATGGCTGAAAAGTGAGGATTCCGACGTCATCACGCATGTCCATTTCGAGAAAAACCGGTGCGGCGACGGGGGACGCCGCACCGGTCAAGGATCAGGGCAGCTTTGCCGTCTTGTAGGTCTGCTCGAAGCGGCGCAGCAGCTCGTCGCCGCGCTTCTTGGCATGGTCGAGCGCCACCTGCATCGTCTGCGTGCCCGCAAATGCCTTCTGCGTTTCTTCCATGAAGATCGACCGGAACTGCACGTAGAAGCCGAGACGGATGCCGCGGGTGTCGGGCGTGCCGGGTTCGTTCATGGATTCGATGCCGACGGCAGCCGTCGCATATTTGGTGGTACCCGCATCCGGGCTTTTGGCGATGGCGTCGAGCACGTCATTGGTGACGGGCACGTAACCGGTCGAGGCCGTCATGAACATCTGCTGCTCGGGCTTGCGCAGGAAATCGAGGAAGGCCTTGGCGCCATCGATCTCCGACTGGTCATGACCCTTCATGATGTAGATGGACGCGCCGCCGACGAAAGTGTTGTGGCGCTCGTAGCCCTTGTACATCGGCGTCAGGCTGACGGAGAGCTCGTACTTGCCGGCAAAGGCTTTTGAAGAGTCCGTGTAGGAGCCGGAGGAATTTTCCATCATGGCGCATTCGCCGGAATTGAAGGCGGCCGTGTAATTGCCGGCCTTGGTGTCGCTGGCGATCTTGACGAGACCTTCCTTGCGCCAATCGATCAGGTTCTGCAGGTGCTTGGCAAAGAAGGTGGTGTTGAAGACATATTCGGCGTTGAGACCGTCATAGCCGTTATGCTGCGAAGCGATCGGCAGGCCGTGACGGGCGGAAAACTGCTCGAACATCGACCAGGGTTCGCCATTGGTGACATAGGGGCATTCGTGGCCTGATGCCTTCAGCTTGCGGGCAGATTCGATGATGTCTTCCCAGGTCTTCGGCATCTCGGTGACGCCGGCTTTCTCAAGCTCTGTCTTGTTGACGTAGAAGAGCAGCGTCGAGGCATTATAGGGTTGCGAATAGAGCTTGCCGCCCGATGTTTCATAGTAGGAGCGCGCACCCTTGATGTAGCTGTTCCAGTCGACATCGGGCAGCACGTCCTGCACCGGCACGACGGCGTCCGACAACAGCAGGTCGAGCGTACCGGCGTCGAAGAACTGGATCAGCACCGGATGCTTGTTGGAGCGATAGGCGGCAATCGCCTTCTGCATGGAAACTTCGTAGCTGCCCTGCCCGACGCAGGTGACGTGATTGGCCGACTGCGACGCATTGAAGGCGTCGCATTGCGCCAGGATCGCCTTTTCGACGCTTCCCGTATTGCCGTACCAGAATTCGAAATTGGCGGCCTGCGCAGAAGAGCACGCAGCCGTCATCAGGGCGGCCGCAGCCGCCAGAATGGAAATCTTCATTTTGCCCTCACCTGAATTTGAGACCCGCCGGATCAGCGTCCGGATCGTGAACGGCCGGCTTAATACACTTTATGTGTAACAAATCGATGACGTTGTCCGACTTGATTGAGGGCACAAAGCCCGTTATGCAGGCATCTGCGGTTGCCGTCGGTGTTGCAGTTACACTTTTGTAGTATATTCAGAGTGAGTCATGCCTTATTTTCCCGAGCCGTTAATTGCATCCCGCTTTCGACGTCCGGGAGAAGAAATCGTCGTCTCCGCAAATGAACGCAGCCTGCTGAAACTCATCTGGCGCAATCCCGGCCTGTCGCGATCCGAGATCACCAGCCATACGGATCTGACGCAACAGTCGGTCCATCGCATCATCGACCAGCTCGTCGAGCGCGGTATCGTTTCGCTGGGGTCTCCCAAACCCGGCCTCGGCCGCGGCCAGCCGAGTCCCATGCTCAGCCTCAACGGCGTACACGCCTATTCGGTCGGCATTTCCGTCAATTCCGACGTGGTCGACATCTGCCTGGTGGACCTGTCAGGCAATGTGCTCGGCGAAAGCGACATCTCGCTGAGGGAGCTGGGCATGAACCAGGCGCTGGATCGCGTGCGCGAACGCATTGCCGAACTCCAGCAACTGAACGGCCTGGGCGACGAGACTTTCTTCGGCATCGGCTTCGGCATTGCCGGTGCCCTGATATCAGGGACGAAATACAATGCCTCGATGCCGCTGCACGAATGGTCGCTGATCGAGCTCGGGCCGCTGCTGACCGATACTTTCAAAAAGCCCGTCTGGCTCCTGAACGGCGGCAGCGCCGGCGCCGTCGCCGAGGCGATGTTCGGCGTCGGGCGTTTCATCAAGCATTTCGCCTATCTCAGCTTCAATTACGGCTTCGGCGGCGGCTTGATCAACGACGGCGAACTCCTGGCCGGCGGCAACGGCAATGCCGGCGAATTCTCGGGGATGTTTGACGATGAGGAGACCACCCGCCGTCCCGCCCTGCAGCTGCTTCTGGAGAAACTGAAGCGCCACAATGTCGACGTGCCGTCGATCCCCTATCTGCGCAGGCATTTTGATCCGAAATGGCCGGGCGTGGTGGAATGGGTCGAGGAGATCACGCCCGCCTATAACCGCCTCGTCAACGCCATCTGGGCGATCTACGACCCGCAGGCGATCGTCTTCGGCGGCCAGGTGCCACCGGGACTGGCACAGATGTTGAGCGAACGCACCGAACTTTTCGGCCGCCCGCGCTACGGCGTACCCCGCCCGCACCCCAAGCTCATCGTCTCCGACATATCAGGCGACGCCGCTGCCATGGGCTCGGCGATTGTTCCCTTCAAATCGACGTTTTACTGACGAGGCCGCCGCCTAACCGTCTGACGGCGCCACCTCGTTTTCGTCATAGAGCCGCACGTCGGGAACGGCGGGCAGCCAGGGCTCACGCCTGACCGTCCAGACCTCGACCATCGGTCTGATATCGTTTGGCGCCGGATCGAGTGTTCCGAGGAAGACTTCCACGGCGTCATCGAAAATGAAAAACAGCCGCGATCCGCAGATCGGGCAGAAGGACCGCTTGTCGAAAGTGCTGATCTCGCCATCCATCTTGAACTTCGATCGGCGCCAGTTCGCCGTCGCCGAAAAGATCGAGCCGGTCAGCTTTCGGCATTTGGTGCAATGGCAGAGCCCGGATTGATAAGGCTCGCCTTCAACCTCATACCGAACCGCGCCACACGCGCAGCCGCCCATTCTCACCGTTTCCCCTGCCATCGCTTCCTCCGCGCAATCGCGTCAAGCCGTCGAGAATAGCCGATATGGCATCGAATACAGCCCGCTTGTCCGAAGCGGCTATGGGTGGTACCAATTCCGCATGGACAAAACCGTGATCAACACGTCAGTGATGATGATGCCGCGCTCATAGCGTGGCGGGTTTCGTGCGTCCAGAATGCACCAGCGACCGCCCTCGAGGCGGTCTTTTCATTTGGCGATCCGTCTCGCGGGGCAACCAGCCCTCGAAAGGATCAACCGATGAACAGGACCTATATCACCACTTCGATCCCCTATGTGAACGCCGCCCCGCATGTGGGCTTTGCGCTCGAGCTCGTGCAGGCCGATGCCTATGCGCGCCACTTCCGCCTGCTTGGCCGTGATGTGCGGTTTCAGTGCGGCACCGATGACAACAGCCTGAAGAATGTCCGCTCGGCGGAAGCCGCCGGCCTTCCCGTGGCGGATTTCGTCAATGCCAATGCCGACAGGTTCGAGCGGCTCGGCACGCGGCTCGATATTTCCAACGACGAATTCGTGCGTACCTCGCGCGACCCGAGGCATATCGCCTGCGTGCATGCCTTGTGGAATGCCTGTGCTGAGAATGGCGACCTCTATCGCAAAGCCTATGAAGGCCTCTATTGCGTCGGCTGCGAGCAGTTTTACGAGCCCTCCGACCTCGTCGACGGCCGCTGCCCGGAGCATGGCATCCCTCTCGAACTCGTCCGGGAAGAGAACTGGTTCTTCCGACTGTCCCGCTATGGCGACCGGCTGTTGCACCTTATCGAGAGCGACGAACTGAAGATCGCTCCGGCTCATCGGCGCAACGAGGTCCTGGCGCTGCTGCGGCGTGGCCTTGGGGATATCAGCGTCTCGCGCAGCGCTGAACGGGCGCGGGGGTGGGGTGTTCCCGTGCCTGAGAGCGATGAGGTCGTCTATGTCTGGTTCGATGCGCTGGCAAACTATCTGACCGGGCTCGGCTATGGCACCGGTGAGGAACTCTTCGATCGCTACTGGACTGTCAGCAGCGAGCGCATCCACGTCGTCGGCAAGGGCATCTCGAAATTCCATGCCATCTATTGGCCGGCGATCCTGCTCTCGGCAGGTCTGCCGCCGCCGTCGTCGCTCCTGGTACATGGCTATGTCACCGTCGACGGCAGAAAGATCGGCAAATCCGCCGGCAATGGCATCGACCCCAATAGCGTCGTCGATGCCTATGGTACGCCGGATGCACTGCGCTATTACCTGCTCCGGCATATCCGCTCGGGCGATGATGGCGACTTCTCGGCCGAGCGTCTGGAAGCCGTCTGGACAGGAGAGCTCGGCGGCCAACTCGGCAATCTCGCCAACCGGGTGCTGGCGCTCGTCTCTTCAGCTTTCGGAGGAGTCGTTCCGCCGTTGCAGGAGAGTGATTTCACGCAGGAGGCGGCGCGTCTTCCAGCGAAAGTAGCCGAGGCCTTCGATGCTTATGAGCTGCATGTCGGCCTTGCCGATATCTTCGCCTTTGTCGGCGATGCGAACCGGCGTTTTGCCAAACGCGCTCCATGGGCGGATGCGAAGGCGCTAGCCGGTGAGCTGACGCCCGCAGAGAGGCGGGCGACTGTTGATCGTCTTGGTGGTTGCCTCGCGGAGCAGATTTACGGGTTGGCGGTGATTGCGCGCTGCCTCCTGCCCTTCCTGCCCCGCTCGGCTGCGGTGCTGCATTCAAGGCTCGGGCTTGAGGTATCCGAAGCCTATGGGGCGCCGTTTGTCGTCGACGAGGTCAGAGCGGCTCCGGACGCCGTGCTCTTTCCGAGAAGGGTGGCGGCATAAAGGCTGCCCGTTCCGGCGTCACCACCCGGTGGCGCCCTCACCTCACCACATCGTCTTGGTAGCCCGCACCGGCCACTCGCGATCATAAGTCTCATGGTCGAAATCACCCGTCGCATCTTTCAGCATCTGGCCGGGCGTCGGCAGGCTGCCCGGGTCAACGAAATGCTCGGCATTCCAGAGTTCGGCGCGCATCACCGCACGCGCGCACTGGAAATAAACCTCGACGATGCTGATGACGACAACGGTGCGCGGATGTTTGCCGTCCATCTCGAAACTCTCAAGCAGCGCCTCGTCATTGGACACCACGCCGCGGCCGTTGATGCGCATTACAGTATTCGAGCCGGGAATGAGGAACATCAGCGACAGGCGTGGATCACGTACGATGTTGGAAAGCGAATCGACGCGGTTGTTGCCACGCCAGTCGGGAAGATGCAATGTCGTGTCGTCGATGATGCGCACCACGCCGCCGATATCGCCGCGCGGCGAACAGTCGAGCCCTTCCGGGCCGACGGTCGCAAGCGCCGTAAAGGGCGAGATCTCGATCATATGGCGGTAGAGCGGTGTCAGCCGTTTCGTCACCTTGTCGACGGATGCCTGCGACAGGCCCGCGCCATAGATTTCGTTGAGTTCTTCGATAGTGCTGATGATCTTCATCGCTACCCAGTCCTATTGACGACCGGCCGGACGCTACACCGATGCGCGGCGTGCCGGAAGCTCAAAAATCGGAATGATCTCAGCAGGTTTTTTGATATCTTCCTCAGCCAGAAACGCCGCGACTTTGCCAAGAACAGGGGCGGCCGAGATGATGCGCCGGTGGCCAAAACCGTTCGCCCAGGACAACCGCACCTGCCCGCCAGAGGCCGCATAACGCCGCGCATGGGCCGCGCTGACCTCCTTGTCGTCCTCGGCATGGATGACCAGCACCGGCTTGCCGATGCCTGCGGCGGTTTTTCCTGCGTCGAAATCCTCAAGTCTCCGACCGGTGATACGCTGCACGACATTCTCGAGCGCCGCCTGCGCAGACGGCTTCAGCCGCAGCATCCGGCCGAAATCGGTAAACAGCCATTGCATTTCGCTGGGCGAACCGATCAGCACCATGCGCTCGGCAGAAACGGGTTTTACGTCCGGCAGTATGGCGGAGGCGGAGACCATGAGCGCAGCGCCGCCGAAGGAATGGCCGATGACGGCATCGAAGCGGCCGAAACGCGCTTCCGCCGCCGCAATCGCCTTAACCGCCAATCCCATATGCAGGAAGCGTCCGCCAGCGCGACCGTGGCCGGGAAAATCGAGCCCGATCACTTCCGCGCCGGTATCGGCCAGCATCGTCACCAGATCGGCCATATAGGTCATGCCGGAGCCCCAGCCATGCGTGACGAGGTAACGCTTGCGCCGCCCGATTGCCCCGCCATTCAGCCGGTAGGCATGGGCGCGCCTGCCCTCGACCGGCAACAGGAAGCGTTCCGCGCCTGCAAGCCTGGCAACACCCGCCGCATGCGCCGCCTTTGCCTTCCCGCCCTTCGGCTTGACGGACGGCGTTCGACAGAACAGCCGGAAGGCCGCTTCGCCGGCAAGATGCGGGGAAACGGTTTGCATGAGCGAAAATCCGAGGCGCGTGACCTCCAGCACAAATTTTGCCATGATGGGAATCCGATAATGTTCAACACTGAACAATAAAGTACAACGATGAACAAAAATCAATCCCTACCCTGGGATCACCCGCGTTTTCGCAGCTGGATCGCGGTGGCTCGCGCCTGCCAGCTCATGCAACAGTCTCTGGCGCGCGCGCTATCCGATCTCGATATCAAGCCGCCGCATCTCGATATCCTCATCAATCTCTACCGCTTCGAAGGCATTTCGCAGCAGGAACTGGCGCGCAAGTTGCTCGTCGGCCGCTCCAATATGAGCATGCTCCTGCCGCAGATGGAAAAGCGCGGCCTGATCCTGCGCCGCGACGACGAGCGCGACAAGCGCGTGCTGCGCCTGCACCTGACATCAGAGGGCCGCAAGCTGACCGAAGAGGCCATGGCCATCCAGACCGGCCTCATCGAACGCACGCTGTCATCAGAGCCGATCGAGCAATGCATGGCAACCGCCGATTCGATGGAGCGCATCATCGGCGTGTTGCTGCAGGATCTGCGCGACGAGGACTAGCTAGTGCAGAGCCGGCCCAGCCGGCCCGCGCGTTAGCGATTTGTACTCCCAGGCCGCGACGATGATCAGCACCAACGCCGCCAGAATGCCCATCACATAGACCTGCATGAAGGGTGCCAGGAAAGCGCAGAGGATCAGGATCACGATGCCGGCGAGATGGGAGAGCGGCAGGCGGCCGCTGGTTGCTCCCTTGAACCAGAGATTGCCGATCAGGAAGAGGTCCGAGCCGCCGAGGACGGAGGCCGCGACCGCGAGATTGCCGGTCTCATGCGGATGTTCGAACATGAATTCCACCGCCACGGCATGCACGATGATGCCGGCCAGGATCGGTATATGCGCATAGGTGAAGGCCTGCCGCGCGAGGCTTCCGGGCGTATCCTCGTGCTCGATTCGATGCGCCGCCCGCTGATGGCCGAAGCGGAAATAGAGCCACCACATCGCGACCGTGCCGACAAAGCCGATCAGGAAGACCACACCGGTCATGACCGAGAATTCCATTTCAGAAAAGGTGCGGCCGGATACGAGGATCGCTTCGCCCAGGCAGATGATGATGAAGAGTGCACAACGCTCCGCCATATGGGCGCCAGAGACGTCCCACTCCTCCGTCCTGGATTTGCCGAGGCCGGGCACTGCAAAACCGAGAGCCGGCCCGGAATATTCGATAAGCAACGCGATCACCCAGCAGATCAGCCGTGCCTCATGCTCCAGAAAGCCGCCCGCGATCCAGAACACGCCGGCAACGGCAAAATAGGTGGTGATGCGCACGAAATTGATCGTTGCCGAACGGCCGGAAGCCCGCATCGCATAGGTGGTAAAGGCCGAGCGGCCGACCTGCATCAGCACATAGGCTGAGGCAAACAGCAGGCCCTTCTCGCCGAAGGCTTCGGGAATGGAAGCCGACAGCACGAGGCCGAGCAGCATCAGCGCGATCAGCATGGAGCGCACCGGCATGCGCTCCGGATCGAGCCAGTTCGTCGCCCAGGCGGTGAAGATCCACACCCACCAGACGGCAAACATCATCAGCGCCGCTTCGATAGCGCCGAGCGGCGTATAATGCGCAAAGAGTGCGTGGGAGAGCTGGGAGACGGAAAAGACGAAAACGAGATCGAAGAAGAGTTCCAGGAATGTGACCCTGCTGCCGGTATGCCCGTGGGCTCGCAGCCAGCTCTTGTTATGCGTTTGCGTCATGTGCCCCCCGGCAGCTGGTGAAATCCAAAGCAATTCCAGCTTTTACGTCCGGAACTGCGCAAAAGCTCTACCGCGGCCGTTCGGCCACCTCACGGCTCATCCCTTTTTCCTTCAGCTCTTCCTCATAGGCCGAGAAGAGCTCGAAGCCGCGTTCGCCGAGTTCGCGCAGATAGGTCCATGTGTAGATGCCGGTATCGTGCATGTCGTCGAAACCGATGCGCACGGCATAATTGCCGGTCGGTATGACGGAAATGATGGCGACGTTGCGCTTGCCCGGCACCGTGACCTTCTGACCCGGCCCATGCCCCTGCACCTCGGCCGAAGGAGACAGCACGCGCAGAAGCTCGGCCGAGAGATCGAAGCTCTGCCCGTCATTGAAGCTTACCGCCAGCCTCTGGCGGTCTTTCGAGACCCTGATTTCGGTCGGCCAGATATCGCTCATTCTTTTGTCCTCTTCTTCTGCGAGGAGTAGGCGCTGATCTTTTTCGGCGCAAGCTCAAATTCGCTTGATGCCGCGGCCTGTTTCCCTTGACGCCACAATAGCATATGCACACATAGGAACGAGTACGGAGACAGACGTGAACAGCAGTGTCGGAACGATTGGCAATGCCTCGCCGCTGGTGGCAGATGCAGCACCGATTATCGACCCTTTCGGTCGTGCGGTCACCTATCTGCGTGTCTCCGTCACCGACCGCTGTGACTTCCGCTGCACCTATTGCATGGCGGAAAACATGACCTTCCTGCCGAAGAAGGATCTGCTCACGCTGGAAGAGCTCGACCGGCTCTGTTCCGCCTTCATCGCCAAGGGCGTGCGCAAGATCCGCCTGACCGGCGGCGAGCCGCTGGTGCGCAAGAATATCATGCATCTGGTGCGCCAGCTCGGAAAGCAGATCGGCTCCGGCCTCGACGAACTGACGGTTACCACCAACGGCTCGCAGCTCGCCCGCCATGCCGAAGAGCTCTATGATTGCGGCGTGCGCCGGATCAATGTTTCGCTCGACACGCTCGATCCGGAAAAATTCCGCAGGATCACCCGCTGGGGCGATTTCGCCAAGGTGATGGAAGGCATCGATGCCGCCCAGAAGGCCGGCTTGAAGATCAAGCTCAATGCCGTGGCGCTGAAGGATTTCAACGAAGCGGAAATGCCCGACATGCTGCGCTTCGCGCATGGCCGCGGCATGGATTTGACCGTCATCGAAACCATGCCGATGGGCGAGATCGAGGAAGACCGTACCGACCAGTACCTGCCGCTCTCCCAGTTGCGCGCCGACCTGGCGCAACAGTTCACCTTCACCGATATCGATTACCAGACCGGCGGCCCTGCCCGCTATGTCCGGGTCGAGGAGACCGGCGGCCGCCTCGGCTTCATCACGCCGCTCACCCATAATTTCTGCGAGAGCTGCAACCGCGTGCGCCTCACCTGCACCGGCACGCTCTACATGTGCCTCGGCCAGAACGACGCCGCCGACCTGCGCGCCGCACTGCGCGCCACCGAAGACGACGGCCTGCTCCATGCGGCGATCGACGAGGCGATCACCCGCAAGCCCAAGGGCCACGACTTCATCATCGACCGCACCCACAAGCGTCCCGCCGTCGCCCGGCATATGAGTGTGACTGGGGGGTGAGATCCGGCGCTGCAAAGCAGCAGCAATCGATCCAGTGAATCGATTGCAGGATCGAACGCCCGAAGCCATGCGAAGGGCCGGCAGGTGCGGCATGGCGCCCTCCCTTCAGTCATCGAGCATCTGATCTTGCGGTGAGCCGCAAGGCACGCTCATATGCCATGACTGTGTGAACATGGAATCGCCGAATGCCCACTGACACCGGCCCAAAACGTTATCCCGAAATGCAGGGCAAGATTGCCCTCGTCACCGGCGGATCGTCCGGCATCGGCCTTGCAACGGCGCAAGCCTTCGCCCGCGAAGGCGCAACGCTCGTCATCGCCAGTCGCAACCAAAAACGGGCGAAACAGGCGCTTGCGAGCCTGCCGGATGGCGGTGCCAGCTGGGTTGAATGCGACGTGGCCGATGGCAAGTCCGTAGAAAGGCTGATCTCCGGCATCGTCAAGCAACATGGCCGCATCGATTACGCCTTCAACAATGCGGGTAGCGGCGGGCGCATGGTGCCGGTTGTCAGTATGAGCGAAGATGCCTGGCGCAAGTCCATCGATGGCCACCTTACCTCGGTCTTCCTCTGCATGCGCCATCAGCTGCCCGTCATGATGAGGCAGGGAGGCGGCGTCATCGTCAACAATTCCTCGGTTGATGGCCTGCGCGGCTATCCCTTCCCCGTCGGTGCGGCCTATGCTGCCGCCAAACATGGCGTAATTGGCCTGACGAAGAGTGCTGCCCTCGAACATGCCCGCGATGGCATCCGCATCACCGCAATCTGCCCCGGCTGGGTCAACACGCCACCCGTCGAAGGTTTCATGAAGAAGAGCCCTGAACACGCCAAAGCCATCATCGCTCAGACACCGATCGGCCGAATCGCCACGCCGCAGGAGATTGCCGATGGCGTGCTATGGCTTTGTTCGGATGCCGCTTCCTTCATGCTGGGAAGCCCGCTGGTGCTGGATGGCGGCTATATGAGTTGAGATACGGTGTTTCGCCGCACCGCGGAATGGCATCATCGATACTCCCCGCGGTTTCCGTTGCGAGATGGAGCATGAATGACTGACGGCAACGACATCCCGACGACGGAGCTGCGCCGCACCGACAGGCTGCTGCTCCGCCCACCGACGATGGAAGATCTTCAATTTCTGACGGAGCTGTTTGCAAGGCCTGAACTGGTCGCGCACCGGCCCGTGCCTCGGCCGGACAGCCCCGAAGAAAGCGCTGCACGACTGGCGAAGGACATGGCGCATTGGCAACAACACAGTTTTGGCCGCTTTGCAGTCATCGCCAATGGTGAGTTGATCGGCTTTGGCGGGGTGACCGTGTCGAACGAGTTCGAAGGTCTCAACCTCTCCTATCATCTCGATCCCCGAAGCTGGGGTCACGGTTACGCCACCGAACTCGTTCGAGGCATACTGACTTTTGCCTTCGAAGAGCTGGGGGCCCGCCGGATTATCGGGCTGGTGCGCCCGGCCAATCCCGCCTCCCGCCGCGTTCTTGAAAAATGCGGCTTCGGCTTCGAAGGCCAGGTCATGCTCCACGGTGCGCCGACGAACCTCTACAGCCTTCTATCCTGAAACTCTGGAAGAGCCCTCACCGCCTGACATTGCCTTACTCGAGGATTGGCACATGCGGCGCCGCTGACCGCGGCAAAACTCCGGTCAACCGCGGATCATCCGTGACCTCGATCATGAAGGCATAGGGCCTGAAGCCGGACCGCCGATAAAACGGCAGCGCGTTCGGGTGGTCGAAATGGCAGGTGTGGACCCAGAGCCGCTCGATCGGATGCGCCCAGGCGATGGACAAAGCATGATTCATCAGATAGCGCCCCGCCCCTGTTCCGATGGCGCTTTTTCCGACCCCGAAGAAGACCAGTTCACATTGGCCGGGCTGCCGGAAATCAAGTTCCAACATTCCGGCTTGCCGGCCATCCGAGAGCAGCACGTAGATTTCCACCAACGGGTCGCCGATGGTGGCTTTCAGCGCCTCATCAGCCATGACCAGCCGGGAAACCCAAAGCCAGTCCTCGCCGATCGCCCGGAAAAGCTGCCGATATGTCTGCAGATCGGGCGTCCGCATCCTTTCCAGGGAAAGCCCGGCGCTATTGCTGGCCTCCCTTAGTTGCGGCCTGCTGGTCATTTCCAGGCAGGTGACGGCATTTGCAAGCTTGCCCCTGGGAACCGGCGAATATCCCATGGGCAGTTCGGGGTTCGACTGATTTGATTTCTCCGCAGTGCTCATAGCTCGTCAATCCGTTGCGTGTCGTTCCAGAATCTCCAATGGAGATCAGGATTCGGCCAGAGCCTCAACCCACTTTGCCGCGGTTGATAACCAGCACAAAAAGAGCCCCGCCGAAGCGGGGCCAGGTCTTCTGATGTCGGATTGTTATCAGTGCCAGGTCTGGTTGTCGTACCAGGTATCGATGTCGCGCCGGATGCGGTCCTTTTCGTAACCGTAGCGCTCTTGCAGCTTGCCTTCGAGCTGTTCGCGGCGGCCGTTGATCTGGTCGAGGTCGTCATCAGTGAGCCTGCCCCACTGTTCCCTAACCTTGCCCTTCATCTGCTTCCAATTGCCTTCAACACGGTTCCAATCCATCACGGTCATCTCCTTCGTTGGACATGATCGGGAAACGACTGGACTACCTAATTGTTCAAAAGAAAAACCCGCGATCCCGGAGCTTTCCTGGTCAGAATGATTCAACCTGACCAGGAAAGTCTCTCAAACCGCGGGCTCTCTCAATTTCATCCTTTGTAGGCCGGCTTAAGCCGCCCGACCGCTCCAGCGGCCGTCTGCGCGGCCATAGCCATGCACTTCGCCTTCCTCGCCGGTACGGAAGCGATTGACCTTGTCCGAGAGCATGTCGACGCGCTGGCGCAAGCCCTGGATTTCGGCATTGTTCTCTTCCACCATCGCCGCATTCTGCTGGGTGATGAGCTCCACGTCATGCACCGCCTTGCTGACTTCGTGCAGACCGGTCGACTGTTCGCCGGTGGCCGCCGAGATCTCGGCAACGAGACGCTGCACCCCGCCGACACGGCTGATGATTTCGGCGAGCGCCTTGCCGGTTTCCTCAACGAGCTCTACGCCGCCCTGCACCTGGTCGGAGCTCGCCGAGATCAGCTCCTTGATCTCGCGGGCGGCCTTGGCGCAGCGCTGCGCCAGTTCGCGCACTTCCTGCGCCACCACGGCAAAGCCACGGCCCGCCTCGCCGGCCCGCGCGGCTTCCACGCCGGCATTCAGCGCCAGGAGGTTGGTCTGAAAGGCGATCTCATCGATCACGCCGATGATGGTGGCGATCTTCTCGGACGACCGGTTGATTTCGCCCATCGCATCGACGGCCTTGGCGACGACTTCGCCGGAGCGGGTTGCGAAAATCTGCGTCTCGTTGACCGATTTCGCCGTCTGCTTGGCGCGGTCAGCGGTGGAGCGCACGACGTCGCTCAAGTGCCGCAGCGCCCGTGAGCTTTCCTCGAGTGCGGCGGCCTGCTGTTCCGTGCGGCGCGCAAGATCGTCGGCCGAGGACGCCAGATTGCCGGTGCCGCCCTTGATCTCGACAGTGGCGCCACGCACATCGGCCAGTGTCTGGCGGAGCGCCTCGACGGCATGATTGTATGTATCGGCCATGTCGACGAAATCGCTGGCGAGATCGCGGCGCATGCCGATTTCCAGATTTCCCTGTGCCAACTGCTGCAGCACATCGGAGAGCGCATTCAGCGCCTGCTTCTGTTCGGCCTCGATGCGGGCGCGCTCGGCGGCGCGGCGGCTCGCCTCGTCGGCAGAGAGCGCACGGGCACTTTCGGCCTCCTTCTCAAGACGAACGTTTTCGACCGCAGCATCACGGAAGACGGCGACCGAGCGAACCATGTCGCCGATCTCGTCGCCGCGGTTGCGGCCTTCGATGGCAACTTCGAGATCGCCGTTTGCAAGCCGGGTCATGACGTCGGAGACGCGCTTCAGCGGGCCGCGCAGCGTCTCGACCAGCATCAGGCCGCCGATGATGGCAAGCAGCGTGCCGAGGATCATCGCAAAGACCGAAACATTGGCCGAACGCTCGCTGTCCTCCTTGCCGAGCTCCTGCGCCTGGCTGACGAACTGGCGAAGCGAGGCCATGGCGCCGGAGAGGATTTCGGAAGACTGCTGGCGCGCCGCCTTCCAGTCAGCCGCCGCCTTCAGCATGTCGGCGGATGCTGCGGTCAGCGAGGCGGCAGCCGGGGCAATCTTGTCTGCGAAAGCCTTCATGACGGCATCATTGGCGCCGAGCGCGGAAATTTTCCCGGCGATTTCGGTCAGCACCTTGAGATCGGCAAGAACCACGTCGCGCGCGGCGGCATCGCGCGCGCTCAGCATCTGGCTCACATGTACCTGCAGCCGGTCGGCGCTGTCGCGCACCTGATCGACCGAGGTCAGAAGCTCGCGCTGTTCGGCAATGCTCTTGTCGAGGCTGACGAAACGGGCAGATGCCGTGTCGCTGTTCTTGGCCGACTGCAGCGTCATCTGGCCCTCGGTATTGACGAAACCGGTGAGCAGCGGCGCCATGCCGGAGGCCTTCTCATCCGGTGTGCCGTTGCCCTTCAAGAGCGCATCGAGCTTGCCGGCTGTGTCGGCGACCTGCGCGATCAGCGGCTGGCCATCCTTGGAGACCATGGCCCTGGCGATATCGAGTTGTTTCAGGATCTCGGCAATATGCTGTTGGGCGGCCTCGATCTGCTCCTCGGGCGTAAAGCCCATCTGGATGTCGACGCGCATCGCGCCCATGATATCGGTCAGCGACTTGAAGGCAGCGGAATTGTAGAGAAGCGCCTTGGCGAAGACTTCCTTGTCGGTGAAATCCTTGCGCACCAGATCGGTCTGGCCACCGGCTTCATCCGCAGCAGCCGAAATCGCCTGTACCGTCTTGTTAATGGCCGCGACGCTTGCATCTTCGCTCTGGCGCAGACCCCACAGCGTCTCCTGCTGCTTGCGCATGGCGGAGGCAAGGCCGCTGACTTCGGTGATTTGTTTGCGCTGATCGTCGGTCTTCAGCAGACCATTGAGGCGCAGGACGCCACTCTCCTGTGCATCGATCGCCTTGCCGAAACCGGCCTTGCTCGCGTCCGACGGGTCGGAGACGAATTCCTGCAGCGCCGCCTGGAGGTTTTCGAAATCGGAAATGTTTTCGATCGTCGCGCGCGTTACCGTCATGTGGCCGTTCAAAATATTGGCCGTGTGGTAGCCAAGGATGCCGACACCGGCGATCAGCACCACGAGCGGGATGACGAACAGCAGGACCTTGGTGACGATACGACGGCTTTGCAAAAGTCGGTCGATGAAGTGCATGGGGAGCGGCGCCTTGAAACTGATGGTACCGTCCACTCCGCAATCATTCCGGATGGTTCGGCGGCCTCCTCCATCATGAAGAGTGGCCTGCATATTTCGCTGAATCGGTTGATACAACCTTAATCCGCAACCGGAAGATTTGGGAATTATCCTTATATTTCTAATATTTGCCGCAGCTGCACAAGGATTTGCTTTCCCTAACGGCAGGTTGTACCGCAGTGCAGCATCGAATTATCCCGGGTGTGGCATTCCGTCGATACCCTTGCCGGCCTTTCCCTTCTAAAAGGGCTTGTAAGGTAAGGGAATCTCCAGCATGCCGCGATCACGCAATACCGAAGGCGCCATCTATATGAGCATGGCGATGGCGGGCTTTTCCGCAAGCGACGCACTCTCCAAATCCGTCATAGCCTACATGAATGCCGGCGAGATCATGTTTCTGCGTGGCCTCTTCACCAGCATCCTCGTCTATCTGATCGCCTGGAAGCTGGGCGCACTGCGGCCCTGGCGCGTCATGCTCAAGCCTATCATCGCGCTGCGCATAGCCTGCGAGATCATTGCCGCGGTTACCTACATTACCGCCCTTGGCATGATGCCGATTGCCAATGCCTCGGCGATCCTGCAGTCCCTGCCGCTGGTCGTCACCTTTGGCGCAGCACTCTTCTTCCAGGAGCCGGTCGGCTGGCGGCGCTGGATGGCGATCCTTGTCGGTCTTGTCGGCGTGATGATCATCATCCGTCCCGGCCCGGAGGGTTTTACCGCGGCCGCCCTGCTCTGCGTCGCCAGCGTCGCCGTCACGGCCGGCCGCGATCTTGCCACACGCAGCATCAGCAAGGATATCCCCTCGCTGATGATCACGACGATAACGGCGATCTCGGTTGCGCTCTTTGGCGCACTGATGATCCCTTTCCTCGGCGGTTGGGAGCCGGTCAGCGCCACCTCGCTGACGCATCTCCTGCTCGCCTCAGTGCTCGTGCTCGTCGGCTACCAGTCGGTCATCCTCGCCATGCGCACCGGCGAGATCTCCTTCGTCGCACCTTTCCGTTATACGAGCCTGATCTTCTCCTCGCTGCTCGGCTTCTTCTTCTTTGCCGAAGTGCCTGATTTCTGGACGCTGGTGGGCGCCGCCATCGTTATCGCCTCCGGACTCTATACGTTCTATCGTGAGGCCAAGCGCCACGTGCCGCCGATCGCCCAGGAATCGGCGCCCCGCTCGCCCGTGTGATAGTCTGAGGTATCGCCATGACTGACTTCGTGCTCGACCAATCGACCATTCCGGGCGTCGTCCTGGCCGGCGGGCGCTCGTCGCGCATGGGTCGCGACAAGGCGGGCGTCACGCTCGGCGGCCGCAGCCTGCTTTCGCATGTTCTGACCCGCCTAGCGCCGCAGACGGTTGAGATCGCCGTCAACGCAGATACTGCCGTCGGACACGACCTGCCCGTCGTCTCCGACCGCATTCGGGGCAAGGCGGGGCCGATGGCCGGAATCCATGCGGCCATGGTCTATGGCGCCGGCCTGCCCGCCACTCATGTCGTGACCGTCTCCGTCGATTGCCCCTTCTTTCCGTCCGATCTCGTTAGCCGGCTAGCGAATGCGGTAAGCCATCCCGAACAAATCGCCATTGCTGCCTCGGAAGGCCGCAGCCATCCTGTCTTCGGCCTATGGCCGACAGCGCTCGCCGGCGATCTGCAAGGTTGGGTCAGGATCGACGAGAAGCGTCGCGTGCGTGACTTCCTCTTGCGTCATGACGTTACGGAAGTGCCCTTCCCGCTACATCCGACCCGCGCCAGTGTTCTCGATCCCTTCTTTAACATCAACACGCCTGATGATTTAATCGAGGCCGAACGCTGGCTTGAAGCCCTTCGCACATGAAAGAAGAAGGGCATAGGAAAGAAGATGGGCGGATGACACAGAAGATCTTCGGCATCGCCGGCTGGAAGAATTCCGGCAAGACAGGCCTCGCCGTTCGCCTCGTCGAGGAGTTCACCCGTCGCGGCTATCGCATCTCCACCATCAAACACGCCCACCACGATTTCGACATCGACAAGGTCGGTGCCGACAGCTACCGCCACCGCCAGGCCGGCGCCCATGAGGTGACGATCGTCTCCGGCACCCGTTATGCCATCATGCACGAGCTGCGCGGCGCACCGGAGCCGAGTTTCGATGAGATATTGGCGCGGCTTGCGCCTTGCGATCTCGTGCTGATCGAGGGCTACAAACGCGAGCCGATCCCGAAGATCGAGGCGCGGCGCCTGGAAGCGGCAAGGCGGGATCCACTGGTGCCGGAGGATCCGCATATCGTGGCGATTGCCGCGGATCATGCCGTGGAGGATGCGGCAGGGCTCGCCGTGTTTGATCTGGATGATACGGTCGGGATCGCCGATTTTGTGGCGCGGATGGTTGGGCTTGGGGCTCCGGCGGGGGCTTGAGGGATAGGTGACGGCCTATCCCTGCTTTAAGCTGCTGGCGCATGCCGTGTGGCACCCCCCTCTGTCCTGCCGGACATCTCCCCCACAAGGGTGGAGATCGGCAAGCGGCGTGACCGTCACATCCTTCTTCGGTTTTGCCGGGTTGCAACGGTAGTTGTTTAGGGGGGCGGCGCCCCCAGCCAATCTCCCCACCTGTGGGGGAGATGTCCGGCAGGACAGAGGGGGGGTGCTACACGGCACGCTTCTCCTTCCAAAATCCCCAAAACAAAAAGAGCGGGGCCTCACGACCCCGCCTCCTCATGACATACCGGTATTCCCTTACCTGTTCTGCGCCACCGGCCGCACCAGCGGCGTCACACGCCGGATGGTCACACGCCGGTTCTCCTGATTCGGCCCAGCCGTATTCACCTTCAGATAGCGCTCGCCATAACCTTGCGTGGCAAGGTTCTCAGGCGGGATGCCATAGACATCCGTCAGCACGTTGGCGACCGATTCCGCGCGCTGGTCGGACAGGATCAGGTTGCTCTGATCGGAGCCGACGGCATCCGTATGGCCTTCGATCAGGAAGGTCTCGCTCTTGTTCTTGTCGAGCACTTCGTTGATCGCATCGGCCACCTTGCGCAGCGTGCGGGCCTGGCTCATCGGAATTTCCGCACTTCCCGTCGCAAACGTCACTGTATCCAGGTCGATACGGCGCACCTTGTCGCGGATACGGGCGGAATATTTCACCTCGTTCAGCGAATAGACACGTTCGACCGGCTCGACGGGTGGCTCGCTCAGGAACTCGTAATAGTCGCGGTCCGGATCGGTGCTGGTGTCGATGATATAGTCGTCCAGCGGCACGCGCAGGCGCATCGGCGGCAGGTCTGCGCCAGGATCCTCGAAGTAGTCGCGATCCGGATCCTCATAGAGCTCGGGGG
This sequence comes from Rhizobium viscosum, assembly GCF_014873945.1. NCBI lineage: Bacteria > Pseudomonadati > Pseudomonadota > Alphaproteobacteria > Hyphomicrobiales > Rhizobiaceae > Rhizobium > Rhizobium viscosum. Next base: position 101,452 of record NZ_JADBEC010000003.1, on the reverse strand, counting down.
AATAATAGAGCACTTCTTCCCGGCCGCGAGCATCGACGCGGGAGCGCTGGATGATGTCGCCGTACCGGTTGCGGATCGTCACGATGCGATAGCCCTCGGGCCGTATGATTGTCTCGCGATAGCGGTCACCCGAGAGCTCTTCATAACTCGGCCGTTCGCCATCGCGCAGGAAGCGGCGGTCGTCGTCGCTGCGAACGATAGTGCGGTCGCCGAACTGGATGATGACGCGGCTGTCGTCCGTGCGTTCGCCGTAACGCACGCCATCAGGTTGGGCGAACTGCGGACGGCGGTCGATACGCCGGCCCTCTTCACGCGTGATGGCCTCGATCTGCACTGGCGCACTCTGTCGGGTGGCGCTCAGCGACTGAGCCTCGGCATCCGAGGTCGGCAGCTTGAAATCCTGGCTGTCGGCGCGCTGGCGGTCACGATCGCGACGGCCCTGCCGGCCCTGGCTGCGGTCGGCATCCTTGTCGCTGTCGAGAACGGCGGCACCATTCTCAACCGGCAGGACGATGGTCTCGGTGCTTTTGGCCGGATCCTGGGCGATCTCCTTGCGGCGCTCCAGCTCCTTCGGCGTAACCTTTTCAGGTGCGGGAATGGCCTGTTCTGCCTGCTGTGGCGCAATGGCTGCCGGCTGTTCACCGGGCTGCGGCGCGATGGCTGCAGGCTGTTCAGGCTGCTGGCCGGGTAGAGGCTGAACGGTCTGGCCATTGGCCGGCTGTTCGCCAGCGGCTGGTTTCTCGGCGGTCGCCGGTGTTTCGGCTGTCGTCGGCTTCTCCGCCGGGACCGGCTTCTCGGCTGCTGGCTTTTCGCCGGCAGGCTGTTCGGCTGTTGCGGGCTTTCCGGCCGGTATGGGCGCTGCCTCACCGGATGGCGCTGCCTGCTGCTCGGTAGCTGCGGGGCGCTTGCCGCCGGCCGGCCGCTTGCCGCCCTGCTGCTCTGCCGGCTGTTCCGTGCTCTGCTCGGCAGGCTGCTCTGTCGTTTCCGGCTTCTGGCGCTGCGGGCGCTGGCGCGGTTTTTCGGCGGGCTGATTCGCCTCGCCGGCGGCAGGAGCTTCGGCAGCCGGCTGCTGGGTGTCAGGGGCTGCCTGTTCGGCATTCTGCTTGCGATCACGCTGGCGCTTTGGCTGTTCTGCCGGCGGCTGCTCTGCCTTGGGCTGTTCGGCTTGCGGCTGTTCGGCCTGTGGTGCCGCCTGTTCCGGCTGCGCCTGACGCTGGCGGCGCGGCTTCTGGGGTTCTTCGGCGGCGGGAGCCTGCTGCTCGGGTGCTGCCTGTTCGGGCTGGGCTTCGCGCTGGCGGCGCGGACGTGCGGGCTCTTCAGCCGCGGGGGCCTGGGCTTGCGGCTCTGCCTGCGGTTCGGGCTCGCGCTGGCGCTTGGGCTTCTGTTCCGGTTCCGGAGCGCTTTCGGCGGGCGCTTCACGCTTCTGCGGCTTTTCGGCGGGCGCCTCCTGCTGCTGTTGCTGCTCCTCTGCCTGCTTCCTCTTCTTTTTCAAAAGCTCCTCTTCAGAAGGTGCGTCCTGCGCTACCTCGTAGCTGCCCCCAACGACGGTACTGGCAACAGTGCCGGCAGCGCCATGCTCTACCCCGCCGACTGCGGCGTAGGCGCCTACCGGCGGCACCGCGAAGGCAAGGGAAAGCAGCGGAAAGGCCGCGCTCGCAAACAATCTGGATTTCATGCCCATCAGGGGTTTCCTCGTCCTTGTTTTGACTTCGACCGGGGCTCACTGCCCCGCAATCACGGCTTTTTGTGCACCATGCGAAACTCAAAGCGCTAAAATGCCGGTTTGTTCCTGACGCTAAGAAGGACGGGATTAACCTCACCTGAACACCACGGTCGGCCCCTGTTCATCTCGGTTGCCGGTTGCAACGCACAACTGCGCGGGGATTCCTGTTGCAATTTTGCGAAAAAAGGTTTGATTATCGCCGCAAGACGGTGGTGGCACCGTCGAAGTGTGCGGCCGCCGGCGAACAACAAAAAGGCCCGGCGCCACCAACAGAGAGGATCCTCATGCGCATTTCCACCAAGCTCCTTGCTGCAGCTTCGCTCGCGGCAATGTCCCTTTTCGCCGGTTCGGCCCTCGCCGATGGCGAAAAATATGTGATCGGCACGGATTCGACCTATCCGCCGTTCGAATTCGTCGACGCCAGTGGCACCATTCAGGGTTTCGACATCGATATCGCCAAGGCGCTTTGCGCTGAGATGAAAGCCGAGTGCTCTTTCGTCTCGACCGATTGGGACGGAATCATTCCGGCGCTGAACGCCAAGAAGTTCGACATGATCGTCTCGTCCATGTCGATTACGCCTGAGCGCCTCAAGCTCGTCGACTTCTCCAACAAGTATTACAACACTCCGCCGGCAATCGCCGTGCCGAAGGACTCCACGATCACGGATGTTGCCGGCCTCAAGGGCAAGGTGATCGGCGCGCAGACCTCCACGACCCACGCCAACTACGCCGAGAAGCATCTCGCCGACACCGAGCTGAAGCTCTACCCGACGGCTGACGAGTACAAGCTCGACGTTTCCAGCGGCCGTGTCGACGCCGTCATCGACGACGTCGTCGTTCTCTCCGAATGGGTCAAGTCCGATGCCGGCGCCTGCTGCAAGATCCTGACGACCCTGCCGGTCGACAAGGAAATCAACGGCAACGGTGCAGGCATTGCCATCCGCAAGGGCGATCCGCTGAAGGAAAAGCTGAACACCGCGATCGCTGCGATCCGCGCCAGCGGCGAATACAAGAAGATCCAGGAAAAGTACTTCGATTTCGACGTTTACGGCGAATGATAAATTCGCTATCTGGCCGATGAAGGTAATGGCGGAAGGCTTGCTCTTCCGCCATTTTTTGTTCGGCAACACGGCGATGTCAAAACGGCAAAAGCCGTGAGAGGAATTCTCATGCGTATTTCCACGAAGCTCCTTGCTGCAGCCTCGGTTGCGGCAATGTCTCTCTTTGCCGGCGCGGCTCTCGCCGACGGCGAAAAATACGTCATCGGCACCGATTCGACCTACCCGCCGTTCGAATTCGTCGACGCCAGTGGCACCATTCAGGGCTTCGACATCGATATCGCCAAGGCCCTCTGCGCTGAGATGAAGGCCGAGTGCTCTTTCGTCTCGACCGATTGGGACGGCATCATTCCGGCGCTGAACGCCAAGAAGTTCGACATGATCGTCTCGTCGATGGCAATCACCCCGGAGCGCCTGAAGCTCGTCGACTTCTCCGATCATTTTTACAGAACCCCACCGGCCGTTGCCGTGCCGAAGGATTCGACCGTGACCGATGTTGCCGGCCTCAAGGGCAAGGTAATCGGTGTGCAAACCTCCACGACGAACGTCAACTATGTCGAGAAGCATCTCGCCGACAGCGAACTGAAGCTTTACCCGACGGCTGACGAGTACAAACTCGACGTTTCCAGCGGCCGTGTCGATGCCGTCATCGACGACGTCGTCGTTCTCTCCGAATGGGTCAAGTCCGCCGACGGCTCCTGCTGCAAGATCCTGACGACCCTCCCGATCGACAAGGAAATCAATGGCAGTGGCGCAGGCATCGCCATCCGCAAGGGCGATCCGCTGAAGGAAAAGCTGAACGCGGCGATCGCCGCGATCCGCGCCAGCGGCGAGTACAAGAAGATCCAGGAAAAGTACTTCGATTTCGACGTTTACGGCGAATGATAAATTCGCTATCTGGCCGATGAAGATACTGGCGGAAGGCTTGCTCTTCCGCCATTTTTGTTTGACAAAGGTGGCAATATCAAAACGGCAAAAGCCGTGAGGGGAATTCTGGCATGGGCGGATTATTTTCCGCGCTTGGCTCCTTCTGGAGCCTGATTGTGCACATCGTCGATCCACTGTGCGGGCCCGTTGGCATCTTCACCTGGTTAGCGCCGTCGACGATTCTTGCCTGTGGCGACACGGGCTGGGGCGACGAGATCGCGCTTGGCCTGCAGGTCACGGTTTCGGTGGCGCTCGTTACCCTGCCGATCGGCCTCGTCATCGGTTTTCTGGTCGCGCTCGGCCAGCAATCGGAAGAAAAGTCGCTGCGGCTGGCGGCTGGCGTCTACACCACGATTTTCCGCGGCCTGCCGGAGCTTCTGACGCTCTTCATCATCTATTACGGCATGCAGATCCTCATCCAGTATCTGCTGGATCTCGCCGGCTATAACGGTCCGCCGGTCGAAATCAATGCCTTCCTTGCCGGCGTGATCGCACTGTCGGTCGTCTTTTCCGCCTATTGCTCGGAAGTGCTGCTCTCGGCCTTCCGCGCCATTCCCAAGGGACAATACGAAGCGGGAGACGCGCTTGGCCTGCATCGCGGCCGTACGTTGCGCCTCATCGTCCTGCCCCAGCTGGTGCGCATTGCCCTGCCGGGCCTCACGAACCTCTGGATGGTGCTGCTGAAGGACACCTCCTATGTGTCGATCATCAGCCTTGCCGATATCCTGCGCCAGACGAGCGTCGCCGTGCGCGTGACCAAGGAACCCTTCTTCTTCTATGGCATTGCCTGCTGTCTCTATCTGGCGCTGGCCATCCTCTCCTCCTTCGTGCTCGTCTATATCGACCGCTGGGCCAAGCGTTCGGAGGTTCGCCGATGAGCTACGCTGAAACATTGATCCCGCCGCAGCCGGCACCCCGCGCGGTGGCAAAGCCGATGACGGCCTCACGTTTCGCCGGCTATATATTCGTGGCCTTCTGGGCGCTGCTTGCCGCGCTTTTGATCTACACCGTCATCAATGGCTGGGATCCCGAGAAGTTCACCCGCTACGGGCCGCGTTATCTGCATGGCCTGTGGATGACGCTCAGCATTGTGAGCCTTTCCGTTGTCTGCGGCGCCGTCCTGTCGCTGCCGCTCGCCATGGCGCGCATGTCGAAAAGTCGCGTGCTGAGCTGGCTCGCCTACGGCTACATCTATTTCTTCCGCGGCACGCCGCTGCTTGCCCAGCTCTTCCTGGTCTATTACGGCCTCGGTGCGTTCCGGCCGCAGCTGGAATCGGTCGGTCTCTGGTGGTTCTTCCGCGATGCCTGGTTTTGCGGCGTCTTCGCCATGACCATCAATACCGCGGCCTATCAGGCTGAAATCCTGCGCGGCGCAATCGAAAGCGTTCCGTATGGCCAGCGCGAGGCGGCCGATGCACTCGGCATCCACAGGGTCATCGCTTTCCGCAAGATCATCCTGCCGCAGGCCTTCATCGTGGCGCTGCGCCCCTATGGCAACGAGATCATCCTGCTCATCAAGGGCTCGGCGGTCGTTGCCATCATTACCGTGCTCGACCTCATGGGCGAGACGCGCTATGCCTTCTCGCGCACTTTTGATTACCAGACCTACCTATGGGCGGCGATCTTCTACCTCGCCATCGTCGAGGCGCTTCGCCATCTCTGGAACTGGATCGAACGCCGCCTGACGCGTCATTTGAAGCGCTGAAAAGACTTAGCAGCACTCCCCGGAGATTGCTGCTAAGTATTTGAAATCAAAAATAAATAGCTCTTTTATGCGCTATCTGTCAAGCTTCGGTTAACCACTGCATGATCTCATATCATGTGGCGCTAATAAGCGCGGAGTGGGAACAAGAAGAAGCGAGACAAGATGCACAAGGACATGGAAAAACAGCTCAAGGGTTATGGGCTGACGACAGCGCAGATCCTCTATCGCATGCCGGATCATCCGGCCTTTCTCCAGACCTATATCTGGCAGGACTACGACCTCGCCCCGGACTTTCCGGAAATGCGCGGTTTTCTGAAATTCTGGCAGGAGAAACTGGACGGGCCGCTGCATTCGGTGCGTTACATTCACCGCAGGCTCATTTCGGCAACGGAATGGCGCTCCCTTAAGGGCGAATTCATATTGCACTGAAATTGCAGTTGCGATGGTAAGCTGTGGGCTCTAAAACGCCCGCATGAACAAAAAGAAGATCGACGAAGAGGCTCTTGCGGAAGCCTATAACCGCGCTCTTGCGCTTGAAAAAGCCGGGGACATCGATGCGGCCGTGGAAGCCTATCAGGAAGTCCTGGCCATCGATCCCGACGATCACGGCGGCGCGGCTGTGCGTATTGCCTCCATGGGTCGCGGCGAAACGCCTGTCCGGGCGCCGGACGCCTATGTCGAAACCCTCTTCGATCAGCATGCCGAAGTCTTCGAGGATGTGCTGGTGGAGCAACTCGGCTACCACGTGCCGATGCTCGTGCGCCAGCGCCTGCAGGACCTGAAGCTCGGCCCCTTCAAACGCATGCTAGATCTCGGTTGCGGCACCGGCCTGACGGGCAGCGCGCTGAATGACCTCTGCGAGGAGATGATCGGCATCGATATCTCCGAAAACATGGTCGTCATCGCCGATGAGAAGGAAGTCTACGAGACGCTCTTCGTCGCCGAGGTCGAGGATTTCCTCGACGATAATGACGAAGAGCCCTTCGACCTGATCACCGCAACCGACGTGCTGCCCTATCTCGGAGCGCTGGAGCCGCTCTTCTTCGGCGCTGCCGAAAACATGAATGCCGGCGGCATCTTCATCTTCTCCTCAGAAACCCTGCCTGAAAGGCTGGCGGACGGCCGCCCCTATATGGTTGGCCCGCACCAGCGTTTCATCCACACCGAGACCTATATCCGCGAGCGCCTGGCCGCCACAGGCTTTGAGCTCATCGAGATGATGGAGATCAACGTGCGCATGCAGGAGGGCCAGCCGAGCCCCGGCCATCTGGTGACGGCGCGCTATAACGGCTGAAGGTGCCATCTGGCATTTTGCGGGCGCCTTGCTAATTTCTTGACCTGATCTCATCAGGAAAGGTCAATGCATGGCGCTCGTTCTCTACCAGCATCCGCTTGCCTCCTTCTGCCACAAGGTGCTGATCGCGCTTTATGAGAACGGGACGCCCTTCGAAAACCGCTTCGTCGATCTCGCCGACGAACAGTCGAGCGCCGATCTCCTGCGCTTCTGGCCGGTCGGCAAGATCCCCATCCTGCGTGATGAGACGCGCGATAGCACGGTTCCCGAAACCAGCATCATCATCGAATATCTGGATCGGCACTATCCTGGCCCGGTCCCGCTCGTACCAGAGGAAACCAATGCCGGCCTGCAGGTCCGCCTCTGGGACCGCTTCTTCGATCTCTATGTGCAGGTGCCGATGCAGAAGATCGTCATAGACCGGATACGCCCGGAAGACTCGGCCGATCCGCACGGCGTCAACGAAGCGCGCGCCATGCTGTCCCTTGCCTACGACATGGTGGAAAAGCAGATCGACGGCAAAGCCTGGATCACCGGCGACGCCTTCACCATGGCCGACTGCGCCGCAGCACCCGCCCTCTTCTATGCCCGCACGCTGGTGCCTTTCACGGAGAAACGGCCGGGGCTGGAAGCCTATTACCGCCGCCTGCTGGAGCGCCCCTCCTTCGCCCGCGTGCTGAAAGAGGCGCTGCCCTATTTCAAGTTCTATCCCTACAAGGAAGATTTGCCGGACGAGTTTCGGCCCCAAGAATAGCAGGCGCCTGCCGTCCTAGTGAGCGTTCGAATAGCCGGCCTGCTGGGACGGATGGGCTTGCGCAAATTCCGGAAGGTCGAAACAGCGCGTCCCAAGAGCCGCCACGGCCGGAAAGGCCGAGAGGTCGATCTTGTTGAACTCGGCCAAGACGATCTGGCCGGCGATGCAGATATCGGCAATGCCGGGGGTCTCGCCCAGCGCAAAGGGTGCGGGCGGCCGCCGCATGAGCAGGCGCTCGTAGGTCGCAAGTCCCTCCGTCGTCCAATGCCGGCACCATGCCTCGATCGCAGATGCATCGGCGCCGAGGGCCTGGCCGAGATGTTTGCGCACGCGCGGCACGATCAGCGGATGGGCATCGGCGACGGCAACCAACGCCAGCGACCGGGCATAGGCCTTCTCCCTGGCGTCAACGGGCATCAGCCTTGGCTCGGGATGGATATCATCAAGATATTCCATGATCGCCAGCGACTGGAAGACCCGGTGACCGTCGTGAACCAGCGTCGGCACGACACGCTCGGCATTTACTTCCGCATAGGCGGCATCGAATTGATGCCCGGAGAGAATGTCGATCTCGATTTCTTCGAAAGGCAATTTCTTCAAGGCAAGCGCCACACGGACGCGGAAAGCTGCATTGGAGCGCCAGAAGCCGTAAAGTTGAATGGTCATGGGAGTGATCCGCTGTGATTGAATGCCAGGCCTCGCGATGATGCGAACCTGCCCCTATTTAGCGGATAATCTGCGCTCGTGTCTCGCCTCGCGCGATCGCAGTGACGCAATGTCACTTTGCCGGCACTTAAGCCCTTGCTTCGAGAGAGGATGAACGGCGGACCTAATGCCCGCCATCACCGCCGAGAATGGCCGAGAGCAGCCGCCCCTCCAGCTCCGCCAGCGCAGGATTACCGTGGCGGCGCGGGTGCGGATAGGGAATGGCGAGATCGAGCGCAATGCGGCCCTCTTCCAGTACGATGACCCGGTCGGCCAGATGCACCGCCTCGCTGACATCATGGGTGACGAGCACGGTGGTGCAGCCGAGTTCGCGCCAGACGCGGTTCGCCATTCGCCGGCCTTTTCGGCGAGTTGCACTTCGGCAAGCACAGCCTTGGCTTCTTCCAGCGCCCGCTTCTTCTCGATACCTTCGCCGAGACCGACGACGATAACGCCCGCATTTCTATGCCTATGAGATGAAGCTCGGGGAAACCCGCATCTCTGCCTCGCTCGCCACCGTTTCCTTCGAAGCGGCACGCAGCGGCACCAGGATGGTCTTCACCGAACAGGTGGTCTCCCTCGACGGCTACGCCGACAATGGCGCTCGCCTCCAGGGCACCGAGATCGGCCTCGACAATCTGGAACTCTTACTCGAGCGCAAGGAAGGCCCGATCCACTGATGCGGCTCCGGTTGATTGCGGTCCGGCTTATAGAATGGGCAGGAAAGGACAGCGCACGGCCTTCGGCGGCATGCACGACAACGTGACGTGCAGCGCCTCCAATAGGGGCTGCGTAGGCTCATTTTTTCATCAATGGCTCGAGTGACGATCTCAGGACCTCAGTATCCGCGCCTCCGATCATGCACCATCCGGATCTTTGGAATGCCAGCTGAAGATCCGTCTCAGCCCGCTTGTCATCTCCCGTCGCCTGAAGCGCCTGCCGTCGCTGAACGTAAGACTCGTTGCACTCCCTTGCGCTCAGCGCCTGATCGAATTCCAGGATCGCATTGCGATAGTCCCGTCTATTGAGAAACCACCGACCGACAAGAAAGTGCGCGTGTGAAAGCAGCCGGTCACGGGTGAAACCGAAAATGCCCTCCTGCGGGACGACGGACTGGAGAAGCTCTCCCATGGCATCCGGCTCGGCCTCGGTGAGCCGATCCAGATCATCATCGAGTTTGTCGAACTGGTTATCCAGTTGGCTCAATGACAATTCGGGACTGGACACCCTTCCGGTTATGGAAACCTTGCGGTAGCACGCAGGATCCGCGAGCGCGAGCCGACCCAACGTCTGCCAAAGATCGGCACTCGACGAAATGCTGGCATCGGGCGAATTCGCCAAGGACCGCGCGATCAGCTGACGCATATGCGAACGATCCGCTTCGCCGGTCAAATCAAGGCACGTGCGGGCAACGTCGAAATAACTCGAGCGCGCCAATGCAGCATTCAGACGAGGCAACTCCGGCGCCTTGGTCGCAGGGCGATCGCCATACTCTCTGAAATAACGTGCTGCGCCGGTTTCATCACTGTTATCCCAGCCGACCGGTGTGAGGGACGGACTGTTTGCTGCATTATCATCCAATACAGCGACTGACCGTAGCGGCCCGATCTCATAAAGCCTATCGGCGGGAACCGTCAGCAACCAGTGAAACTGGCTGACGAGCTGGACATCGCTGTCGATGAAATTGCCAACTGCATTTGCCAGGAATTTGCCGATCAGCAGCCTGCGCATTTCCTCCGGGAAGGCGTCCAGATTTGGACCGTCGGTACGCGGAGGAATGGCGGCCCAGACTGCTGCGATGGCTTGCGGGCCTTTTGCAAAATTGAGCGTCAACTTCCAGGCTGCAAGCGATCGCTCAATCTGCATGCGTCCTTCCGGCGTTGCCGAGCGGTATGCATCGGCAAGGACACGCAATTTGCGTTCGCGTTCCGCCGCCGGGGTCACGAGAACGGGGCCCATCAGCACCCGGTCCGAACCAGACATCCAACTGTTGCCGAGCAGTTGATCCTCGCGGCGGCGCAGCTCGGCCAGCCATCCGCGGTCTCCGAGATCGCGCACTAGAAGGTCGGTCCCCTTACCGCGTTCGCTGAAATTCGCCTGTTCGGACGCAATTACTAAATCGATCAGTTCGAAGAGCTGACTGTGAGGCAGCCGGTCGTCGCTTGCGACAGCAACGAGGGCCGAGTCGACTATCTCCGAAACGACGGTTTCAACCGGCCTGTCCAGATCGCCCTGCAGAATCAAGAAGGTTGAGATCATGATCGGCACCGAAACAAGCACCGCCAGGGACAGAATGAATTCGCCCATGAATATGGGCCGTGCATACTCCCGCCATTGATTGCGCAAGGCATCGGGCCTGGGTTTCCTTGACCAGAGCCCCCGGCGGTCGGCTTGCATCACCCGCTGCAGTGCAGCGCCAACTGCAAGCCGGTTGATGAAGACGGCCATGACAAAGCGTGCGACCAGCAAAACGGGAATGCCTGCAACAGCAACCAGTTGCGCCGTATCGTTGTTCAACGAAAAGCCACACACTGCAATCATGCCCAGGAGTGCGAGGAAAAGGCCACCTTGCCAGATCAGCCCTGCGGCGGCCAACCGCGTCGTTGGGATGAGCAAGGTCTTCCAGTCGAAGCGGAACGGCCAACGACCGTGATCGACCGTGTCCTTGTGAAATTTGACGAGATCGGCCGTTTCCAACGCGAAAATACGGTCTTCAGCCGGAAAAGCGGGCAAGCCGGTCCGTTCGTCCACATATGCCGCCCGTCCGGCCGCTCGGCGCTGCAGAACGCCGCGTGCCGATTGAGCATGCGCCAGCCACGAGAAGTAAATCATGGCGGCTTCCTGGCCGCAAAGCTGCACGAGGCTGGCCGGCCGCTCGGCAAACCGGCACTGCTGCTCGATCGTTTCGACGACAGCACAAACGCCGCGCCCCTGCGCGAATTCCTTTACGGTTTCCAGCCCCTGAAGCCCGATGGGAGGGAGAATCGACGGAAAGTGACGACCGACGGCTTGCAGAAATTGCTCGTGACGCTGCAGGCTCAGGCCAGCGGCCAGATTGAACAACTCGATCCACGGCTGCGCTTCGTAGACTGCGGGATCCGCGCCCCAGGGACGTGCTTTCTCCCGCGCCACGATTTCTCTCAGGCGCTCGAAAACCAGACCGTCGTCTATCGTCTCGATCTCGGCCGGAAACTCCGTGAGGTTTGCAGCCGCCGATTCCGGTTGCGGCACCGTCTCGCCGTCCGTGTCCACCTTCAGTTGTTCGCCGGAACGACCGATATTCTCTCGTTCCGGCAACTCGGCAAGATCGACGTCCCATCCCAGGTCATTCCGGTCATCGATGGTCGCCGTCAGCAGGTCCGCAGGCTGTGCATTCGCCCAGTTCAGCGCGGCATCGCGCGCGCCGAGCAACCGCTGGAATCCTTCCGGATCCTCGTCCGGCCTGAAATCGCGGAGTCGCCGGGCATAGGCCCGCCGAATATCGTCTTCTTCCTGCGTCGGTGCGATCTGCAGGAGTGTCCAGCAAGTTTCAACCATGGGATCAAAGAATTCTGCGTTCGAACTGGTTCAATGTTTCGGCAAATGCACGGCGCACGCTGTCAAGATCATGGTTTGCCTGATCGTTCAGCGCGGTCTCGAATTGCAGGAGAAGCTGCGCAATATGCTCCCGCACCGGTCCCAGCGATTCGACGTACAGTCTTTCCGCGCGTGCAATCAGCGAACGATTTTCCTGCTGATCGCGTGGCGCCAGCTTGATGGATGCGAGCGCTGCGAAGCTCTTTTCGAGTTCCTGGTCGTTGAGATTGGACTGGTTGCGGAAGACTTTCCGTTCAACGTGTCCCGTCGAGATCACTTTTACTTCGACTTCCAGCGCGCCGTTGATGTCATAGGTGAACCGCACACCCACGGTCTCCCTGCCGGCCGGTCCCGGCGGGACCGATACGCTGACGGTCCCTATCTGCACATTCTGCGAGGGGCGCATATGCTCCCCCTGCAGCACCTCGATATTGACGTGCGTCTGCATGTTCGACGCCGTCCAATAGATATTCTCCCGGCTGATCGGGACCACCGCATTGCGTTCAATGATCGGCGACAGGATGACGCCATCAGGCGCCCTGGGATCGAGGACGGAGGTTCCCAAGGTGAAGGGGCATACATCCGTCATGATGATTTCATCGAGCGCACCGCGGCGATGCTTGAGACCGGCCTGCACCGCCGCACCGATCGCGATGGCATGATCGGGCCGCCCGTGCACCAGCGGAAAGCGCCCGAACAGCCTGGTGACGAGATTGCGCACGAGGGGTATCCTGGTCGCGCCGCCAACGAGAACGATCTGATCGATTTTTGCGATGTCGACCCGAGCGTCGCGAACGGCGCTCTCGATCGGTATGCGCATGCGCCTGAGGAGCGGAGCGGCCGCTTCCTCGAATGCAGCCCGGCTTAGCTCTCCCGTACATTTCGTTTTGCCGAGCGTGAAATCATAGCCTGCTTCCGCCTTGTCGGTCAGGGCGAATTTGAGCGTTTCGGCCTCGCGCACCAGTCGCGCCCGGTCAGCCGGCTCGAGCTTGGCCTCATTCAATTCATGCCGCTTGATCAGAAGTTCAGCGATCACGTTGCGAAAATCATCGCCGCCGAGCAGGGAATCCCCGGCCGAAGCCCGGATTTCCATCACATTCTCGTATTTGTGCAGAAGAGAGACGTCGAATGTTCCGCCGCCGAGGTCGAGGATCAGAAAGCGCCCGTCTCCCACCGCTTCCAGGCCATGCGCCAGCGCCGCGGCGGTGGGCTCGTTGATCAGCCGCTCGACCTTGAGGCCAGCCAGTCGCGCCGCGTCGAGCGTCGCCTTGCGCTGAGGATCATTGAAATAGGCCGGAACCGAAATGACGGCCTCGACGATCTCTTCACCGAGGCTGGACTCGACGTCATCCTTGAGCGACTTCAGCACCAGTGCCGACAGTTCCTCGGCTCGCCAGGTCTTGCCGGCCAGTTGCGTGCCGTTGGCGCTTCCCATCCAGCGTTTGAATGAAGCGACGGAGCGCTGCGGATGCGTGATCAATCGATCGGCGGCGGCTCGCCCAACCAGCAATACGCCGTCGTCGGCAATGCTGACCGCTGATGGTGTCAGGGTTTCGCCAAGCGCGTTGGCGATGAGTTCCGCACCATTTTCCGACCAGACGGCCACCAACGAATTGGACGTGCCAAGATCGATACCGATAATTGCCATTAAAACCTCGGATGCGAATTAAACGGGTGCGGTCTGTCCGCTACCTCGACAGGAGCAACAACAGGCTTTCACTGCTTTGCGGCCCTCCTCATGTCGAGGTGGCTCACTTGCGCGGCACCGGCGTCATGCCGGCGATGTGAAGAAGGGTGGAATATCCGAAGACTAGCCGTGCGAAACCAAGCAACGCATGGGCCGTCGATGGCCGATGATTGATGAAACAGGATATATCGGATTTGGCGCAGGATGCATTTTGAATGTTCGGACAGAACGTCTTTATGCATCTCATAGTTGATGGAAATTGAAGTATGCTTCAGAAAGCCAATAAAAATTTATAAATACGGCGATGATCAACCGCAGCCAGCTCAGCTTTCGCGAAAGCCGGGGCCGACGTTCTCACGGAGCAGGGAAAATTTCCGGCCATCCTCCCGCAAACAGCAGGACGGCAACAAGGCCTTGATCAATGACCGCCGTCGTTGCCGAGGATTGCCGCAAGCAGCCGGCCTTCCAGCTCCGCCAGCGCAGGATTGCCGTGGCGACGCGGATGCGGATAGGGAATGGCGAGATCGAGCGCGACACGACCCTCCTCCAGAACGATCACCCGGTCGGCCAGATGCACCGCCTCGCTGACATCATGAGTAACGAGCACGGTGGTGCAGCCGAGTTCCCGCCAGACGCGGTTCAGCAATTGCTGCATGCTGATGCGGGTCAGTGCATCGAGTGCGCCGAGCGGCTCGTCAAGGGCCAGAATACCGGGCTTGCTGACAAGTGCGCGGGCCAGCGCCACCCGCTGGCGCTGGCCGCCGGAGAGGCGCGCCGGCCATTCGCCGGCCTTTTCGGCGAGTTGCACTTCGGCAAGCACAGCCCTGGCTTCTTCCAGCGCCCGCTTCTTCTCGATGCCTTCGCCGAGACCAACGACGACATTGTCGGCGACGCTGAGCCAAGGCAGAAGCCGCGGCTCCTGGAAGACGATGCGGGCATTGGGCTGCGTATCGCTGCCATCGGCGCCTTCGAAGCGCAACTCACCATCAGTCGGCTCATCGAGGCCCAACAGGATGCGCAGCAGCGTACTCTTGCCGCAGCCGCTCTTGCCGATGACGGCGACGAACTGGCCGGCCGGAATATGCAGGTTGATGCCACGCAATACCCGGTTGGCGCCAAAGCTCTTTTCGAGGCCCGACAGCGTGATGGAGGCAGCGCCCTCGCCGGCGGCGATCGGCTGATGATCGACATATTCGGCCGTATCGGCAGGATGGAAACGCTCGCGCGAGATAACGGTCATCGCACTAACTCCTATTTCGCGTAGGCCGGGTTCCACTTGAGCGTCTGGCGCTCAAGGGCACGAGCGACGACATCGGCGAGCTTGCCGAGAACCGCATAGATGACGAGCGCCAGCACCACGACATCGGTCATCATGAATTCGCGGGCATTGTTGGCCATGTGGCCGATGCCGGAGGAAGCGGCGATCGATTCCGAGACGATCAGTGTCAGCCACATGATGCCGAGTGCATAGCGTAATCCGACGAAGATCGACGGCAGCGCGCCGGGGAAGATCACCTTGCGGAACAGCGTCCAGCCACTCATGCCATAGACCTTGCCCATCTCGATCAGGTCCCGATCGACATTGCGCACGCCGTGGTAGGTGTTGAGATAGACGGGAAAGAGCACGCCGAGCGAGGTGAGGAAGAGCTTCGATTCCTCACCGATGCCGAACCAGAGGATGACGAGCGGGATCATCGCCAGATGCGGGATGGTGCGCAGCATCTGCAGCGTTGTGTCCGTCAGTTGCTCGGAGAGTTTCGAGACGCCATTGGCAATGCCGAGCAGGAAACCGATAGAGCCGCCGACAAGCAGGCCGGCAAAGGCGCGTGCGGCGCTGACCAGCACATCCTCGGGCAGTTGCCCCGAGATCGTCGTCGTCCAGAAGGCAGAGGCGACATCGGCCGGAGACGGCATGATGCGCGAGGAAATCCAGCCGACGGAGCAGCCGAGCTGCCAGAGTGCGATGATTGCAACCGGCACCAGATAGGGCAGCAGTCTGTCACGGCTGGGCAGCGGCAGGCGAAAACCCGCCCTGCCCTTGTCGGTATCGGCGGCAGCCCGCGCAAACGGCGTATCGAAAGTCGACATGGATATCTTCCTCGCGCTTTGCTTCAGTGCAATTCCGGGAAACCGTGCGGAGTTTCGTGTCCGGAATTGCGTTAATGATTGGCCCCAGATCAGGAGCCGGAGACGACCTTCAGGTTGCCGCCATGGCTGCCGCCGGCAAAAACCTTCTTGCGGCCGAACTCGTTGTTGAAGCTCAGACGCTGTTCGTCCCTCTCGATGCCGAGTTCTGGGAAGAGCAGTTCGGCAACGCGATAGGCTTCTTCGAGATGCGGATAGCCGGAGCCGATCACCGTATCGATGCCGACCTCCTGATATTCGCGCAGGCGCGCGGCAACGGTCTTCGGCGAGCCGACGAGCGCGGTGCCCGCACCGGCGCGCACCAGGCCGATCCCGGCCCAGAGGTTCGGCGACACTTCGAGCTTGTCGCGGCGGCCGCCATGCAGCGCAGCCATGCGCTTCTGGCCGACGGAGTCGGATTCCTTGACGAAACGCTCCTGCGCTTCGGCGATCGTCTCGTCATCGAGATGGCGGATCAGGCGGTCAGCGGCTTCCCAGGCCTCCTCGTCCGTCTCGCGGACGATGAAATGCAGGCGAATACCAAAGGAAACGTCGCGGCCCTTGCCGGCAGCAGCGGCGCGTACCTTCTGCACCTTTTCGGCAACCTGTGCGGGCGGTTCACCCCAGGTCAGGTACTTGTCGACGCGGCCGACGGCGAAATCGATGCCGGCATCCGAGGAACCGCCGAAATAGAGCGGCGGGCGCGGCGACTGCACCGAGGGGAAGCCGAGGCGGGCATCGGTCGCCTTGATATATTTGCCGTCATAGCTCGCGACACCCTTTTCGAGCAGTTCTTCGAAGACATGGAAGAACTCGTCGGCATGGGCATAACGCTCGTCGTGCTCCAGATGGATGCCGTCGCCAGCGAGCTCCGCCGGGCTGCCGCCGACAACGATGTTGAGCAGCAGGCGGCCATTGGAGATGCGGTCGAGCGTGGTGGCAAGGCGGGCATAATAGGCCGGAGACGCAGTACCCGGGCGAATCGCCACCAGGAACTGCAGCTTCTCGGTCCGCGCGGCGAGCGCCGAGGCCATGACGAAGGACTCCTCGCAGGCAACACCCGTTGGCAGCAGCACACCGGAATAACCAAGACGGTCCACCGCCTGGGCGATCTGCGTCAGGTAACCGATTTCAGGCGCACGGTTGAGATCGGTGGAGCCGAGATAGGTGCCGTCGCCGGAGGTCGGGATGAACCAGAGGAAATTGATCGGGTCGGATGAAGCGGTCATGAGCGCATTCCTTTCTTATAAATGTCTGAAATCGGTCCGGTTACCCGATCAACTGGCTTTCGGATGCCACACGATATCGCTGATCGTGAGCTGCTTCGGCACGATCTTGAGTTTGTAGAAATCGTCGGCGAGCGCCTGCTGGTAGGTGAGAGCCGCATCCGGAACTAGCGAAACTTTGCCGAGGTCGGCCTGGCTGCGGGTGAGCGTGACGCGGGTGATATCGGCGGGCACGCCAGTGATCTGGGCGAGCGCTTTCACCGTATCGTCGAGATTCACCTGTGCGGCCGCACCCACCTTGGCAAGCTCGTCGATGACATCGACGATCACTTCGGGATTGGCGTTGGTGAAGGCGCCGTTTCCGAGGAAGTACCCCCAATTGTCGAGCAGACCTTCCGAAGTCGTCAGTACTCTTGTGTGCGAATCGGCTTCGGCAACAGCGAAGAAGGGATCCCAGATCGCCCAGGCATCGATGCTGCCGGTCTTGAAAGCGGCACCCGCATCCGGTGGCGGCAGGTCGACTTCGGTAATATCGGAGAGAGAAAGCCCGGCCTTGGCGAGCACCTTGAGCGCAAAATTATGGGCGCTGGAGCCACGCTTGTAGGCGACTTTCTTGCCCTTGAGATCTTCCAGCTTCTGGATCGGCGAATCCTTTTGCACCAGCAGGCCGTGGAAAGCGGCCGGGCCGCGATAGGCGCCGACATAAAGAAGATCGCCACCGGCTGCCTGCGCAAAGAGCGGAGGCACATCGCCGGAAACGCCGAAATCCAGGGCGCCGGCGCCGACTGCTTCGAGCAGCGGCGGGCCGGAGGTGAATTCGTTCCACTCGACGCGCACACCTTTGGCCTCAAGCCGTTTTTCAAGTGCGCCAGCAGCCTTGGCAAGCGGCAGCACGCCGAACTTCTGCCAGCCGATGCGCAGTGTAGTGGCCGCGGCGTTTGCGGAGCGAACCTGCGGCAGAATGGTCGTTGCGGCCGCAGCACCGAAAAGGCCGAGCGTCTGTCTGCGTGTAAACATGAAATCTCTTCTCCGTTCTCGTGGCTTTCGGCCGCGCCCTTTTGCGAACCAAAGTCGCGAACCGGTCGCGTTTGATCATGCGGAGATAGTGACATAGACGACTAATTAGATCGACAATATCAATTTGCTATTCTAACCGGGTCTGGAGAATAATTTTGCCCGGTTCCGCGGCATGGGTATGCTCCCATGCCGCGGTCGCCAGGCCCTGCCCCAGCGCCACCCCAAACTGCGGAAGAGATCAGCTCGCCCAGCGGCTGACTTGGCCAGCTTGCGCGGCGGCGGTCAGCTCGCCCGGGGCCTGACGAAGTCAGCTAGCCTTCGGATGCCAGACGATATCGCCGGTTGTCAGCTTCTTCGGCACGATGCCGAGATTGTAGAACTCGTCGGCCAGCGCCTGCTGATAGGCGGCTGCCGCATCGCTCACCGTCGTCACGCTGCCGAGATCGGCGCCGGGACGCTGCAGCGCCACCCGCGTGATGTTCTCAGGCACGCCTGTTATTTCCGAGAGCTCCTTGACCGTCGCATCGAGATTGTCCTGGGCCGAGCGGCCGACCTTGGCGAGCTCGTCCAGCACGTTGACGATGACGGTGCCGTTCCCGTCGGTGAAATCCTTGTTGGCGAGAAAGTAGCTGTAGGAATCGACGATACCCTCGGCCGTCGTCAGAATGCGCGTATCGGGATCGGCTTCGGCGATGGCGAGATAGGGATCCCAGATCGACCAGGCGTCGATACTGCCGTTCTTGAAAGCGGCTGCCGCATCCGGCGGCGCAAGATCGACCTGCTGTACATCCTCCGGCTTCAGCCCTGCCTTGCGCAAGGCCTTGACCGTTACGTTATGGGCGCTGGAGCCGCGCTTGAAGGCAACCTTTTTGCCTTTCAGATCCTCCAGCGTCTTGATCGGCGAATCCTTGCGCACGAGGATGGCCGAGCCTGCCGGGCTGCCACGGTAGATGCCGACATAATAGAGCGCGCCGCCCGCTGCCTGTGCAAAGAGTGGCGGGACGTCACCGGTTGCACCGAAATCAAGCGCGCCGGCGCCAAGGGCCTCGAGCAACGGCGGACCTGAGGTGAATTCCGACCAGCTCACTGTGATCCCCTGGTCGGCAAGGCGCTTTTCCAGGGCGCCGCGACGCTTGGCGAGCGCCAGCACGCCGTTCTTCTGCCAGCCGATGCGGAACTCCGTTGCTGCGGCTCGTGCCGGCCGGACCGATGGCAGAATGGCGGTGGCGGCTGCGGCACCGAAAAGCCCGAGCGTCTGTCGACGTGTGATCATCTCTATCCCCTTTTCTGGCAGGCTGGCGCTCCTGCTGCGCCAGCCGGTCCGTTTCGATGGAATGATGATGATTTAGTCTATAAATTAGATCGACAACTAAATTTATCATATTCGCGATATCTGAAACTTTCCCGACCCCGTTTTGTCGGGCTCGGAGAAATTTTGTTCCAAGAGCGATCGCTTCTCCTTTGTCAGTGGCTTTCCGTCATCAGCCGTTTCCGCTAATCCTCGGAGCCTGTTTGCAAGCGGTTATGGAGGACAGCATATGGCGAAAGTCGCTTTCATCGGTCTCGGCGTCATGGGTTTCCCGATGGCGGGACATCTGAAGACAAAGGGCGGCCACGATGTCACCGTCTATAACCGCACGGTTGAGAAGGCGGCCGCCTGGGCAGAAAAGTTCTCCGGCAAGTCGGCGCCGACGCCGGCCGAAGCCGCCGATGGTTGCGATTTCGTCTTCGTCTGCGTCGGTAATGACGACGATCTTCGCCAGGTGACCTCAGGTGAAAACGGCGTGCTCAAGACCATGAAGCCTGGCGCGGTGCTGATCGACAACACCACGGCCAGCGCCGAGGTCGCCCGCGAACTCTATGAAGCCGCGAAGGCAAAGGGTGTGGACTTCATCGATGCCCCTGTCTCCGGTGGCCAGGCGGGTGCTGAAAACGGCGTGCTGACCGTCATGTGCGGCGGCGACGAAGCCGTCTTCGAGAAGGCAAAACCTGTTATCGACGCCTATGCCCGCATGGTCGGCCTGATGGGTCCGGCCGGCTCCGGCCAACTGACCAAGATGATGAACCAGATCTGCATCGCCGGTATCGTCCAGGGTTTGGCAGAGGCCGTGCATTTCGGCAAGCGCGCCGGGCTCGACATCGAAAAGGTGGTCGATGTCATTTCCAAGGGTGCGGCCGGCTCCTGGCAGATGGAAAACCGCCACAAGACCATGAACCAGGGCAAATATGATTTCGGCTTTGCCGTCGACTGGATGCGCAAGGATCTCGGCATCGTGCTGACCGAAGCCCGCCAGAACGGGGCCAAGCTGCCGCTGACGGCACTCGTCGACCAGTTCTACGGCGATGTCCAGGCGCTCGGCGGTAACAGGTGGGATACGTCTTCTCTGCTCGCGCGCCTCGAAAAATGACCAAGCCCTGTCAGTGATCTCCCCATCTTCGAGTGCAGCGGAACTGATCGCGCATCTTCAGACGCTGCGCTCCGAAGACAATATTGCCGGCATGGCGCGTTTCGGCATCGTTACCGAGACCGCCATCGGCATTTCCAATCCTGATCTGCAGAGAATCGCCCGGCTCGCAAAGAAGGATCACATCAGAGCGATGGCGCTCTGGGCAAGCGGCATCCGCGAAGCGCGGTTGCTGGCGCTCTACACGTTCGATCCCAAAAATCTGACGGAAGCCGAGGCCCGCACGCTTGCCGCCGACTTCAACTCCTGGGAAATCGTCGATTGCGCCGCCGACCTCTTCGTCGATGCTGGTCTCGACGCGCTGATCCCGGACTTTGCCGCCGACGAGCGTGAATTCGTCAGGCGAACCGCCTTCGCCATGATCGCCGGTGCGGCGGTACACCGGAAGACGGACCCGGATGAAAGCCTGCTTGCCTACCTGCCGCTGATCGAAGCGCATTGCAGCGATAACAGAAACTTTGTCCGCAAGGCCGTCAACTGGGCGCTCCGCAACATCGGCAAGCGCAACCGCACCTGCCATGGTCAGGCGCTCCCCCTCGCCGAACGCCTCGCCGCAAGCACGGACAAGACGCCTCGCTGGATCGGCAAGGATGCGGTCAGGGAACTGACGAGTGAAAAGCTGCTGGCTCGCCTCGGCTAAAGCGCCCGGAGCAATTCCAGCAAAATGTGTCGTGGTTTTGCGCCCTGAATTGCGCAAAAATAAAGCGAACATTCCAGCAAAACTGTACCGCGGTTTCGCGGTTCGCATGGAACAGAGCCTTATTGTGCCGCGATCGCAGCCCCTGTCGTAACGATCTGATGCTGCTTGGATTTCTCGACGAGGAAATCGATCAGCGCCCGCACCGCCGGCGGCATGCCCTTGGTTGTCGTGAAGACCAGATAGAACTGGCTCTCCACCGTCTGCCACTCCGGCAGAACGCGAACCAGCCGGCCGGACTGGAGATCCGACGCGCAGGCATTTTCCAGGATGAGGCCGTAGCCCACACCTGCCCGAGCAGCATCGAGAATAGCCGTCATGCTGCGGCAGGTGAGCCGCGGCTGATGGCGTACGACCTTCTTCTCGCCATCAGGCCCGACTAGTTCCCAGGTATGGAAGGACATCCAGGTGGTCATGGCAAGCGTCGGCGCATTGCCGAGATCGTCGACGCCGCCGAGTTCGCCCATGCGCTCGACGAGCGAGGGGCTGGCGACAAGGATGCGCCGTGCCCGGTCGAGCTTGCGCATCGTCAGGCTCGTCTGTGTTTCCGGCTCGCTCGCCGCGCGAACTTCGACATCGATGCGCTCGTTAATGAGGTCCGTACGCCGGTCGGAACCGATGATCTGCAGCTTGATCTTAGGGTAGCGCTCCAGGAATTCCGGCAGTACGGCTCCGAGCGAAATATCGATCAGGCCGAGCGGGCAGCCCATGCGCACGATCCCCTGCGGGTCGGACTGGGCCTCCGTGACGATCGACTTCGCACGATCGGCTTCTCTCAGAATCGTCTGGCACTGCTCATAGAAGGCCTGCCCGATCTCCGTCACCCGGAAGTGACGTGTGGAACGCTCGATCAGCCTCGCGCCGAGGCCATCCTCCAGGCGACTGACA
This sequence comes from Rhizobium viscosum, assembly GCF_014873945.1. Classification (NCBI taxonomy): domain Bacteria; kingdom Pseudomonadati; phylum Pseudomonadota; class Alphaproteobacteria; order Hyphomicrobiales; family Rhizobiaceae; genus Rhizobium; species Rhizobium viscosum. The sequence goes on along the minus strand of NZ_JADBEC010000003.1, from coordinate 79,606 downwards.
CGCCTGCTCAGCTTGGATCGGGGTATTTTTAGGGTTCGGCTTGCGGAAGCAAAGCCGCCGCTGGAGACAACGGCGGCAAAATAGAAGTAGTCATTAAGATCGTCCATTATCGAAACCTACCCGAGAGTAGTAATGAATGCCAGCCACTGAAATGCTTATAGCGTCTCACCTGTTACGTTACAGTCACATTGTCGGCATCGAATCCTCAGGGGATAAACGCCCATCCTGATGATCAGCTCGCCTGATGAAATCACACAACGAAAGATGCGTATCGCGCAATAAAATATGGCGCAATTTACCGGAGCCAACGAATAGGGCGATAATTTCTAGAGGTGCTCGGCGTTGGGGAAAACCGGAGGAAAGCCTGGCGACAAAGCGAAACCGGTAAGCGTGGCGGCGCTCCTGGCTTCATGACCGCTTTCAACTGCAAAGGACTGGCCCAGCAGGGAAAACCGGACCAGTCCCTCGTTACTGATCGGAGGTCATTCTGATCAGAAACTCGTGGGGTTAGGAGACCCCCGGCGCAAGGCCGGGGGTTCCGTCGCTCAGATTAGAACGAGCGCTGCAGACGGAAGTAACCGGTCGTGACGTCGTCGCCATCTTCCGGATCCAGGTACTGGACGGAAGCCTTGGCGTAGAAGTTGTCAACGATCTGGTAGTCAACCGTCAGACCGGCCTTCCAGGCATCACCGGCACCGTCGAAGCTATCCGGAACAGTGGCGAACGGGTCGGCACCGCCGATGTAGTTGCCGTAGTACTGAACGCCGGGGGTGATCTTCAGCTTGTCAGTAGCCTTGATGGCGTATTCGGCAGCAACTGCCCATTCAGCCGTCGAGTAGTAGGAGTTCGGGCCGCTGGAGTAGACAACAGCGAGGCCGAGCGTGCCCGGGCCGAGTTCAGCCGTACCCATTGCGCGGATTGCGCCGTCTTCGTTGTCGAAGTCCCAGCCGCCGGTGATCTGGTAGCTGAAGGCGCCAGCCGTGCCGCCGATGCCGAAGGCAACGCCGACATTGTTCGGGCCGTCGTTCGCAACGAGGGCGTCGAGGGCCGGATCGAAGTCACCCTGGTAGACGCCATCTTCCAGTTCGTCGACGCTGATGCCAGCGTAGAAGGAACCGGTTTCGTACTGATAACGGATGGAGTTATGCAGCGTTACGACAGAACCGATATCGTCCGTTTCGCCGGAGAGACCATCGTCCCACCAGGAGTAGAAGAGACCAGCGCGGAAGCCCGCGACGTCGAGGTAAGCGGAGTCGAGGATCGTATCCTGGTTCGTTGCGTTGTCAGCGTTGGCCTGGAGGACGATAACGCCGGTGAGCGGACCGTATTCGGTGTCGCTCTTAGCCGTGAACTGAACCTGACCGCGGGTTACAGCATCCCAGCTGGAGTCGTTGGTGTCGGAGGTCGGGCCGACGTTAACCTGGAAACGGATGTAGCCTTCGATCTTCAGGCAGGTTTCCGTGCCCGGGATGTAGAAGTAGCCGGTGCCGTAAGCGTCGCAGACGCGAACGTACTCAACCGGCTCCGGCTCGGCAGCAACGATTGCGTCTGCTGCGAGTACCGGGGTCGATGCAGCAAATGCTGCTGCCGACGCAAGCAATACCATCTTGATGTTCATTGTAGAAATCCACTCCTTTGTCGATCGGGGCTTTACTCTGTTTCCGAAGATCCAAAGCCGACCCGTTTGAACAGCCTCACGGCGTGCGGATCGATCGAACCGCCGAACGTTCATCCCACAGACATCAAACTGTATCAATTCGTGAACGGCGCCATCGCACGGCACGCACATGCTTTCCACATGGAGCGTGGTTTTTATACAACAATTTCAAAGGGTTGGATGACAGACGCACAAATGCCGCCGCGGTAGCCAGTGGCTATCGCAGGCGGCTGAACCGATCCTCCCAAAGCGCCACGAAACCGGAGTAAAACCTCAAACGGCTTCGCGAAGCAGCCGGACATTAGCGCCGGCTAAGGACCATATAAAGATAGGAGATTAGGACATGGTGTCCTGAAATCGAACCTAATGGTGCAGAAAGCGGCCATAAGTCGATTTGGAGCCTACTTTATGCTGCATAAACACTCGAAGACTCACGCTCAGGGCGCCGCTTAAACGTTTTGCCAAAGACTCAAAAAATCATGCAACGCGCAATATTGCGCTGCACGGACATTATAAAAGTGTCCCAGATCCCCGGACCACCCGCGCGAATCGGCCCCCGTGCCTCCCAACGTCAGGGCCAGATCGTGACTTGCGTGGCTTCGCATAGTTCCATGACAGGAAGATTACAATTTGGAAAGGTTTCGCGCCGGCGTCAAGGGGCCGGCGCTGGGCGGGGCACTCCCAGAAATCACGGATGAACTTCCGAACCGGCCTGCTCGGATCGACCGCGCGGGACGGCCGCCCCTTCTCACGCAAACGGGCGCGATTCGCTCGCGCCCGTTTGCAACCGTCGAATGCCGTGTCGAAGGCGCCTGCCCCGCTCAGTCCTCGCTGGACTTGGCGTTTTCCAGCAGCATGTAGTCGAGCGGCAGCTGCGTCGAATACTTGATCTGCTCCATCGCGAATGCAGACGAGACGTCGCGAATCTCGATCTTGGCGATCATCCGCTTGTAGAAGGCGTCATAGGCCGCGATATCGGGCACGACGACGCGCAGCAGATAGTCCACATCGCCGCTCATGCGGTAGAACTCGACCACTTCGGGAAATTCCGCCACGACTTCCGAGAATCGGCGCAGCCACTCGATGGAATGGGTGGCGGTACGGATCGACACGAAAACCGTGACCTTGGTGTTGACCTTTTCCGGATCGAGGATCGCCACGCGGCGCTTGATGACGCCGTCTTCTTCCATCTTCTGGATGCGCCGCCAGCAGGGCGTCGTCGACAGCCCGACCTTCTTGGCAAGGTCGGCTACGGCGAGCGTCGAATCTTCCTGGAGCAGGCGCAGTATCTTTCGGTCGAGGCGATCCATGCGAAAATAAGTCCCTTTCGAATTATTTTCTTTGTATAGCGCGATTCCGGCCGACGAAAAGAATTTTGTTTCAGAAGACAAGCATTTTGATTCGCCGGCGCAGTTCAGGAAGCAGCTCTTCTTCGAACCACGGATGCCGCTTGATCCAGCCAGTATTGCGCCAGCTCGGATGCGGCAGTGGAAGAATCAAAGGCTTGCCCGGCGCTGCGAGGCTGTCAGTCCATGCCCGCACCGTCTCGGTCATGTTCTCGCGCCTCATAACCCCCATATGCCAGGCCTGCGCATAACCGCCGACGGCAAGCACCAGCTCGATCTGCGGCATGGCCGAGAGAACGCGATCCCGCCAGACCGGCGCGCATTCACGCCGCGGCGGCAGGTCGCTGCCCTTGGCATCATAACCTGGAAAACAGAAGCCCATCGGCACGATCGCGAATCGATCCCTGTCGTAGAAAGCGGGCCGATCCACCTGCAGCCACTGCCGCAGCCGGTCGCCGGAGGCATCGTCGAACGGCAGCCCGCTTTCATGCACGCGCAGCCCCGGCGCCTGGCCCGCGATCAGCACACGGGCACGCGAGGAGAGCACGGCGACCGGCCGTGGCTCGTGCGGCAGGCGATCCTCGATGCCACGCAGTGGCGCATCGCGACAGATCCGGCAGGCGGCAATCTCGGCGCGCAACCTGTCCAGCCGGTCCTCGCTCGATGTACTGCTCATTCCCATCCCGTCCATCCGCCGATCAGCCGCTGCAGGCCGGAGCTTTCATGCCGGGCCTGATCCCTGACATCGCGCGGCATTTCGAAATGGCCTGCCCAGAGCCCGAGCTTCCGGGCCCTCGCCTGCCCTTCCTCCTGCTGGTAGCGGCCATAGGAAACGGCCATCCCGGAGGCCACCATCCGCGCATTGATACTGCCGGCATTATTTCGGCAAGTGACCAGCAGCCGGTCATAGCGATCGCGCTCGTTTCCGCCGCATTGCGTACTGTTGTCAGAAACCAGCTGCTGCAGCGTGTGTTGGGCCTGTCTGCCGCACGCCCAGTCCTGCCCCTGCCGCTCGCAAGTCTGCGACAGTTCCGGTGCATCGATGCCATCAAGCCGCATGCGCTCGCCGTCAAGAACGAGGCTGTCGCCATCGGCGGCGTGAAAAGCGCCGTGGTGCTGGATATCGGGCCTGTCATTGAGCTTGGCCGCAATTAATGCAACGAGAGCAAGAAAAGCCAGCGCAGTTGCACCGTCTCGGGTCAACACAAGAAGCCGTGCCACGCTTTTGCCTCCTTGCAAAACAAACCCTTGGCAAAGATGGCAAACATCTTCTTAAGACTTTCCGGTTAAGCTCTTATTCATCTGCGGAACAATTTTCAACGTGCACATGAGTACCGGCGTCAGCACATCTACCGACAAGATCATTGTCGACAAATCGCGCGGCCACCGCAATAAGGCGGTTTCAAAGGCCGTGCGTCAGACGCGCGAACGCCTGCAATCCGGCCATGCCTCAAGCTCCGCCTTCGATCGTGACGTACTGCAGATGTATATCACTGCCGTGCTGCAGGGCGCGGCGATCGCGCCGCTTTTCGTCATTATCGTTGCAGCACTCGGCACCTATTTCACCGAGGATGCGAGCCTGTTCTTCTGGGCGCTGCTGACGTTGACATGCCATGCCGCCAATATTCTTCTGGCCCGCCGCGCCAGGAGGCAGGAAATTACCGCAGAAGCTGTGCGCCGCTGGCGCAACCTGTTGCTGGCAGGCCAGTTCCTGATCGGCTGCTGCTGGGCGGTCTTTGCCCTGCAGGACTGTTCGGCCTGCGAACCTTCGAGCTTCACGCTCTATAAGGGTGCCACGCTGCTGATCGCGTTGTCGGTCGCGACCATGTCGAATTTCATGCTGACGCGCGCCGTACTCGTCGGCTTTGCGCCTGCTGTCGTGGCGCTTGCGGCAAAAAGCGGCCTGTCGCGTGATATTCTGGAACTCAGCCTGACCGGCGTCTTCACCATGACGGTGGTCTTCTTCAATTACATCAGCGACCGGCTCTTCCAGTTCAGCCTGAGGATCCTCTCCTTCCAGTCGGAAAAGGACGATCTGATCGCCGAGCTGGAAGTGGCTAAATCCATGTCGGACGAGGCTCGCCGCCGTGCCGAGGAGGCAAACCTTGCCAAGTCGCGCTTCCTTGCCTCCATGTCGCATGAACTGCGCACGCCACTGAATGCCATTCTCGGTTTCTCCGAGGTCATGTCGGCGGAGGTCATGGGGCCGCTCGCAAATCCGACCTACAAGGAATATGCCGGCGATATCCATCGTTCCGGACAGCATCTGCTCGATCTCATCAATGAAATCCTCGACCTCTCGCGCATCGAAGCCGGCAAGTATGAGTTGAGCGAAGAGGCGATTTCTCTGCTCGATATAACAGAGGATTGCATCGGCATGGTGCAACTTCGCGCCCGCGCCAAGAATATCACTATCCACGATCAGGTCGAGCGCCAGCTCCCGGCGATCTGGGCGGACGAGAAATCCATGCGCCAGGTCGTGCTCAATCTTCTTTCCAACGCCGTGAAATTCACGCCTCAGAGTGGAGAAATCAACGTCAAGGTCGGCTGGACTGCCGGCGGCGGCCAGTACATCTCCATCAGGGATAATGGCCCCGGCATCCCCGAAGACGAAATCCCGATCGTGCTATCGGCCTTCGGCCAGGGCTCGATCGCCATCAAGAGCGCCGAACAGGGCACCGGCCTCGGCCTGCCGATCGTTCAGGCGATCCTTGCCAAGCATGACGGCCAGTTCATCCTGAAATCCAGGCTGCGCGAAGGCACCGAAGTCATCGCCATCCTGCCGGCCAAGCGCGTGCTGCAGAGCATCCCGGCCGTGGAAGAAGCCCAGCCGGTTATCAAGAAGCGCCGCAGCTTCGCTTAGTCATCCCATAATTTAAAAGAACAGATGCCCGATGATGACGAAGCCGAGATAAAGGCAGCAGGCGGCGATCATGCAGGTCACGGCGAAGGAGCCGAGATCCTTTGCATGTTTGCCGACGATGGAGATCTCGGGTGAAATCCGGTCGATCACTTCCTCGACTGCCGTATTCATCGCCTCGATCGAAAAGAGCCCGAGGAAAAGCACCGTCGTGACGACGAATTCCGTGGCATCCGCACCGACGAGAAAAAGCGCAATCAGCGCTACTGCGAAGAAGCCGAGCTCCTGCCGGAAGGCCGATTCCCTGAAGACCCGCAGGAAGCCTGCCCACGAATAGCTGGCCGCCGCCATGAAATGGCGAAATCCCGTTTCCTTGGTCACGGCAGGTTTCGTCAAAGGCGCCTCGTTTCCTCCAGCCCGGTTTTCCAGCCGGTGCTTTCATTCATGAGCGGATACGCAGATATCGCTTCCCCTGTTCCAGTGCAAGCAATGCGCCGGCCGGGTTATGGTTTTCGCTCCGGCGCGGCGGATAGCCTCCGCCACTCTTCCTGCTCAAGCATCGGATTATCTAAAACCGGAACCTATTGCAGCCAGAACGCCTGTATCTCCTCTGGCGTGACCTTACCGTCATTGTTGGCGTCCACAGCGTCGAATATCCGCTTATGGATGGCTGTCACTTCCTCGAACGACAGCGAGCCATCCTCATTAGTATCGGCGATCGCGAACATGATCTTCGTCATGAACCCTCGCATCATCGGCATCCCGCCGCCCATCATGCCCGGTCCGTCCTGCATTGCCCCTTGGCCTTGTCCCATCATGCCCCCCATTCCCGATGGCGGGCTCGCCTGCGACATGTTCAGGGGATGATGGGTATCCGCCCCGTTCGTCTGCGCGAAGGCGGAACCGACTCCGCCGATGGCGATCAGCGCGGCAAGCAGGACCGCGTTTGGAATTCTCGTCGTTCTCATGTCATTTCTCCTTTGGCAATGTCGTGACAGAGGCAGGCGGACGCGCCGCCGGCCAACAAGTCGATCGATGCGCGTCAGCCGACGCCGTCGTAGGTGACATAAGCCATCATGCCCGTCGCCATGTGGTAGAGATGATGGCAATGGAGCGGCCAGCGGCCGGGGTTGTCGGCGTTAAAGGCAAGCACGACGCTCGCCATCGGCGGCAGCAGAACCGTGTCCCTGACTGCGCCGGCGATCGGCGTTCCGTTGATGCCGATCACATGGAAATGGTGGCCGTGCAGGTGCATGGGATGCGCCATCATCGACATGTTGGCGATCGCGACCTCGATCCGCTCGCCGCGCTTGACGACGAGACCGTCCGCCCCGTCGATGCCCCAGCGATAGGTCGCCATGTCGCCCGTCAGTGACAATTCGAAGCGGCGGTCTGCCGCACGCGGCACCACGGGTGCGACGGGACGCAGTCGCTGTTCCAGATCCAGCCCGAGAACCGGGCCCTTCATATCGCCCTCGACCGCAATCTTGCGGATATCAGCGCCCGCGGTGGTAAGGATGACGCCCGTACGCTCCACGGCTCCCTCGCGCAGGGCAAGGATGGGAAAAGCCCCGCCGTCCTTCGGAAGGCCGAGGCGGATGTCGATGCGCTGACCCATGGCAACAGGGAAAGACGTGCCGGCGATCGGCTGCGCGCCCTGCCCGTCGACAGCGACCAGCTCTCCGGCAAGGCTGCCGGTGTCGATGGTGAAGGCTGTCGCCGTGGCGCCGTTGATGATGCGCAAGCGCACGCGGCCGCCCTTCTCCACCGCGACGACCTCGGGATCGTCGAGCGTGCGGTCATTGGCTAGATAGGCGTCATAGTCGATATCGTTGAGGTCCATGGCCGCCATTCCCGGCATGGCCATGCCCGCCATGTTATTGCCGGACATCATGTGCTGCATGCCGCCCATTCCCTGCATCGAGCCGTGACCCATGGGCATGGAGCCATGCGCCGCATTTCCTTTCAGCTTCGCCAGCAGTTCCTCCGCCGACAGGAAGGAGAAGTCGTGCAGCAGGATGACAACCTCCTGCTCATCGCGCTTCATGTCGTCGGCGGTCCGCACGATCAGCGGGGCGGCAAGCAGGTTCTGCTCCTGCAGCGTATGGGCGTGCATCCAGTGCGTACTGCCCGCACCGACCGGGAACGTGTAGCGGCGGGTGTCGGACGGCTTGAGGGGTGCGGCGGGATTGTCGGGCACGCCGTCGGCAGCCCAGGGCGGCGTCAATCCGTGCCAGTGGATCAAGGTCGGCTCGTCGATCGCGTTCGACAGCGCGACGTCGAAATCGGTTCCGGCATCAAGCGTCAGCCCCGGCCTGCCGTCGGGCTGGACGAGGCCGAAGACGCGCGCGGACCTGCCCTTGACGTCGATGGTCCGGTAACCGACGGAGAGGATGCGGGGTGTCGTGCCCTGCGAGGACGAAGTCTTGGCGTCCTGTGCAAGGCTGCTGACGGGACGCAGCACGGCCGACATGCCGAGCGCTGCTGCGCCGACCGTCAGGCCGTTGAGAAAATCACGGCGTTTCATTGTATTTTATCCTTGCTTCCAGGTCGGCATGCCGACCGTTGGTCTAGGGGCTACCTGCGGCGCCCGCGGAATCGACCGGACGCCGCGAAGAAGCGGCCTCCGGTATCCTCAGACCGAAAGACGAGGAGGCCCGAGCATGGGCGGGAGCGTCAGGCCGCTTCCGATCTGGTCTCCCCATGCGAAGCGGAGGAAGAAACCCCTGTCTGCAGGCGCTTCCGTTTTGTCGATATTCATGAAGACAAGACAGAAGCCGCACGAAACGGCACAGCAACTCTTATGGTCGGGAGTGCGCAGGCCGCCTTGAAGTGAGGTGCCGGCGTCCTTCTGGATAAGGGTTTGCTCGATACCGTGGCGCGTGTGAACCGGGCGCTCATGACACTGCATCGCCATCGCCCCTGCCATTGGCGCAAAGAGAATCGCGAGCGTGACCAGAACGGTCAGCACTGCGTTCATCCATGCGAACCTGCTGCGGCCGGCGGCCATGAGTGCGGCTCCGTTCCCCTGATCAGCCGAAGCGCCGGCTGATGAGATTGAAGATAGTGGCATCACTGGAACTGTCCATGCGACCAACACGACGCACGTATGCTGGACCTTTTGGTGCCGATGATCCTTGATCCAGGTCAACAATGTCCGGATGATACCGGCGGTCTTGCGTCAAGGCGTCTGAAAATGCCTCACGCGTCGAGCCCGCAATCTGTGCGGCGGCCGGACCGCACCTTCTCCAGTGGCGGGAGCGATCCGGTACATGTCGCTCCGCCTCCACGAGCTTAAGTTTGAGTCCTAATGTTTGCCGGAAACACCTGCCTGGCTGAAGGTTGCCATGCCGGAATGGCAGGCGGCGGCCGCCTTGACGATGCCGGCGGCAAGGGCTGCACCAGTGCCCTCGCCAAGCCGCATGCCGAGCGCCAGAAGCGGTGTCTTGCCGAGCTGTTCGATGGCCCGCAGATGCCCCGGTTCGGCCGAGACATGGCCGATCAGGCAGTGGTCGAGCGCAGACGGATTGGCGGCCTGCAGGATCGCGCCTGCAGCCGTCGCCGTATAACCGTCGATCAGCACAGGAATGCGCTCCATGCGCGCCGCGAGGATGGCGCCCGCCATTGCCGCGATCTCGCGCCCGCCGAGGCGGCGCATGATTTCGAGCGGATCGTTGAGATGATCGCTGTGCAGTTCGACAGCGCGCTCGACGGCATCGATCTTGCGCTCCAGCATCTCGCCTTCCGAACCGGTGCCGGGGCCAACCCAGTCACGCGCCGTGCCGCCGTAAAGCGCGTAGTTGATCGCAGCCGCAATCGTCGTATTGCCGATGCCCATTTCGCCGATGCAGAGCAGGTCCGTGCCGCCGGCGATCGCTTCCATCCCGAAGGCCATGGTGGCGGCACAATCGCGCTCGGTCAGCGCCGGCTCCTGGGTGATGTCGCCGGTCGGGTAATCGAGCGCCAGATCGAAGACTTTTAAGCCGAGGTCATAGGCGACGCAGATCTGGTTGATTGCCGCCCCGCCGGCCGCGAAATTCTCCACCATCTGCTGTGTCACTTCAGGCGGGAAAGGCGTGATTCCCTGCCGCACGACACCATGATTGCCGGCGAAGATCGCGACCAGCGGCCGGTTGACAGCGGGTGGCTTGCCCGTCCAGGCGGCGAGCCAGAAAGCGATCTCTTCCAGTCGGCCAAGCGCACCCGGCGGCTTGGTCAGTTGCGCGTCGCGTTCGCGGGCGGCGACCAGCGCGCGGGCATCCGGTCCCGGCAGGTCACGAAGAAGGGCGCGAAAATCGTCGAACGGCAGGCCTGAAACGCTCATCTGAATGGCTTTCCTTGTATTCTTGTCTTTTCCCGGCAAATCGGGTTCTTTGCGTGGCGACTCTCTTAAAGCGAGCGGCCCAGGCGAACAATGTGAAAAAGCACACAGCGCCAAAAGCCGCAGGGAGACCAAAACGCTGCGGAGAGAGGGCAACAGAGAATGATCCCAGGAATCATAAAAGACATCGTGGTCGATGCCGCGCGCGCCGTGGCTTTCCTGAGCCGCATTCCCATGCCGCCATGGCTTTTTGCCGGCTATGACGGAAAGCTTGGCCGGCTGGTGCGTGTCTTCCCGGTGGCCGGCCTTGTCATCGGCGCCCTGCCCGCTCTGATCTTCTTCGTCATACTGGGCCTGCGCGCCGACCGCCTGATGGCCGCACTTGTTGCCCTCGCTGTCCAGACGATCCTAACGGGCGCGCTGCACGAGGATGGGCTTGCCGATACGGCCGACGGTATCGGCGGCGGCAAATCGCGCGAGCAGAGCCTTCTTATCATGAAGGACAGCCGCATCGGCAGTTACGGCGCGATTGCCCTGATTCTCTCTTTCGCCCTGCGGGCCTCTGCCCTTGCCGCCATTGCCCGCGAGGCTCCGCCTTTTGCTGCAGCACTTGCCATTCCCGCCGTAGCCGCACTCAGCCGTGGGGCGATCGCATGGCACTGGCAGCGCCTTCCCGCCGCAAAGCCGGATGGGCTTGCAGCCTCGGCTGGAAGCCCAGCGGAAGTGACGATGCAGATCGCCCTCGTTACGGCAGGCTTCATCACCGCCATTCTGGTCTGGCCGGCACTCGGTCTGTTGCCGTTCGTCTCGGCCCTTCTCGCCGCCGGTCTTTCGACGCTCGCCTTCACCTGGTTCATCCGCCGCAGGCTTGGCGGGCACACCGGCGATACGCTCGGCGCCAACCAGCAGATTTGCGAGGTCGCAGCCTTCTGCGCCCTTGCCATGGCCCTCTGAAATCCCGATATATCGCCCATGCGAACACCCTGCATCCGCGTATGCTCCCTGGATCCTCTCACCGGTCTCTGCGCCGGATGCGGCCGCACAGCGGATGAAATTGCCGGCTGGATGCGCTTTTCCGACGAGGAACGCGAGGCCATCATGGAAAACCTGCCCACCCGCCTCGCGGAACTCGCTCCCGAATCGACGAAAACTCTGGAGGCCGTCGGCTGATGCGCCTCATCCTCCTGCTTGCCGTCATCGGCATCGGCCTTGCCGTCCTGCTCTTCAATAGCGACCAGAGCCGCATTTTCGGACTGGCAAGCGACGATTTCGGCCGCTTCGTCTACCTGCTGCCGATCGCCCTGATGCTGGCCGCCGGCATCTTGGGCAGCCGTCGAAATATAGGCCAGACCATGCGGCAGTTGATGATCTGGCTCGTCATCATCTTGGCGCTCGCAACCGCCTATCTCTACCGTCAGGATGCACTTGGCGTCGGCAACCGCCTGCTTGCCGGCCTCGTGCCGGGCCGCGCCGTCGTCGTCACAACGAGTGAGGGCGGGCAGGAAGTCATCGTCCACAAGATGCTGAGCGGCCATTTCGAGGCTGAGGTCTCGGTCAACGGCCAGTCGGTACCGATGCTCGTCGATACTGGCGCCAGCATGGTGGCGCTCTCGCATGCCGATGCGCTGCGCGTCGGTATAGACCCGAAGCAGCTCACCTATTCCATGACCGTGATGACCGCCAACGGCCGCGCCCGCGCCGCCCCCGTTACCCTTGATCAGGTCGCGATCGGCCCGATCGTGCGCAGCAATGTCGCCGCGTCGGTCGCTGAGGACGGGAGGCTCGACCAGAGCTTGCTCGGCATGAGTTTTTTGGAAACGCTGGGCTCCCTGCAGATGCAGACGGATGAGCTGAGGATGCGGGACTAATAGCCGCATTCGCCTTGCTGCACTGATCCTCTGGCCCTAGTGTCTCGGTATCCCCGCCAAAGAGGTCTCATCCGTCAATGTCCACCACCATTGCATTGTTCGGCGCCGGCGCCATGGGCAGCGCCGTCGGCCGCCGCCTCGTCGAGTCAAGCGCCAAGGTCATCACCTTTCTCGAGGGACGCAGCGCGGTGACCCTCGAACGCGCTCGCGCAGCGGGCCTCGTCGCCGCCCCGCTTTCGGCATTCGCCGAGGCCGATATCATCCTCTCCATCGTTCCGCCGGCAGAAGCGCAGAAGGTTGCGGATCTCATCGCTCCGGTGCTGCGCGACAGCGGCAAGAAACCACCCTTCGTCGATCTCAACGCGATCAGCCCGAAGACCATGGAAAAGCTGGCCGCAGGCTTCGCTTCCACAGGCGCCAAGGTCATCGACGGCTCGATCATCGGCGGCCCGCCGGTTCCCGGCAAGGCCGGACCGGTCGTCTGCCTCAGCGGCGATCTCGCAGGCGAACCTGATCTCCTCTCCCGCTTCGGCCTGAAGATCCGCCGCGTGAAAGGCCCTGTTGGAGCCGCCTCCGCGTTGAAGATGTGTTACGCCGGCATCAACAAGGGCATCACCGGCCTCTCCGCCGCCATGCTGCTTGCGGCCGCACGCTCCGGTGCCAGCGAGGCATTGAAGGTGGAACTGGCCGAAAGCCAGGCCGAGCATCTGAAGCGGCTACGCCATTCCATTCCGGATATGTTTCCGAAGGCCTATCGCTGGGTGGCGGAAATGGAAGAAATCGCCGAGTTCCTGGGGTCTGACGATCCCGCCGCCCTGATCTTCAAGGGTATGGCTGGCGTCTTCCAGACCATTGCCGATGATCGCAATGGCAGCCACAAACTGATCGCCACGCTCGAGGCGATGCTGGACGAAGGGCATTAACCGGTCACAAAGCCTGCACGAAATCGATAATCGCGCGGCAGACGATCTCCGGCCGCTCCTGCGGCAGCCAATGGCCCGCACCGGGCACGAACTGCGTCGCCCTGAGGCCAGGCGCGAGCCCTGGCATCGCATCGATAATCTCCCGCATGCCGGGGATGGCAAGGCCCGTGTCGCGTTCGCCGGCCATGAACAGCGCGGGAACCTCGACTTTCAGCCCCGCCAAAGCTTTCTGCAATTCCCAGTTCCGGTCGAGGTTCCTGTAATAATTCAACCCGCCGCGAAAGCCTGACGCCTTGAATGCATCGGCAAAGACATCGAGGTCGGCTTGCGGCAGCCATTTGGGCAGCGTTTCCCAGTTGGGCAGATCAGCCAGCAGACCGGATGCGCGCAAGACCATGCCGAACGGATTGGGCGTTCCGTCGCCTGGCAGTCGCGGACCTGCCTCGCCGCCGGCGGCGCCATAGATCTTGCGCAGCGTGACATCTACATTCCGCTCGAACTCGGCTTCCGCCAATCCCGGCTCCTGGAAATAGAGCACATAGAGCAGGTGATCCGCTGTCGCCGGAAAGATTTTCGTCGGCGGCACGGGCGGCTGGCCCATGAGAGGCACGCTCATCGCGACAATGCCCCGGAACCTGTCCGGCCGCATCAGTGCGGCTTGCCAGGCAACCGTCGCACCCCAGTCATTGCCGACGATAACAGCCTTTTCCTCACCAAGCGCATCGACGAGCGCCACCATGTCGGCCACGAGATCGAAGACCGTATAGGCGCCAGTCTCGTCAGGGCTTTCCGTTCGGCCATAACCGCGCATGTCGGGCGCCACGGCATGAAAGCCCGCCCCGGCAAGTGCGGTGATCTGATGACGCCAGGCATGCGATGTCTCCGGAAACCCATGGCACAGCAACACCAGCGGCCCCTCGCCGGCTTCGGCAATGCTCATCCTCAAGGTTGCTGTTTCGATCATGCGCTGCATCTCTGGCTCCTCGACAACAGGCGCGCCCCTATAAAATGCATCCGGGCGCCATTGAATCTTTGATTCCGTATCTTTTTACGTTACAGAAAAGAGGAGTCAATAGACCGTAACAATATTTGTTACGCTATGGAGAGACGCAGATGCGGCAAGACGGAAGACTGGCACGAATGATCCATGTTCTCGTGCATATGGGATTGCTGGGCGGCCGGGAAACGAGCGAGCGCATCGCCCAGATGCTGAACACCAATCCTGTCGTGGTCCGCCGCACCATGGCCTCGCTGCGCCAATACGGTATCGTCGAATCAGAAGGCGGCCGCGGCGGCGGCTGGTCGCTGACAAGGCCGTTGGCAGAGATTACCATTCTGGATGTGCAGCGCGCCCTGCAGGGCGAAACGATCCTCGATGCGCCGCTTTCCAACGATCACCCGTCCTGCCCGGTCGAGCGCGCCGCCAATGGCAAGCTGGAGCGCGCCTTTGAAAGCGCCGAACAGACGCTTGAGCGGGAATTCCAGAGGGTGACGCTGGCCGAAATCGGCGAGATCGCAATGGCCACCGCCCAGGCAGAAAAGCGGGCGTGACAGTCATCCTGCTGCTTGCCGACGGCGCGTGAATCTGCCAGTTTTCAGCAAAACAACAAGACCACAAAGAACAAGAAGAAACTCCTAGTCTGGTGGCACCACATCCAGATCGCCTTCCCTGAAGGCCTCAGCGTGTCCGGTGCGACAGGAGTTTTATCATGACTGCATTCTGGCCCTTGTTCGTCGGCGGCGTGGCTCCCGCCATTCTCTGGGGCATCACCGCTATTTTCCAGAAGCAGAGCGCCGTATCGGGCGTCGGCTCTTCGGCCTATCTCATCGCCTTCGGCCTGACGCTTGCGGTAGCGGGCGGGATTTCTGCCCTGATCTGGCGCCCCGCGCCCTGGACGTCAGAAGGCATCGGCTTTGCCGCCGTCGCCGGCCTCTGTTTCGCCTTCGGCACCGGCCTCATCAGTTTCGCGCTCTTTGCCTACGGCGTGCCGGTCTCCAAGCTCGCGCCGATCTGGAGCTGCAACGTCCTGGTGACGCTCGCCGTCGGCGCGGTGTATCTGGGAGAGGCTGCTGAGGTGGATATCATGAAACTCTCTGCCGGCACCCTGCTTATCATCGGCGGCGCCATTCTTGTCAGCAAGGCCTGACGCCTGCCTTACCGGCAGCCGTAGCTGCGGGTAACGACGGTCATCACCAGATCGTCGCCCTCGGCACTGCGAACACCTGGATTCTCCTGCAGGAAGTGGCAGAGCATTTCACCGATCACGATGGGCGTCGTGCCCGGCGGCAGGCAGATATTCCACCCGACCGAATGGCCGAGACGGGTTATACCGACCATCGCCTGCGGATCCCCGGCCGCATCCGCGAATGCACGCCGCGCAAGAAACTCATCACGGTTCCATTTGTCGAGCCAGCCGGAAACATAGCCGGTGACGAACTGCCGCGAACCGCCACAATCCGAAAAGAGAAGATCGCCGCTGGCATATTCATCGGCGCTTTGGCCGAGACAGTCGCCAACAGGGTTGCAATGAGAATGCCCGGCATCTGATCCCTCGCCCGTGTGTCGATGCCGGAAACTTCAGCCCGAACATGTCGGAATTAAGCTGGAACTATTGCCGATCCATGACGTCGGCCAAGATGGTAAATGCCCGAGCTGGAACAGAAATCTCTCCTTAATCGAGGTAAATGATCCTCAATGCCCTCTACCGTGCAGCAGCACATCAAAGACCATCTGCTTGAATGTTTCGAGCGGCGCTCCGCTACGGTCGGCGCGCATGCGCAGAAGTGCCCCCTCCCAACTGTTCAGGATGAAATCGGCAAGTGTTTCGGCCGGCAGCTCGCCAGTTAGTGTGCCGTCTCTCTGCGCTTCGGCGAGGCAAGCCGCGATGACCTCGCTCCAGCGGCTGAAATGCGCTGCCACATGCTGGCGGATCAACTCGCTATGATCGACCGTCTCGGCACTGAAATTGCCGAGTACGCAGCCCTGCGTATGACCTCTGAGCGCAAAGGACGCGGTGCGATCGTCGAAATAAGCCTTGAGCCGGCGAAGGGGCGGTTTGTCGGCATCAGCAAGAAAGCTCACGAGCCGGGCAAGCGCCTGCTCGGAATAGCGATCGGAAATCTCCGCTCCGAAGGCCTCCTTGCTGTCAAAGTAGTTATAGAAGGAGCCCTTTGGAACCTTGATGTCATCGACGATCTTCTGGATGCCGGTCGCGGCAAAGCCGTTGGCATGGATCTCCCTCAGGCCCGCTTCGATGAGTTTCTCCCGCATTTGCATATTCGGCTTGGGACCGCGGCGGGCCGGCTTTTCCATGTTCGTTTTCCTCTTGAATAATTAAAGACGACCGGTCACATATTAATTTCCTAATTACTGAAATCAAGGGCTTTCCCCTCGCCCAGTAGCCGTAACTCCAACTTTTCAAGGAATTGCTATTATGCCCTTAAATCCCACCCCAAGCCTGCGCTATGATGTCCTGACAATCCGCCGCCCGGGCCTCAGCCGTGACGTACCGGGTGGCGATCCCTCCCTTCGATGGGTCGCCAATTCGGCCACGCTCATCTCGGGCGAGCGTGATGCCATACTCGTCGATACCTTCCTGACCGTACCGCAGACAAAGACGCTCGCCGACTGGGTGGAAGCGAGCGGCAAGCAGCTGAAAGCCATCTATATTACGCATGGGCATGGCGACCATTTCTTCGGTATCGGCACGTTGCTTGAACGTTTCCCCGATGCGAAGGCCTATGCCATATCTGACGTGGTGGAGGCGATGCGCCGCCAGAGCGCCCCCGACATGCTCGACGGCTTCTGGCGCAAACTCTTCCCCGGCGAGATCGCTGAGAACATGGCTGTCGCCGATGTCCTTGAAACACCGGACCTCGATCTCGAAGGCCACAAGCTGATCCCGATCGACGCCGGCCACACCGACATGTCGCACTCGACCGCCCTGTACGTTCCCTCGATTGGGCTGATCGTCGGCGGAGACGTCGTCTATAACGGCATCCACTGCTATCTCGGCGAAACCACACGCGAGAGCCGGCAACACTGGATCGAAACGCTTGATAGCCTGAAGGAGCTGAAGCCGAAGGCCGTCGTTGCTGGCCACAAGATTCCGGAAAATGACGACAACCCTGATATCATCGACCAGACACAGCAATATCTGCGCGATTTCAATAGGCTTGAGCTGGAAACGACGACGGCGCGCGAACTGTTCGACGCCATGCTGGCACTCCATCCCAACCGTGCCAATCCCGGCTCGCTCTGGGGCGCTGCCAAGGTCGCAAAGGGCACCTGACCTTCACGCCGTTAATACCAAGCTGCCGCGCCTCTACGCGGCACGCCGCATCAGAGCGTCACGAGATCGGCGTGCCCGAACCCCTTGGAATAATCGAGCACGGAAATCACCTTCGGCATGACGCGGAAGATGCAGATCTGATCCCGCGTCGGCATGGCAATCTCCAGGCCCTCCTGAACAGGATATTTCGCCGGCATCAGCTGGAGCACCCTTTCGGCCTCGTCAGGATCCTCCACCTTTTCGGCATGCGCGGCCATCGACAAGCCGGTGATCTGCATCAGCTGGCCGGCATCCGGGTTGATCGTCAACGACACCCTGTTGTCCCGCGCCAGATTGGCGGCCTTCTGGCTGTCGGGGCTGCAGAGAAAATAGAGCGTCAGCTCGTCATTGACGTAGCCGACCGTCGTCGCTTGCGGCCAGCCGTCTGGCCGGAGCGTCGCAACGCTCATGATCCGCTGCCCATCCAGTATTGCCTGGATCGTCTTCCTGATCGCCTCGTCCATGGCTCGCTCCATTCGGTTTGATGGCTGAAGCATGGTTCGCTGCTGTGCATTCCGCATTGATCCGCATCAAGGCGAATATCGATCTGGATTATTTCGAAATATTCCTTATTATCCAAAATATAAATCACGATAGAGAATAATACGGATGACGTCGGAAGAGTTCTACACTGCCGAACAGGCCGCCGAGCGGCTGAAACTGCACCCGAAGACCGTACTGCGGTTGATCCGCGAAAAGCGGTTGCGCGCCACGCGCATCGGCAAGTCTTACCGCATTCTGCGCTCCGACCTCGAAGCCTTCGCCGGTGTCAGCAACAGCGCCCCGGCCCCGCAGGCCGAGGTCTATGTCACCAGCATCGTCGAGGTGCCTGATCTCTCCGCCGAAATCTCGAACCGCCTGACGGTGCTGATGCAGGCCATGCTGATCTCGCGGCATCGCCGTCCGCACGCCATGCAGTTCAACGCCGCCTATGACGCGGAACGGCAACTCCAGAAATTCATTCTCATCGGCACGCCGTCGGATACGGCGGAACTGTTGAACAGCCTGGACGCTTATCTGAAGGCACTCCGCTGACCAGAAAGGACATTCCGTGAGCAATGATATCAGGCTCTCGCACGGCTTTCGCGTGCTCCTCCGCAATCCCGATGGCAAGCCACTATCGGCTGAAAGCGGCATCAACGATCTGATCGGCCACGCACTTGGCGAAGCCGTCGATTGGGTGGTGTTGCCGGTTGCCGACCTGCCCGAGGATTTCCTGACGCTGCGCTCGGGCATCGCAGGTGCTGCGATCCAGAAATTCACCAACTACAAGGTCCGTGTCGCCATCATCGGCAGGATCGATGCGGAGCTTGCCGTGAGCAACGCGTTGCAAAGCTTCGTCCTTGAAGCCAATCGCGGCACGACCTGCTGGTTTCTCGATACGATGGAAGAGTTCGAGGCCAGGCTTTCGGCCTTCAGCACACCGGCCTAAACCACGGATTACCCTAGGCAATGCCGAATGTCGCAGCTGCCTCACGCAAAGGCATGTTCAGCCTGCCGGCCATCCCACCATTTCAGCACCCTGAGAGCCCTGAGCGTCACCCAGCGTGAGGGCTCTCCCTCCCCGTCATCCATGACGAACCAGGCCCTGCCGGACACGCGCCAGTCGAGCGGCCAGCGACCATCCTCCAGTCGCCGCGATCGGAGGTATCCGATTGCCTCCTTCAGCCGCATATCGGGCGCGGCCCCCGTTAGCAGGCTTGAGGCGCGAAAGTAATCGAGCGCCCGCAGCACATCGAAGCGCCAGCGGTTGGGATGCAGGAACTGCATGAATTTTTCGTCGACCGGCTCGCCGGTGCTGAGGCGCCGCATCAGGTGCCGCGCCAGAAGATAATCCTCGCCTGACCGTCTTGCCTCGCGCGATTGCTCGGTGCCGCCGGTCGCCCGCTCATATTCGAGAAGTCCCTCCAGCACATTGATCGTCGTATGGAAGGAGGAGCGCATCGAGCCATTCGCCCGCTCGCAGTTCCAGCCGCCATCCGACTGCCGCTCGCCGAGCAATCTTTCCACGATGGGCGAAACATCGACGCCGAAATAGGCGCCGTCGCCAACCGTGCGGCCATTGATGCATTCCTCCACCTCGCCCTCCCAGAAGGGTTGCCCGCCTTCGTCCCAGCGGCAATTGGCGCCGATGAGCGCGACAGTTCTCCTTGCGCTCTCCGAACGCGGGTCGAGACCGAATTCGCGAAGCTGCGTCAGCGAAAAATTCGTCGCCGTCCAGGGTTGTCCGGTCGCCTGCCATTCCTCGCGCGTGAAATCGCTGGGCAGGAACGAGCCGCCCGCCCATTGCCCATCGGGATCCTGAAAGGACAATAGCTTGGCACCCCACCCCTCCCGCTCGACCTTCTGCCGTTCGGCGGACCAGACGGGTTCAGGCGCGTCGAGCAGATCGCGCAGCACCTGCCAGCGGATGGCGGGATCGGAGGCGAGCAGCCAGTCGACCACGAAAGTCTCTGAAGGCATCGGCAAGGCTCCCTGTCGCTTGCAAATACGGAGCGCAGTTTGGCCAAGCATGCGTCTACCGTCAATATTGCAAGGCTCGGTGCAGAAGTGGCGACGGCCAAGCGGAAAGACTCCCTCTGCACTCCGCCGCCTGATATAGGCAGGAAGCGCCCGTCCTTGCCATGGAGCGCGGAGCCTGAGATGAACCCACGACAATTGAAAACCTTCCTTGCGGTCGCAAGGCACGGCAATTTCACCCGTGCCGCCAGCGAGGCGAACCTCGCCCAGTCGAGCCTTAGCGACCAGATGCAGGCACTCGAAGAGGAATTGGGCGTCCAACTTTTCGAGCGCTCCCGGCAGGGTGTGACCCTGACACCGGCTGGTGACACGCTTAAGGTCTATGCCGAGGAGATCCTTGCGCTGAACGACGAGGCAAAAGCGGCAACGCGTGCAGCGGCCGGCCTCGGAACACAATCCCTTGCAATCGGCACGCTCGAAACCATCGCCGCGGAAAAGCTCGCCGCCTTCCTGTCGCGTTTTCGCCGGACGCATTCCGATATCGGCCTGACGCTGAAGATCGCAGGCAGCGGTGAATTGCAGCGCCGGCTGGAAGACAGCTCGATCGACATCGCCTTCACCTTCGATCGTGGAGAACAGGACGATCGGTTCATCACCCGCCTCGTCTCGCGGGAGCCGCTGGTGCTGATTGCGGGCAGCAATGCCCGAGCGGTGCCGCCCCAGAACCTCGAAGACTTGAGCCGGCTACCCTTCATCGCCACTGAAACCGGCTGCGTCTACCGCCGTATCTTCGACACCGCCTTCGCCGACGCGGGCATTGCCGCACCTGATATCGTCACCCAGGCTGACAGCATCCAGACGATTATCCGCCTCGTTGCGTCCTGCGCCGGTTACGGCCTTGTACCGCATCTCGCCGTCAATCCAGCTGTCGAGCGGGGCGATGTCGTGGAACTTCCCTGGCCGGGTGACACGCCCACCGCCTCGCTGATCATGCTGTGGCGGCGCCGGCGGGTGCAGCCGCCGGCGCTTTCCCTGTTGCTCGCTTCGGCGAGCGAGGGCCTGAGGCCGGTCAGACCAGCCGATGCCCGCCTTCGACGTGCAGGATAGTGCCTGTCGTAAATCCGTTGCCGATCAGGAAGCGGATCGCATCGGCAATATCCTCGGCTCGGCCGACGCGGCCCGCCGGCAGGCGCTTCGCCATGGCTTCCAGCGTCGCCTGCTTGGCATCGCCGGCAACGAAATTCCAGATCGGCGTATCCACCCATCCCGGCGATACCGCGTTGATGCGCAGAGGCGCCAGCTCCACCGCAAGCGCCCTTACCAGCCCTTCCAGCGCCGCATTGACGGCCGCAACGACCGAACCGCGCGCCGCCGGCCGATAGGCCGCGACACCTGACGTATAGGTGATCGAGCCAGACAGCGGCAGGCGCGGCGCGCCATATTTGGCAAGCAACAGCGGCCCATAGAACTTGCTCTCGACCACGCGCTGCGCCGCTGCAAGCTGCAGATCCGGCAGAAGCTGGTAAGCTCCCTCGATATCCGCCGCCGTGCTGACGATATGATCGACCGGCCCGCAATCGCGGAAGAAGGCCGCTATCTCCTCCTCCCGCGTAAGATCGAGGACGGCGGCCCTAAGATCAGCTAGATCGCCGAGTTCCTGCCGCGCCGTCTCAAGCCTCTCTGCGCTGCGCCCGGCGATCGTCACCCGCGCACCCTCGGCCAGCAGCCGCCGCGCCAGCGCCAGCCCCATGCCGGAACTGCCGCCGATAACGATGATGTCCGCGCCTTCGATCCTTGTAACCGTCATCTGCATCTCCTTCTTGGCTGGAGAGCAGATGCCTTGCACCGGGCCGAAAGAAAAACGGAAGAAACCGAAGGCGCCATCGGTTCTTCCGATGATGCGGCCCGCCAAGCCGGCGATGCCTCAGACCGGCCAGACCATCCCGGCGACCGCGCAGCCGAGTAGCACCGGAATGACCGCCAGCTTGAACCGGAAGATCGCGATCGCTGCCGCAAGGCTCAACAGCAGTGACGGCACCGACAGCGACGTCCAGACAGGCAGCTCGATCGAGAAAGGTCCAAGGCTGTGCACCTCCGCACTCCTGAACAGGAAGTGCAGGCCGAACCAGATCGCGAGATTGAGGATAACGCCGACCACGGCCGCCGTAATGGCCGACATCGCGCCGGCCAGCGCGGTATTGCCGCGCAGCTTTTCGATGAAGGGTGCACCGAGGAAGATCCAGAGAAAGCAGGGAACGAAGGTCACCCACGTCGTCAGGATGGCGGCGAGCGTGGCGGCCGTCATCGGACCGAGACTGCCGGGATCGCGATAGGCCCCCATGAAACCGACGAACTGGAGAACCATGATCAGCGGGCCGGGCGTCGTTTCCGCCATGCCCAGGCCATCGAGCATCTCGGTGGGCTTCAGCCATCCAAAGTGCTGGACGGCCTCCTGGGCGACATAGGCGAGCACGGCGTAGGCGCCGCCGAAAGTCACCAGCGCCATCTTGCTGAAGAACACGCCGATCTGCGTGAAGATATCGTCAGGCCCGAGGAAGAAATAGAGTAACAACAGCGGCAGCAGCCAGAGCACCAGCAGCACTGCCGAGATCTTCAGCGACCAGCGGAGGTTCGGCCGTGCATGATCCGGTATTTCTTCCCCGAGCAGTGCATGCGCGTCGGAGAGGTCAGCGCCGCCCGCCGCCTTGTGCCCGCCACCACCCTGGAACAGGCGGGAACCCGACTTCGAACCCAAAAAGCCGATGATGGCGGCTGCGAGGATGATGACCGGAAAAGGCACATGGAACACGAAGATTGCCAGGAAAGCGGCTGCCGCTATCCCGATCATCGCCCTGTTCTTCAGCGCGCGGCCGCCGACCCTGACCACCGCCTGAATGACGACGGCAAGCACTGCCGCCTTCAGGCCGAAGAACAGCCCTTCGACGGCATGGACACTGCCGAGGGTCACGTAGAGGTAGCTGAGCGCCAGGATGGACAGGAAGCCCGGAAGCACGAACAGGATGCCGGCGACCAGACCGCCGGCGGTCCGATGCATCAGCCAGCCGATATAGATGGCAAGCTGCTGCGCCTCGGGTCCTGGAAGCAGCATGCAATAATTCAGCGCATGCAGGAAACGCTGCTCGCCGATCCACCTCTTCTCATCGACGACGATGCGGTGCATGACGGCGATCTGCCCGGCCGGTCCGCCGAAGCTGAGGGCCGCGACCCGCAGCCAGACGCGAAAGGCTTCGCCGAAGGTGACCCCATGCGGGTTTGGCGACGCCCCGGTGTCGGGCGTCGCATCGGTGACCGCGCTGCTCATGTCAGCCTCCCTTTTTTGCGGAAGGCCAGTTGTGCGTTTCGTCCGTGGCATCGCGGCACCAACGGTAGAAGGCATCATAGAGCAGCATGCCGGCATCCAGCTGCTTGAGATCGTCGACGAACATGCGCGACAGGCCGAGCGAGGCGGCGAGCAGCCCGGCGACTTCGGGGGCAAGATCCGGCCGGGCGGTATCGGCGCCGCGAACGATCGTTGCGAGCCTCGACATCGGCCCCGAAGCAAGGCCGAATTCCGCGACCATCACATCGAAGGTGCAGAGCTCGCCGCGATGGCTCCAGAAGACCTCCTCGATATCGAACGGCATGGCGCCGAAGCGGTCGGCAACCAGGGAGACGTCTGATGTCGGCACGAAGAGAAAGACCGCCGAGGGATCGACGAAACGCCGGATGAGCCACGGACAGGCGATACGGTCGATCTTCGGACGCGCACGCGTGACCCAGACGGTCCGTCCCTGCCGGTCGCGCGGCGGCAGCCTGTCGACGGGCACAGCCGCGCCGCCCGAACCTATCCAGGCCTCGAAGCCGCCTTCCAGCACTTCGGCGGTACCTCCGGCATGCCTGATATGGGCGGCGACCCCATGGCTGAGCTTGCCGCCCGCCTGGCAGACGACGACCACCGGCCCGGCAAAGCCTGCCGCCCATTCGGTGACATCCGTATGGGATTTACGGATCGAACCCGGCACCAGCCGCGGATCGCGGGCAAAATCCTCATCGGTGCGCACGTCGACGACGACAGGCGCATTCGGTACGCCGATGATACGGGTAAGTTTGTCTGAAGATATTTCGAGAAATGAAGGCATGACGCGTCCTCCGTTGTTCGGTTTCATGGACGCGATTCTTCGGCATGTCGCCTCGTGGGGTGATCGCAACCCCATGTGATTTTTATGCGCGCCGTCGTTTTTCGTGTCAAGCTTCGGGAGGGACCGCGCCATGCTCAGCAAACCAACCATTCCTCCTTTTGTAGATTGCGGTTAGTCTCGTCGGATGAGCACAGAAGAAACGCCGTTGACCGGCGGTCGCATTACCGCCGGCGTGGTCCGGGTTGGGGATACGGTCAGGCGCCCGGTCACGAGGGACCGGACGCATGTGCATAATCTTCTCCTTCACCTTGAAGAGCGTGGCTTTGATGCCGTCCCACGCTTTCTGGGCGTGGACGACCAGCAGCGCGAAGTGCTGAGTTTTATTCCCGGTTATGTGCCTGACGATCTCGGCCACTTCGATGATGCTCAGCTTGCAGCCGCTGTTCGCCTCCTTAGACGTTTCCACGACGCGACATCGGATTTTCCGCTCGTCCGGGACATGGGCGCGGAAGTCATGTGCCACAACGACTGGGGTCCGCCGAACGCCGTGTTCCGCGATCACCTGCCGTGCGGCATGATCGATTTCGACACGCTCGCTCCGGGCCTGCGCCTCTGGGATCTCGGTTATTTCGCCTTTGTCTGGCTCGACCTTGGAAACGACGACTATACGGGCGACGAACAGATCCGGCGGTTGGAGGTAGTAGCGCAAGCCTATGGATTGGCAAGCTGTACCGTCTGTAGGATCGCTATTCATGCGCTTGCGCGACAGACGACGCTGGCGACCGCGGGACGTGTGCAGGGCAAAGCGGACATGGCGGAATGGGCGGCTGCTGCTGCCGACTGGACGGTTCTCAATGTGCTCGAGCAGTTGAGCCCGACCGGCTATAGCCTGCCCACGGGATGATGACGATAGTTGTCTTGGTCTCGTTTGACATCTGTAATTCTCCGTTCTGTTCCGGCTCAGGCATCGCAGGCACAGCAAGGCGCATGCGCGTCACCGTTCCCGGTAACGCGTCCAAGAGTGCAAACCTCGCTGTGCTGCCGGGCATCGACGCTTTGCCGGCGGCAACGAAGACGAAATAAGCTGGTGGCAGAGAACCCGCAGATGGGGCCAGAAATACGCCTCATCGTGCGTGCCCCAGCCATTGACGATCGCAACAGTCGTATTGACTATTGCAAATAGGGAGGCTGGGGCCGCATGAATCATGGATAATCTGCCCGATATCGTCGGCAAACGCGATGCCGCCGTCACCACGAGGCGTATTCTCAAGGTCAATCACGCTGGCGAATTCGGCGCTATCCGTATCTATGGGGCGCAGATCGCCATGGCGCGGCTGCTCTTTCCGGATATCGTGCCGGCGCTTCATGACATGCGGGAGGATGAGATCCGGCATTGCCGATTGTTTCACGAGGCTATGCCCGCAAGAAGCGCCAGACCCTGCCGTGTAATGGCTTTCTGGAGCCTCGGCGGCTTCGTGCTCGGTTTCCTGACGGCACTTGGGGGCCGCAACATGGTGTGGATCTGCACCGAGGCGGTGGAAAGCACGGTCCATCGCCATCTGGAAGATCAACTGGCCTTCCTTGAAGGCAGAGATCAGGAGCTTCACGCCCTCATCGCCTCAATTCAGGATGAGGAACTGGCGCATCTGCGCGAAGCCGAGGAAAAGCAGACAGCGCGCGGGATCAGCCACGCCCTGCTTCTGCCCGTCATCGGCGCGCTGACCGATCTCATGATCTGGCTGTCGACCTGGGGAGATTCGAGCTGGATGCGCGCCGAAATGGCGCGCTCCGGAAAGGCCTAGCTTCCATCAGTTCCGCCCGCCATTCGCCCTGATCACCTGCCCATTGACCCAGCCGCTTTCCGCACTCGCCAGAAACGACACGATCCGGGCGATATCCTCCGGCTGGCCGAGGCGGCCGAGGGGGATTTCGCTGGTCAGACGCTGGATGACCTCCGGCGAGCGGCCGGAAAGCAGCAGTTCGGTTGCGACCGGCCCGGGCGCCACTGCATTGACGGTGATGCGGCGGGAGCCGAGCTCCTTTGCAAGGATGTGCGTCATCGCTTCCACCGCCGCCTTGGTCGCGGTGTAGACGGCATTGCCCGGCGAATAATGGCCGATGATGCTCGTGGAAAGATTGATGATGCGGCCGCCCTCGCGAAGGCGTGTTGCGGCCTCGCGCATGCCGTTGAAGCTACCGGTGAGGTTGACGGCGACGAGGCGCTGATAGTCTTCGTCGCTCACCTCTGAAAGCGGGCCAAAGGTGGTGACGCCGGCATTGTTGACGAGCACGTCGACGGTTCCGAATTCTGCTTCGGTGTGCTCGAAGAGCTCGGCAACTGCCTGCGGGCTGGAGACATCGGCGCCAAGCGCAAGCGCCCGGCCGCCGGCCGCCGTGATGGCGGCAACCACTTCTTCTGCCTGCGTAGAGCCTGCCGCATAATTGACGATGGTCTGGAAACCATCGGCTGCGAGCCGTCTGGCAATCGCCGCGCCGATGCCCCTGGATGCGCCGGTGACGATGGCGGTCTTGATCTCGTTTGACATGTATAATTCTCCGTTCTGTTCCGACGCGATCGATCGCAGGCACAGCAAGGGACACGCGCGTCACCGGTCCCGGTGATGCGTTCGGGTCTCCAAATCCCTCTGCTGAGCGATCGCTTGTGCGCTTGATTTGACGTGCCTAAAGTGAGCGATAACTCGCTTTCTTGCTACTCGCATTTCAAGGCCCGTTCCCAGCAATGTCCGAAAGCCCTTACAAGAGCCGATCCTCGCCCAGAAAAGCGCCCAGACAGGCCCGCTCGCTTGCGACGGTCAGCGTGATCGTCGAGGCCGCGGCTCGCATTCTGGAGGAACGCGGCCATGAGGGTTTTTCCACCAATGCGGTCGCGGAAAAGGCTGGCGTCAGTATCGGCTCGCTCTACCAGTATTTCCCGCGCAAGGATGCGCTGATCGGCGCGCTGATCCTTCGGCAGACCATGTCACTCATTGGAGACGCAGAAAGCGCTGCCGGCCAACAGACGGGCGAAGAGGCGCTCTCCGCCCTGATCGACCCCTGCGTCCGCCAGCAGCTTGAACGCCCTGCCCTTGCCCGCCTGCTCGATTACGAGGAGGCGCGCCTGCCGCTCGATGCGGAAACCGATCGGGTCAAGCACCGCTTCCTGGAACTCACCCGCAATACGCTGGCGCGACCGGACATGCCGCCGCAGCCCGATACCGATATCGCAGCACGCGATGTAGTGGCAATCATCAAGGGCATGATCGATGCCGCCGGCGAGCATGGGGAAGAAGACCGGGACGGCTTGGCGCTGCGCGTCAGACGCGCCGTGCTCGGCTATCTCAGAGCTTCGTCGGAAGGCGGATAATCCCGGAACCTGATTTAGGTCCGGATAAAAGAACCCTCGGTCCGAGAGTGGAGCCGAGGGTTTCATTTGCAGGAGTCAACGCAGCGATCGCTGGGAACGATGGGCCTTTGAGTGGGGGAACAAGGCTGCCGCGTTGGATAAGGAACGAGCCGGGTCGAGCTTGGTTCCTGAAAAATCACAGGTCCGGCAGCCGGCTCAACAGAAAATCCGCGCGCGCTGCGACAGCGACCCTGGGCAGGATGACGACCTCATAGCCCATCTCGGGATAGGCCTTGGTCAGCCGGTCATATTCGGCAACCGCCTCTTCAAAACCATGCTGCCGCTCAGAATCGTGGACATAGACCTCCGGCCAGGGCGGGGTCAGAAACACCGTCTGGTAATATCGATGCCGGTCCCGCAACGTCTCCAGCATCGCCTCGCCGGTCGTGGCCTGCAGGGCAGAAGCGGCGTCGATCAGGCCGCGATCGAAAAACGTCCATCCGGACCGGATCTCCGCAAGCTTCCGATCCTCACATGCCATCGCGATCGCCCGCCGGGCAAAGGCCGCCGGGTCGACCCAGGGCAAGGCAGCACCCTGCCCGGCCAGTTCCTCCCTCACGATCCGGCGTCCGGGCTCTTCGACGGTGGCGTGACCGCGCCGGGAGAGCTCTTCGAGCAATGTGGATTTCCCGCCGCCCGAGCAGCCGGAAATAACGACGCATTTGATCATGGAACTCTCCGATGAACGGATGATGAGAAAAGAAGCGCGGCGCGCAGACGCCCTATGTGCCGATCTCCAGGTCGAAGACGTGACCCTGCCTGCCGGCAGAGCAGCGAAGCGAACCCCTGTGTATCGCAGCGATGCGCTCCACGATATCAAGGCCGATGCCCATCCCGTCGGCGCGTGCGGCGACACCGGCGCCGTGCCTTGCGTTTGCCGGATGCCGGTCCTCGACGCGGATCAGATCATTGCTGACCCGCACGACGATGGCGGTATGGGCAGGCGTGTGGCGAACGGCATTGTCGATCAGGTTGCGAACGGCGTCCTTCAGCAGGGCCGGCAAACCCTGCACGATGGCGGCATCGACCTGCGCGGAGAATTCCAGCGAGTGACCGTTCTCGTAGACCCAGGGCGCCAGCTGTTCCACCACGCTGGACGAAAGTTCGACAAGGTCGACCTCCTCGAACATGCCGTGATCGAATGTATCGAGCCGTGCGAGCGCGGTGATCTGGCTGACGAAACGCACGAGATCGTCGAGATCGGCTTCCGCCTTGCGTGCCCGCGGATGGTCGATATGGCCGAGTTCCAGCTTGATTGCCGCAAGCGGCGTACGCACCTCGTGAGCGATGCCCGATGTAAGGATTTTCTGGGATTTCATCAGCTCGCCGACACGCTCGAAGGCCCGGTTGACCGCCTCGGCAAGATGGGCGACTTCCTGCGGCATTTCCTGAAATTGCAGATGGGAGCGCGAATCCATCGGGTCGATCCGTTCGGCCGCTTCGGCCGCAATCCGCACCGGTTTCAGCGCCTGTCGCACGGAAAGCACAGTGGCGCCGAGCACGAGCACCAAGAGGATGCTCATCGGCACGATCATATGCTCGATCACCTCATTCCACAGCACATCCGATACTACGTCCTGCGGATCGCCCATCGTCGCGACATCGACGACGAAGCGCCTTTCGCCCACCGTGAAGGCTCGCCCGCCCACGAGCGTCAGCGGTTTTCCGGGCTCGAGTGACCGCAGCCAGAAATCCGGAGGATTGACATCAGGCGGCAGGAAGCGGCTCTCGCAGGCAGCGTCGCAGGACTGGAAAACAAGCCCGCCATCGGCCGCACGGATGCGCGCCACATAGCCTGTCTGCGCCTGCCCGTAGCGTCCCTCGACAGAATCGGGAAGCCGGTAGCGGATGGTGCCGTCCTCCACCGCAATGCCGGAGGCGAGCCGTTCGGTCTCCTGCTCCACGAAGAGCCGCGAAAGCTCCCCGACATTCCAGTAATAGTCGGAAAAGATCACGGCGAGCTGCAGCACCATGGCCAGCACCGCAAAGAAGGCGATACGCCGTGTCAGAATGGCGCCCAGTGTCGGCGATGACAGGCTCATGCGCGCACCTCCCGCATCATGTATCCGACACCCCTGACGGTTTCGATCAGCACCTGTGTCGGATGCCCTTCGAGCTTTTTGCGCAGCCGGGAAACGGCAAGCTCGACGGCATTTCTGCTGCGCTCGTCGCCGAATTCCGAGAATGCATGCTCGATCTTCGGTTTGGGCACCACTTGCCCGCCGTTGCGCATCAACAGTTCCAGCAGGCCCTTTTCGGAAGGCGCGAGCGCAATTTCGCCGCCGGCACAGATCAGCTGCCGCGAGGCGAGATCATATTGAAGGGCGGCGAATTCCAGGACCGGCATGACGGTTGCCGGCGCGCGGCGCGTCAGCGCGCGGATGCGAGCGATCAATTCCCCATTGTGAAAGGGTTTTACGAGGTAATCATCCGCACCGGCATCGAGCCCGGCGATGCGCTCGTCGACTGCGCCCCGCGCCGTCAGCACCAGAACCGGCATCTGGACCTTCGCGGCGCGGAGCGATTTCAGAAATGCAATCCCGTCCTCATCAGGCAGGCCGAGGTCGAGAAGCAGCAGGTCATAGTCCGCCCCCTGCAATGCAAACCGCCCCTCCTGCGCCAGGGCGAAGGCATCGATCTTGCAGCCGGCATCGCGGATGGCTTCGCAAAGCAGCTCGCGAAGCCGGGAACTATCCTCGATCAGCAGTATCCTCATGCCCTCTTTCGACCCGTGACCATCGACAAGACGAGATTTTCCCTGAGCCTCCAGCTTTCGACGATGGCCGCACCTGCATGGACGAAGGCAAGCGCCATGATGCCGTTTGCGATGGTGCCATGCAGCTTCTCCAGCCACTTCTCGCCCCAGAAGGCATCGAGCGTCGTCATCCAGCCGGTCAGCGCCGTTGCCGCCAGCAGCGCCATCAACAGCAGCATCATGAGCGATGCGAGCGGATTGTGGCCGAGATAACGTTTCTCGCTGCCGTCGATCATATCGAATATCTGCTCCATGACCCTGCGCGGCGTCGGCAGGAAATCGGAAAAGCGAGCATGTTTTGTACCGACGAAACCCCAGAGGATGCGAATGACGATTGCCGCAGCGACGACATAACCCGTGATACGGTGCCAATATTTGCCCTCTTCGAGAATGAAGAGGTTGAGCGTGCAGGCTGCAACGATGGTCCAGTGAAACAGCCTGACGACCGGATCCCATACCCTGATCATCTGCCTGATGGCATCGGAGGGCACCTGGCCCTCCTTCTTCGATAAGGCGGCCGTCATGGCTCAATCGCCCTTCTGGACGATCTCGCCGGAGACCGGGTTGAAATAGACCTCGGCGCGCTCGCCGTTCTTGTCCCGGCCGTAGATTTCGTAGCAATTGCCCGTGATCTCGAAGGTCTTGATCGTGTACCCCATGGCCTCGATCTTCGCCTTCATGGCCGCTTCGGGCATCCATTTGGATTTCGGCTCCTTCGTGCAGCTTGGACTTGCAAGCGCCAAGGCAGGCGAGAGCGACAGGATTGCGAGAGCGACGATCAGTTTCAGCTTCATGATTTTACCCTTTTGCTGTTACCCGTGTCGGGCGACGGCAGAGGGGTAGCGTGGCGAAGCTGTCTGTTTGCTGTCCGGGTTCGCAGACGAGCTCGCCGCCGAAAGATATGCTCCACGCGCTATTTGCTGCGTGGCAGCGGTCGCAGGAACAGGCGCTCGTAGCTCTTGAACGGCGGATCGGCTCCGAAGCGCGCATTGGCCGCGATACTGTCTGGATCGGTGGCAACGCTGGCGCGGTAGCCGAGATAGGTCTCCTCATCCGGGAAAGTGAAGAGAGCGATGGCAATATTGCCCGCCCCATCCGCCCCGGCACCGGGAAAACTCAAGCCCGCACCATCAGGCTTTTCGCGCGGCATGAAATATCCGTGATGCGTTCCGCCATAGCGCTCGATCAGTTGCACCCAGATCTCGGCATAGGCTTCGAATTCCGCGCGTTTCTTCGGGTCGAGGCGGTAGCGCACCTCGCAGGTAACAGGGATAATCGACTTCAAGGAAATTCCTCCCATGTCAGCATATAGCTCATAAGAGGAGGCCGGCCATGCACACAGTGCCAGATCTGACGGAATTGCAGGAAACGCGGCTGCGCATGGAGGCCAAATACCTGCCCGCCTCGCCGTTCCGGCGGAGCTACGAGCGGCTCTGCCGGCGCTTCGAGGACGATCTCGCCGATGAACGGGATCGCCTGCTCAGCCAGTGCGCAAGCCTGATGCTGATCAAGTTTATTCAGGAGGATATTGCAGGTGTGACGGATTGATGCCGGTTCTGAGCCTAACTGGCCCGTCATTTCCCGCTTGTCGCGAATCGCAGCAGCCGCTACCTCTTGGGCAAGGCTCTACCCAAGCCTCCTCCCTCCATCCGGGAAGCATCGTCCATGCGGGGTAATTCACCATCGAACCATCTGTTCGAGCACCGCATAAGGAGGGGTTGCGTTTCCGGCTCGCAATGGAGGTTTGAATGAAACTGTCTGCACCCATCTATCAGCTGAAGCGCCGGGCGAAATTGCTGGCGCGAACCGATACGATCCCGCTCCATCAGGCGCTGGACCGTGTCGCCGAGGAAGAAGGTTTTCCGGCCTGGAGCCTGCTTGCCTCACGCCATGAAACCGAAGGATCGGCCAGCTCCATGCTGTCGCAGCTTGCGGATGGCGACTTGCTGTTGATCGCCGCCCGTCCAGGCCACGGCAAGACCCTGCTCGGTTTGCAGCTTCTGCTCGATGCCGTCGGGCAGGCACGAAAGGCGACCTTCTTCACGCTCGAATATACCGAAGAGCAGACCCTGCAGCGCATCCATGCCCTGCCCGAAGGGGAAGCGCTGGGTGAAAAGGTCGAGATCGTCACCTCGGACGAGATCAGCGCCGATTACATCATGCGCCATCTCGCGGGCGCGCCCAAAGGCACGGTTGCCGTCATCGACTATCTGCAGATCCTCGACCAGCAGCGCATCAAGCCAAGCCTGTCCGAACAGGTGACCGCGCTTCGCAGCTTTGCCCGCGAAACCGGCATCGTGCTGGCCTTCATCTCGCAGATCGACCGGTCCTTCGAGGCCGACGGCAAAGACCTGCCGGATCTTCAGGATGTCCGCCTGCCGAACCAGCTCGACCTCAGGCTGTTCAGCAAGGCCTGCTTCCTGCACGATCGCGAAGTCCAGCTTCAGCACGTGGCTTAAATCGTAATACGGGGGCCGGCGCCGGTTGAGGTGCCGGCCTTCGGCGTTCGGCTGACCGCCGGAGTTTCTGAGCGCCGTGAGGTTTCAGCTGCGGTAGCGCAGCGCATCCACCACCGGTTGGCGCCGGCTGGGATAATAGAGGCGGAAGCCTGAAAAGTGTGGGCACCAGTCTGCGAGCACGCGGATGAGCCTGCCTGCGTCGAGATCGTCACGGATGAGATCTTAGGCGTTTATTGGGTATTTGCGGCAACGGGCCGAAACCGTCCCCTCAGGGTCCCCTCGATCTCATTATCCTGCCACGGATCGGGATAGGGTATCTCCCAGGCCATCCGCCGCACGACGTTCAGATCGATCTCGTGATAGCCAAGCTCTTCGAGGCGCACGAGCAGCAGACATGCGTCCAACTGAACCAGCATGCGCGTCGATCCGCTGATCTGGTTCAGGATATGCAGCATCGCCGCATGGGATTTGAAGCCGAGGGCGGCGGCCAATGCCTCGTCGGCATGGCCGGAGCGAAGAGTGTCATAGCGTT
Source organism: Rhizobium viscosum (assembly GCF_014873945.1). Taxonomy (NCBI): domain Bacteria; kingdom Pseudomonadati; phylum Pseudomonadota; class Alphaproteobacteria; order Hyphomicrobiales; family Rhizobiaceae; genus Rhizobium; species Rhizobium viscosum. The sequence continues at coordinate 46,552 of NZ_JADBEC010000003.1, read as the reverse complement.
GTCGCAAGGCCTTTTTGAAGGCAGCGATATTGGCGGGCGCAAATTTGATAGTTGCGTGAAACATCAGACGATCCGCTGTTCTGGTCGATGTCTGCCGATTACACATCGACCGTTGAACATGGTCGTCTTCAATGGCGCATTGGCCTTTCAACCCGGCAGCAGGTTCGGTTAGGCGTCCCTGACGCAGACAATATCAACCAACATCTGCCGCCACAAGATGAGGTAAGTAGCGATCCCCTCAACCGCGATAGCGCAGCGCATCCACCACCACGGCGAAGGCCGGCGTCGGCTGCCGACGACTCGGATAATAGAGGTGGAACCCGGAAAAGGGCGGACACCAGTCTGCGAGCACGCGGGTCAGCCGGCCTGCGTCGAGATCGTCGCGGACACGGTCTTCCAGCACGAAAGCGAGACCCGCGCCGGAAAGGGCCGCCTTCACGGCAAGCGCGCCGGTATTGACCGCGAGCTGGCCTTCCACCCGTACGCGCAGCTCGCGCCCGGCTTGGTCGAATTCCCATGCATAAAATCCGCCCGCCGTCGGCAGTCGCAGGTTGATGCAATTGTGCTCCGTCAGTTCATGCGGCGTGCGTGGACGGTTCCGTCCTTCGAAGTAGTCAGGGGAGCCGACGACGGCCATCCTCGCGTCCGGACCGATCCGCACGGCCACCATATCCTTCGCAACCTGTTCGCCGAGCCGCACGCCCGCGTCGAGGCGTTCGGCGACGATATCGGTCAACCCGTTGTCGACGACGATTTCGATGGCGATATCGGGATATTGCGGCAGCAGCCTCTCCACGGCAGGCAGGAGGATCAGTTCTGCCGCCTGTTCGCCTGCCGAAATGCGCACCGTACCCGAGGGTTTCTCACGCAGCGCCGATAGCTGCGCGAGCTCGGCATTTATCTCCTCGATCCGCGGACCGACCGACAGGATCAGCCGCTCGCCGGCATCGGTCGGTGAAATCTTGCGGGTGGTGCGCGTGAGCAGTCGCAGCCCCATGCGCTCTTCCAGTCCCCGCACCGTCTGGCTGAGCGCAGACTGCGACACGCCGAGCATCGCGGCCGCCCGGGTAAAACTCCCCTCGCGTGCAACGGTCAGGAAGGCGGCGATATCGTCAAGGTTGGTCCGGCTCATTCATAAGCTGCCCTAATAGGTTCATGTCGATTTTAGCGCCTAATCGCAGAACCGCGTAGCCGCTAAATGAAGATCGGCAAGATTTACCGCAGGCAAGGATACTTGACATGCAGATCAAACGAAGTGGTTTCGAACCTTCCGTAAAAGGTCCGGAGCCTATTTCACCGGGACCGTGCGCCTCGACGCCCGTTTCGACAGCAACGATTCTGACCGGGTCGGCGGCGCCACCGTGACCTTCGAGCCCGGCGCGCGCACTGCCTGGCACACCCATCCGCTCGGTCAGACGCTGATCGTCGTCTCCGGTCTCGGCTGGGCGCAGCGCGAGGGCGGTCCGATCGAGGAAATCCGGCCGGGCGATATCGTCTGGTTCGCGCCGGGCGAAAAGCACTGGCACGGCGCCACGCCAACCACGGCCATGAGCCATATCGCCATCGCCGAGAAGCTCAACGGCAGTCCCGTCGACTGGATGGAGAAAGTCACGGATGAGCAATATCACCAGACGGAGACACGTTGATGCAGAAGCGAAAACTCGGAACACACGGTCCTGAAGTCTCGGCCCTCGGCCTTGGCTGCATGGGGCTCAGCTACGGCTACGGCCCGGCAACGGAAAAGCAGGCCGCCATCACCCTCATTCGCACCGCCTTCGACCGCGGCGTGACCTTCTTCGATACGGCGGAGGCCTATGCCCAGGGCGCCAATGAGGAGCTGCTTGGCGAAGCGCTCGAACCCTTCCGCAGTGAGGTGGTGATCGCCACCAAGTTCGGCTTTCGCGACGGCGATGTCAGCAAGGGCCAGGACAGCCGCCCCGAACGTATCCGCGAGGTTGCAGACGCCGCCCTGATGCGCCTGCGCACTGATAGCATCGATCTCTTCTACCAGCATCGCGTCGACACTGAAGTACCGATGGAAGATGTCGCCGGCGCTGTGAAGGACCTGATCGCAGCGGGCAAGGTCAAGCATTTCGGCATGTCCGAGGCCGGCGCCGGCTCCATCCGCCGGGCGCATGCGGTCCAGCCGGTCGCCGCCCTGCAGAGCGAATATTCCCTCTGGTGGCGCGAGCCCGAGAAGGAAATCCTGCCGCTGCTCGAAGAGCTCGGCATCGGCTTCGTGCCCTTCAGCCCGCTCGGCAAGGGGTTCCTGACAGGCGCTATCACTGAGACCACGCGTTTCGATCAGACGGATTTCCGCAATATCGTGCCGCGCTTCTCGGAAGAAAACCGCAAGGCGAACCAGGGCCTCGTCGCAGTGCTGAGCGGGATCGCCGCAAGCAAACAGGCTACACCGGCGCAGATCGCGCTTGCGTGGCTGCTCGCACAGAAGCCATGGATTGCACCGATCCCCGGCACCACCAAGCTGCACCGGCTGGAGGAAAATATCGGCGGCGCGGCAATCGAGCTGACGGCTGAGGACCTGCGGAAGATCGAGACCGCTCTCGCCGATGTCACCGTGCAGGGAGATCGCTACCCGGCCCACCTGCAGGCCCGCGTTGGCCGGTAATAGCGCCGGCACCGGAGCTGTCATGACTGACAATCGCAAAAGCTTTGATCGCGTGATATCAGGAAGGGACAGCAGACGGTGCGAGCTTCAGCATAAAGTTGCATAAATGCCGCAGGCCGCAATTCCCTCGCCGGAGCTGCGGTATGGCACTCCCGTTCGGCAGGATCATTTGCTATCCGTTTACCCGAAGAGCATTGGCGCATCGAGGTAGACTTTGCCTAAGTAAGAACCGGTCTCGATCCAGTTTCACCCGTACGGCCTGACGGCGACAGCTGTCGGCGTATGAATGCGTTCATCGGGTGGCGGCAAGAGACCGGTTTGGCATTGTTCCGATCGCCAGCGCAGCTCCCGCTGTCTCTGCTCTTCAGCCACCCCAAAGCATCGCCACACCGCGCCCTCAAGGCATTTCTCTCGCGCCATCTTGGTGGACTTCCGAACGGAAGACCAAGACTTATGTGCGATACTTTGCGGGTCCGATGGACCATTACACCGAAAACCGCTCCCCAGCCCTGGATCGCCTGTGGCGGATGCGGGGGATTGAGAGCCTTTCAATCCAGCGGCAAGATCCGGCTGAATGCCAACGGCCGCAAGCTGGATGCCTGGCTGATCTACAAATGCCTGACCTGCGACAAGACGTGGAACCGACCGCTTTTCGAGAGACAGAACGTCCGCGACATCGATCCGGCCACTCTGGAAGCGCTGCAATCCAACGATCTCGAATGGATCCGGATGGAGAGCTTCAATCTCGATGCCCTGAAGCGTAAGTCGCAGCGCATCGACGAATTCCCGGAATTCGATATCGCGAGAGAGGTGCTGTCAGAGACTGCCGGCTGGACGCGGCTGGAGATTGAACTGGTGGTGCCTCTGCCTGCGGGCACACGGCTCGACCGGCTACTGGCGTCCGAACTGGAGCTCTCGCGCACGCGGCTCCAGACGCTACAGGAGAAAGGCCTGCTCCGGACGAATTCCGATCGCACCGACATCCTGCGGCGGCGTATCAGGACCGGCATTGAAGTGGTGATCGATCTTGCGACTGTCGCCGATCGCGAGCTCTCTTGGGGACCCCTGGCAACCGGCAGTCCCCGGTAGCCTAAAGCATGTCGCGCAAAAGTGTGCTGCGGTTTTGCGATAACGACATGCGTAAAGCAAAGAGATAAAGCGTGACGAGCGAATCTGAAAGATCGCGATGCGCTTTATAACGCGAAGGCCCGCATCCCGGGCCTTCGTCACTGAGCCCGCCGCATCAGCGGCGGCGATCAGGTCAATCCGGGCGATGTGGCGAGCGAGACGACTGCATCAGCCTGCGGCCGCCGTCCATGGATGCGATGGGGTTTGAGCCGGTCTTGCGATGTCAGCGGATTGTCCGCATCGATTGCCCGGAACATGTCCTGCAGCTCGGGCTCCGCGACGAGGAGCGCTGCCTCCCCCGGCGAAATCCAGATCTTCTGCCTCTCGGCATATTCGCGGAAATGCGCAGCCTCGCTCTCCAGCCGCAGCAGGTGGACCGAGACCGTCAGCGGCGTCTCGTTATCCTTCAGGTAGCTGTAGTAGCCGAGCGGCTTCTTTCTGACCTTGCCGATGATGCCGGCTTCTTCGAACGCCTCGCGCTGAGCACGACGATAGGGCTTTTCCTTTCTCTCCAGATAACCCTTCGGGATCACCCATCTTCCGCTATCGCGGCTGGTGATGAGCAGAACGCTCAGCCTTCCGCCCCTCTCGACACGGCAACAGATCGCACCGCTCTGGTCGATCCCGCGGCGGCCGGTCTTTACCGCGCTTTCCTCATTCAATTCAGATAAATGCCTGGATGGATGCATGGTCCGCTCGTTATCTCCTTCTCCTTGCAAGGAGAATAGAGCGCAACATCAGATCGAAAATAGCGGCCCCTAAAATTAGGGTATCGGATGCATCGAGCGGACTCCTGCCCTCAGGCAAACAGGCTGGCAATCCCATAGCAGGCGGCGGCAATGGCAGCGGCAGCAGGCATGGTGATGACCCAGGCGATGACGATATTGCCGGCAACACCCCAGCGCACCGCCGAAAGACGTCGGGCAGCACCCACACCTATGATCGCACCGGTGATCGTGTGCGTCGTCGACACGGGAATACCGAGCCAGGTCGCAGCAAACAGTGTCAGTGCTCCGCCGGTTTCGGCGCAGAAACCCTGCATTGGATTAAGCCTGGTGATTTTCGAGCCCATCGTGTGAACGATCCGCCAGCCACCGAAAAGCGTGCCGAGCGCCATGGCCGACTGACAGGAGATGACCACCCAGAGCGGCACATGAAAGCTGGGACCGAGCTGCCCCTGACTGAAGAGAAGAACGGCGATGATGCCCATGGTCTTTTGCGCATCGTTGCCGCCATGGCCGAGCGAATAGAGCGAGGCCGAGATGAACTGCATGATCCGGAACGTGCGGTCGACGGCAAAGGGCGTCTGGCGCACGAACATCCAGGAGACGACGAGCACGAAGAACAGCGCAAGCAGGAAGCCGATTGCCGGCGACATGACAATTGCGCCGACCGTCTTCAACAAGCCGCTCCAGACAATGGAACTGAAGCCGACCTTCGCTAGCCCCGCCCCGACAAGCCCGCCGACCAGCGCATGCGACGACGATGAGGGAATGCCGAAGAGCCAAGTGACGATGTTCCAGACGATCGCCCCTATCAGTGCCGCAAAGATTACCTGCGGCGAGACGATTGCCGGATCGATGATGCCGGTGCCGAGCGTTTCGGCGACATGCAGGCCGAAAAACAGAAAGGCGATGAAATTGAAGAAGGCCGCCCACCCGACGGCATACTGTGGCCTGAGAACCCGGGTGGACACGATGGTCGCAATCGAGTTTGCCGCGTCGTGCAGCCCGTTGAGGAAATCGAAGAATAGCGCGACACCAATCAGGCCGATCAGCAGCGGAAGGGAGAGAGTGGCTTCCATCAGACGTTCTCGATGACGACGCCGCTGATTTCATTGGCCACGTCCTCGAACCGGTCGACGATCTTTTCGAGGTTGGAGTAGATCTCGCTGCCGATCATATAGGCCATGGCATTGCCGCTGGCGCCATGCCGGCGATAAAGGTCCTTCAGCCCCTCGTCATGCAATTCGTCGGAGCGGCCCTCGACCCGGGTGATCTCTTCGGCGATGACAGCCAGCCGCTGCGCATTCGCACCCATCTTGTTGAGAAGCGGTATCGCCTCCGCCATCAAGGCGGCCGCCTTGACGATCTCCCCGCCCATCTCCTGCATCAGCGGGTCGAAACTCGTCTGCTCGAACAGGCGGATGATCTTCACCGTCTTGTGCATCATGTCGATCGCATCATCCATGGACTGGATGAGATCCTTGATGTCGCCGCGATCAAAGGGCGTGATGAAGCTCCGCCGGACGGCGACAAGCACTTCGCGTGTAATGTCGTCCGCCTGATCTTCGAGCGCGATGATCCTGTCGCAATTTTCCTGAACCGCTTCGCCTTTCAACAACCGTTCCATCGCGTGGGCGGCAGCGACGACCGTTTCCGAATGCCGGCAGAACATCTCGAAGAAGCGGTCCTCCCGCGGCATCATCTTGCGAAACACGCTCATCATCTCGGGCGATCCTTCCTGAAGCGGATACAACAGTCGCAAGAGACTGTCATAAATCTGTCATAAAACGTCGCAGGCAATTGATCGAAAATGCAGAAATTGACAATGCTTGATGTCATGAAATCCAGCAAAAAAGGCGCAAAACCTCGCGCCACCACCCCAAAGCCCCTGCTGAAGCAACTTGCGGAAAGGCCCGAGAAGCTCTTCTCCGGCGCCTTTCGCCAGCAATATGGCGCTCTCTGCTTCCGCTATCGAAACAGCGATACTGAAAGCGATCGCCCCGAAATCGAGATCCTCGTCGTCACCACGCGCGACAGCGGCCGCTGGATCATTCCCAAGGGCTGGCCGATGAAAAAGAAGAAGCCGCATGAGGCGGCTGCCATAGAGGCCTGGGAGGAAGCAGGCGTGCGCGGGACGGTGAGCAAGAAGCCGGTCGGCCACTATACCTACCTCAAGGAACTGGATGACGGCGACGTTGTTCCCTGCATCGTCGACATCTTCCAGATCGAGGTGGACCGCACGCAGGGGCAGTTCCGAGAGGTCGGCCAGCGCGTGCTGGACTGGGTCAGCCCTGACGAAGCGGCACGGCGCGTGCGCGAACTTGAGCTGAAATCTCTGCTCGTCGATTTCCGCCCCCGGCACGGCAAGGGGCGTAAGAGGAAGGGCTGATTGGCTGACATCCGGGTTCCGTCATTTCGCACTTACAACCATCACCTGTTTGACGCCGCGACGCCATCGTTCGGCGGCGGATAAGCCACAATTCGAGTTCAGCTTCGCGCAACCGGCAGGAATTGGCCTGCCGAATGGGGGAACACCGATGCCCGGAGCATCATCGAGCGCGCGCATGCAAACAGGCTTCCACGCGATTTTCATTCTGTTGGTCCTCAGCCTGAGACCAGCAGTCGGGATGCCGCGATGTCCTCCGCAGAATGAGCTGCTGGCAAAGGCGAAGGTGGTGGTAGAAGCCAGCGTGAAGTCGCTTTTCATCGGCGAATCCGGTTTGATCGTAATGAACGAATTCCCGACCCGAATGATCCGGGCGGATCTGGAAATCAGGAGGGTCATCAAGGGCGAGTTCGCCGGAAAGGAGGTGACGGTGTATGGCGCAATGTTTCCGCCGGGACCGTACCGGGAGTTGAGCCTGATGGCATTCCTGGCCGGGTACGATGGTCACGACACCTTCGAGTGGGAGCTTTCATCGTACGAACTTGGCGATACCGGCATGTCGTTCTTCTTGATGAGCGACTGCATCTACCACAAATTTCCCGACTTCATCACCAATCCGCAATGAGAGGCCGTCGATGCAGCAGTCTATTGCCGGTCACCCCGCTTCTCCTGCGACATCAGCTGGCTGAGCGTGGCTGCCGGGATCGCATCGCCGGCGTAGGTGAAGGTGCCCGACGATTTCACCTCCTCGGCGGCCCGCAGCAGCGCACCAAGTGCGGCGCGCGCAAAGGACCCGCCCACGCTCACCCGGCGCACGCCCGCCGCCGAGAGTTCGGCAACGCTATAGCGCGGCCCCTTCAGCCCCATCACCACGTTGACGGGCTTGTCGACGGCGGCGCAGACGGTTCGGATGGCGTCGATATCAGGCAGGCCGGGCGCATAGAGGACATCGGCGCCGGCTGCCGAGAAAGCCTGCAGCCGCTTGATCGTGTCATCGAGATCGGGCCGTTCCCAGAGAAAATTCTCCGCCCTCGCCGTCAATAGGAAAGGCAGTTTCCGCGCCGCCTCAGCCGCGGCCTGCACCCGCTCGACGGCCTGCGCCAGATAATAGATCGGCCTTGCCGGATCGCCCGTGGCGTCCTCGATCGATCCGCCGACCAGCCCGGCCGCTGAGGCGAGCCGGATCGTTTCGGTGCAGATCTCGGGTGCTGCGCCGAACCCGTCTTCGAGATCGGCCGATACGGGAAGATCGGTTGCTCCGACGATCTCGGCGGCATTGTCGAGGATCTCGCCGCGCTTCAGGCTCGCAAAGGAATCTCGCTTGCCCTTCGAAAAGGCATAGCCGGCGCTGGTGGTCGCCAGAGCCTCGAAACCAAGGCCTGTCAGAATCCGCGCCGAGCCGGCATCCCACGGGTTCGGAATGACGAATGCCTCATCCCGTTGATGCAGCGCTTTAAACCGCTCGAACTTCGCCTGTTGATCCGCCACGACTCTCCTCCTCCGCATATGACAGCGAGATCAGACTAGCATCCGCGAACAAAATGTGAACGACTTTGTGCCGCCTACTCGGATTTTGCCGGTGGCGGTCCGCCCGCTCAGTTGCGTAGCCGATACCCAGTCTTGAAAATCCACCCGAGTGTGCTCAGGCAAATCACCAGAAACAGTGAAATCATCCCGAGGCTGACAAGCGGGTTCACATCGGCAATACCGTAGAAACTCCACCTGAAGCCGCTGACGAGGTAGAGCACCGGGTTGAAATGACTGACCGCCTGCCAGAAGGGCGGCAGCATGTTGATCGAGTAGAAGCTGCCGCCGAGGAAGGTCAGCGGCGGCACGACCAGCATGGGGATGAGGTTCAGCTGCTCGAAATTCGTCGCCCAGATGCCGATCATGAAGCCGAACAGGCTGAAGCTGATTGCCGTCAGCAGGAAGAACAGCACCATCATGAAGGGATGCTCGATCCTGACATCGACGAAGAGGTTGGCGGTCAAGAGGATGATGACGCCGATGATCAGGCCCTTGGTGGCGGCCGCCCCGACATAGCCGATCAGGATTTCCGTCATGGCGACGGGGGCAGACAGGATCTCGTAGATCGTGCCGGTGAATTTCGGGAAATAGATGCCGAAGGAGCCGTTGCCAATGCACTGTCCGAGCAGCGTCAGCATGATGAGACCGGGCGTGATGAAGGCGCCATAGGAGACGCCCTCCACCTCCTGGATGCGCGAGCCGACGGCTGCCCCGAAGACAATGAAATAGAGCGAGGTGGAAATGACGGGCGAAATGACGCTCTGCAGCAGCGTGCGCCGGGTGCGCGCCATTTCGAAGTAATAGATCGATTTGATCGCCTCGAAGTTCATCTTGCGGCTCCTACCAGCGATACGAAGATGTCTTCGAGCGAACTCTGCCGCGTCGAGAGATCCCGGAAATGGATGTTGTTCTGGCCGAGCCGCGTCAGAAGCGACGCCACGCTCTCATGCTCGTTGCGGGTGTCGAATTCATAGACGAGCCGGTTACCCTCGGCCTCGATCGACAGGCCGTTGCCGGCAAAGCAGTCGGGGAGTTTTTCCAGGGGGTCGTTGAGTTCGAGGATCAGCTGCTTGCGGCCGAGCTTGGCCATCAGCGCCTGCTTGTCTTCCACGAGCAGCAATTCGCCGCCATTGATGACGCCGACGCGGTCGGCGATCTCCTCGGCCTCTTCGATATAATGCGTCGTCAGAATGATGGTGACGCCGGAGGCGCGCAACTGCTCGACGACGTGCCACATGTCCTTGCGCAGCGTGACATCAACGCCCGCCGTCGGCTCGTCGAGGAAGAGGATCGAGGGTTCGTGCGACAGCGCCTTGGCGATGAGCACGCGCCGCTTCATGCCGCCCGAGAGCTGGCGCAGCGTATTGTCCTTCTTGTCCCATAACGAGAGATCGCGCAGCACCTTCTCGATATGGGCGGGATTGGCCTTCTGGCCGTGTAGCCCGCGCGAAAAGCTTACCGTATTCCACACCGTCTCGAACTGGTCCGTCGTCAGTTCCTGCGGCACGAGGCCGATCAGCGTGCGCGTGGCGCGGAAATCCTTCACCACGTCATGGCCGTCGACAATGACCGCGCCGCCGCTTGGATTGGCGATGCCGCAGATGATCGAGATCAGCGTCGTCTTGCCCGCCCCGTTCGGCCCGAGCAGCGCCAGGATTTCGCCGCGCTCGATTTCGAGGTTGATGCCCTTCAGCGCCTGGAAGCCATTTGCATAGGTCTTGGTGAGATTCTGGATGGAAATGATCGGTGCCATGGGGCTCTTTGCGGATATCAGTGCGATTTCGGCCGCTATATAGCCCCTTTGTGAAAGTTTGACATCCCGAGCAGGCTGAACACTGAATTCACACGACCAGCCTATCCGCCCGACAATGCCGTGCCGGGACACCCATCCACAGCGCAGATCGGCTGATGAAAAGAAAATCATCTGCCTGACGCCCCGATGTCATCAATCGGTGATGTTCGTGCCTCATAAACACACCCGAGGACAGCACCGGCCTCCGCCCGCCGCCCACCCCTTTGCGGAGCCGCCCTCTTGGCGATCTCGTTACGCCTTCTCTGCTGGCCTCGGCATTGTAATGAAATTTATTGTCAGTCACGAAATGCCAGGAACCGGCCCAGTATCCCCTGTTCAGCCGCGTTCGTCTAAGCCGGCCCTGTGCCGGCTTTCTTTTTTGTCCGGCAGACGAGAGCCGATACAGTAAGTGGTCTCCTGCACGAAGCGATCAACTGTTTCGCTCCGGCGCGCAAAAGGTTACTTTAAGGCGAAAAAATAAACGGCTCGCCTGCTGCCGTTGCCGCCCTATTCTTGCTCCTTTCGGCCCTGTTTTTCAGGTCCCTATCTGATGGGATTAGCGATGCCCGATATAGCGAACCGCGTCATGGCCGTGCGCCAGCACGTCGACGAAACCGTTGCCGTCGCGATGGCGCATCTGATCGAAGACGCGCCGGATTTTGGCCTGAACCGCGTCAATCCGCTGGCCTTTGCGCGCACGAACGGGCTCGGCGAACAGGAGAGCATCGCCGCCTTTCTGCATGCCACCCAGCTCGGCCTCTTCGAACTCTCCTGGAACATCGTCTGCCAAAGCTGCGGCGGCGTGCTCTATCAGGCGGAATCGCTGCAGGGCATCGACCAGCACCACTATAATTGTTCCTTCTGTGCGCTCGATTGGGAACCGACGCTCGACGAAACCGTGGAGATCACCTTCACGGTCGACCCGCGCATCCGCCACATCGCCGCGCACGATCCCGACAGCCTGCCGCTCTGGGATTATACACGCCAGATCTTCTGGTCTTCCGGCAGCGATCTGCCCGAACATCTTGCGCCCGTCGTCGGCGAGGTCGTTCTCGACGCGTTCGAGATTGCGCCGGGTGCGCGCATGGGCCGCCAGGTTCAGATGCGCGAGGGTGTAGCCATTCTCTTCGATCCCGTGACGCACAGCTCGCGCTTCCTGGAAGTGAGCGGCGAACCGGCCGAAGGCCAGCGCCTGTCGATCGAACTCGACGATGCGCATCAGGCTGGCGAAACGCTGCGGCTGGCGCCAGGTCTTCTGACGCTCGATCTGGAAAACCGGACGAACCGGAGGATAATGCCGATCTTCTGGATCGCCGGTAAGGCGCTGGAAGCGATCCTGACGCGGCGCGTCCCTGTCTTAACCGCCAAGCGGCTGCTCACGCACCAGACCTTCCGGGATATTTATCGCACCAATGTTCTCGATCTCAACCAGCGCTTCAGGATCACCAGCCTGACCTTCCTGTTCACCGACCTGAAGGGATCGACCGAACTCTACGAGCGGATCGGCGACCTTGCGGCCTTCGATCTGGTGCGCGCGCATTTCCAGCTCATGTATCAGGTCGTCTCCGCCCATGGCGGCGCAGTGGTCAAGACGATCGGCGATGCGATCATGGCAACCTTTCCGACCCCGGCACAGGGTGTGGCCGCAGCACTCGACATCCGCAAGGTGATCGATGAACTCAACCGGCGCGACAGCCGCGACGACCTGTTCCTGAAGGTCGGCCTGCATAGCGGCCCCTGCCTTGCCGTGCTGATGAACGAGCGGCAGGATTATTTCGGCCAGACGGTCAATGTCGCCTCGCGCCTGCAGACGATCGCCACCCCGGACATGATCTTTGCAACGACACCGGTGGTCGAGGACGAGGAAGCGCGTGCCCTGCTTGCCGCGCGCGGCCGCAGCCTGCATGGCACCACCGCCTTCCTGCGGGGCCTCAGCGGAGAAATACCGGTCTACGGCATTCCCGCCTGAACTGAGGGCAATAGCAGGCGGTACCAGGCATGCTGCACCGTTACGGTCGAGCCGCCTTCAAAGATCCCTGTACATGACGAGCGCATCGACAAACCCAAGGGTCGGATGCCGGAACGCTCTCGGAAGCCGGCCGACCACCTGAAAATCGAGTGATTGCCACAGCCGCACGGCCCGCTCGTTGGAACTGACGACGAAATTGAACTGCATGGCGCGGAAGCCCCGCTGGCGCGCATGGGCGAGCGAATGCTGGTGCATGATACGCGCGACACCCTGCCCCGCCGCCTGCCGTGCAGTCATATAACCGCAATTGCAGACGTGATTGCCGCCACCCGCCTGGTTGGCGCGGATATAGTAGGTACCGATGATGCTGCCGCCGTCATCGGCGACGAAGCTCTCCTTGTCGGCGCCGAGCCAGTAGTCAAGCGCATCGGTCTCGCTCATGTCGCGGTCGAGCGTATAGGTTTCGCCCGCCCGGATGACAGGCTCCAGGATCGTCCAGATGGCGCTGCGGTCTTCCGCTCTGGCAGGTCGGATCAGCATGATCGAATATTCGCATGGGCAGATGGCGCCGCACAATTGTGGCATGGCGTCAGGAAGGGTTCGAGGCAACAAGAAGAGGTGAAGGCAGCTGCTTCACTGGTTGACGCTCTCGAGGATGTCGTCGAGAAGCCGCTCGGCATAGCGCATCGTTTCGAACTGCTCTTCCGGGGACAGCTTGTGCGCGACGCATTCCGCCCGGATGGCGGTCCTCAGCTTCGCCAGCAGGGCCGCCTGTTCATAGGGCGTGAAGGCGCTGTCGCGAACGGTGATCTTCGCGATCGTCTCCAGAATGGCAATCCTCCCCTCCACCTGTCTTGCCGAGCCAACATAGAATGGCCGTTGTGACCTGAGGTTCCGGCGCGGGAATGTTACGACATTGCTCATGGCCCCCTCACAGGGCCGGTGTCTTGAAATCGGAGCCTGACAGCATGGTGTGCAGCTTGTATTCGCTGTCTGCACCCTGCCGGTAAAGGTCGATTGTTATGCGAGCAAGTTCGCGCGCCTCGGCGCAGTCGCGTGACCAGCCGCGCTCTGCGCAAAGCTTGTCAAAGGCCTTCTGCACGATCGCAAGCTCCACAGCACCAATCCAGCGGTCCGCAGGCGCATCCGTTCCGATCTTCGGCTGCATGATCTCCTCCCGATCGCTCCGTAAAGATGCTGCCAAACGCATGAAGGGGCATAGAGTTCCATACAAAATACAGGACGCAATAATTTTCCTGGGAGGCCCTATGCACAGCCCGGTTCAGGGCGTCGGGCGACGCGGCAGTCGCCTTGAAAAGAAAAATAAACACATTTCGCTGCCGCCCCCGGACAGCAGGTCGGACCCACTCCCTTCTATGGCGCGGCGCCAAAAAAGGCGAGCCGGGTGAAGATCGTATAGTCCGCTTCCGAGACCATGAGTGCAACGAAAACCAGCACCAGCAGCGGCGGCAGCAGGATGGCATAGACCAACGCCAGCCGTTCCCAGGCCATGTGCATGAAGACGGCGACGATCAGGCCGGCTTTCAACATCATGAACAGCAGGATCAGCGTCCACCTGAGATAACCCTGGATGCCGAGATAATCGACCATGTAGGAAAAGGCGCTGAGCACGAAGAGCAGTCCCCAGACCAGCAGATAGAGCCGGATCGGGTGCTGCTGTCCGTGTTCCTGTGCCTGTACCGTCGGGCCTTGCGCATGTGCCGTTGTCTCGCTCATGACGACCTCACCACAGATAAAAAAACGCGAAGATGAAGACCCAGACCAGGTCGACGAAGTGCCAGTAGAGGCCCATGATCTCGACGGCCTCGTAGCGGCCTTTCCGGCTGGTGAAGAAGCCGCGCCGTTCCACATCGAAATCGCCTCGCCAGACCTTGCGGGCGATAATGAGGAGGAAAATGACGCCAATGGTGACATGCGTGCCGTGAAAGCCCGTTATCATGAAGAAGGTCGAGCCGAACTGCGCAGCACCCCACGGATTTTCCCATGGTCGCACGCCCTCGGTGATCAGTTTCGTCCATTCGAAGGCCTGCATGCCGACGAAGGTTGCCCCGAGAAGTGCCGTCAGCAGCATCAGTACAGCTGTCATGCGGCGTTCGCGGCGATAGCCGAAATTGACCGCCATCGCCATGGTGCCGCTGCTGGAGATCAACACGAAGGTCATGATCGCGATGAGGATCAGCGGAACGTCCTGGCCGCCGATATGGAGCGCGAAGACCTCGCTCGGATTGGGCCAGGGGACCGGCGTCGACATGCGGGCGGTCATATAGGCGATCAGGAAACAGCCAAAGACGAACGTGTCGCTGAGCAGAAAGATCCACATCATCGCCTTGCCCCAGGAGGCGGTCTTGAAGGCGCGCTGATCCGAACTGAAATCGGCCGCGACACCGCGAAGACCTGCCAGCCTGAGACCGGGCTCGCCATGTGTCTGGACAGGATGTGCCATCTGCAAATCTCCTAGTTCAGTAATGTGCGGCAGAGATCGACGAAATCATTCGCCCAGCCGGCAAAGAGTGCAAAGAGCAGAAGCCAGACGGCGAGCATGAAATGCGAATAGATGGCCGAAAGGTCGACGCTGAGCCGCAACCTCTCGGGTTGAACGTCGGCTGAAAATGCCCTGACCGTCGTGTGCGCGAGCACGGCAAGCCCGCCCAGAATATGCAAGCCATGCAGGCCGGTCAGCATGTAGAAGAAGCTGTTGGCGGGATTGTCGGCAAGCACATAGCCGGCTGCGGTCAGCTCCCGCCATGCCTGGATCTGCCCAACGAGAAAGAAGACCGAGAGCGTAAGTCCTGTCACAAGTGCCGGCCGCAGGCTTTCCATGCGGCTGTGCCGCGCTTCGCGTTTGGCCCATTGCAGCGCAGCACTGCTAAGCGCGAGTGCTGCGGTGTTCACCCAGAGCAGGCGCGGAATTGGCATCCCCCACCAGTCGGCCGAGGCCATGCGCATGAAATAGGCGCTGACGGCAAGGCTGAAGATCGCTCCGACGACGCCGAGAAACACGAAGAGGCCGATCTTGACCGCCGGCACCTGTGACCGCTGCCGCTCGGCGTCGTCATGGGCCGGCAGTTGCACCGACCCGGTTTCGAGCCACGGCTTCGAGGTCAGCCGCTGCCCGGCCAGCCACCAGATCATGACGGCGCCGACCGCGGCGAGGAAGAGCAGCATGACATTCATGCCGGAACCTCCCGTGTGACGCCGCCGCTTGCCGGCACATTCTGCGGAATGAAATCCTCGGCCGCTCCCGGCACGCTGTAATCATAGGCCCAGCGGTAGACGACAGGCAGATCCTTGCCCCAGTTGCCGTGCGCCGGCGGCGTCTGCGGCGTCTGCCATTCGAGCGTCGTCGCCCGCCATGGATTGCCGCCCGCCTCCCTGCCCCGGAAAAGGCTCCAGACCAGGTTGAACAGGAAGATGATTTGTGCCGCCCCGACGATCAGCGCCATGACGGTGATGAAAATGTTCAGCGTATGGGCCGAAGGCGGAACGAAGGCCGTCTCTCCCATCTCGAAATAGCGGCGCGGCACGCCGAGCAGGCCGAGATAATGCATCGGAAAGAAGATCGCATAGGTGCCGAGGAAGGTGATCCAGAAGTGGATATGGCCGAGCACATCGTTCAGCATGCGTCCCGTCACCTTCGGATACCAGTGGTAGATCGCCCCGAAGATGACGAGGATCGGCGCGACACCCATGACCATGTGGAAATGCGCGACGACGAACATCGTATCCGACAGCGGCACGTCGACGACGACATTGCCGAGGAACAGGCCGGTCAGGCCGCCATTGACGAAGGTGACGATGAAAGCGAGCGCAAAGAGCATCGGCAGCGTCAGGTGGATGTCGCCGCGCCACAGCGTCAGCACCCAGTTATAGACCTTGATCGCCGTCGGGACGGCGATGATCAGCGTCGTGGTGGCGAAGAAGAAGCCGAAGGCCGGGTTCATGCCGCTGACATACATGTGGTGCGCCCAGACGACGAAGCTTAAGCCCCCGATGATCACGATTGCCCAGACCATCATCCGATAGCCGAAGATGTTCTTGCGCGCATGTGTGCTGATCAGGTCCGAAACGATGCCGAAAGCAGGCAGTGCCACGATATAGACCTCCGGATGCCCGAAGAACCAGAACAGGTGCTGGAACAGGATCGGGCTGCCGCCGCCATGCTGCAGCTGCGTGCCCATTTCAATGATGGCAGGCATGAAGAAGCTGGTGCCGAGCAGGCGGTCGAACATCATCATCACGCAGGCGACAAAAAGGGCCGGAAAGGCGAGCAGCGCCATCACGGTCGCGGTGAAAATGCCCCAGACGGTGAGCGGCATGCGCATCAGCGTCATGCCGCGCGTGCGTCCCTGCAGCACGGTCACCACATAGTTCAGGCCGCCCATGGTGAAGCCGATGATGAAGACGATCAGCGAGGTGAGCATCAGCAGGATGCCCCAGTCCTTGCCGCCGGGCGTGCCTGACAGAACCGCCTGCGGCGGATAAAGCGTCCAGCCGGCCCCTGTCGGGCCGCCGGGGACGAAAAAGCCAGCGACCAGGATCAGCACCGCGACAAGATAGATCCAGTAGCTCAGCATGTTCGCGTAGGGGAAAACCATGTCGCGCGCGCCGACCATCAGCGGAATGAGGTAATTGCCGAAACCGCCGAGAAAAAGCGCGGTCAGGAGATAGATCACCATGATCATGCCGTGCATGGTGATGAACTGGTAATAGTGATCGGCGTCGATGAAGGCGAAATAGCCGGGAAAGGCGAGCTGCAGCCGCATCAGCCAGGAGAGCACCAGTGCCACCATGCCGATCGAGATCGCGGTGACCGAATATTGCACGGCGATGATCTTGGCATCCTGGCTGAACACATATTTCGTCCACCAGCTTTTTGGATGATAGAGCTCGACATCCTCGACTTCGGCGGAGGGGATGCTGCCGGATGGAATCTCGACCATGATCTCTCTTCCCTTTCCTTCCCGATCCGCCGGTTCACCAACCGGCAAGCCTTCTGTTTCGCCGGTTCAGTTTGCCGGCGGCGGCTCTTCCGATGATGCCGTGAGCTGGGTGAATGTCTGCTGCTGATCGAGCCAGGCCTGATAGTCCGCCGCCTCTTCAACCACGACTGTACCGCGCATTTGCGGATGGCCGACGCCGCAGAGTTCCGCACAGAGGATCTCGAAGCTTCCCGTCCGGGTCGGCGTGAACCAGAAATAGGTGACCATGCCGGGGATCATGTCCATCTTGGCGCGGAATTCCGGCACGTAGAAATCGTGGAGAACGTCAACGGAGCGCAGCAATATGTGCACGGGCTTGCCGATAGGCAGATGCAACTCGCCGCCCTCGATGATGACGTCGTCGAGGCCGTTTGCGTCGTTCTTGTCGAGGCCGAGCGGGTTCTCGGGGGTAACGTCGCGCGTCTCCGCGCGGCCGAGCTTTCCGTCGGCGCCCGGCAGGCGGAAGCTCCACAGCCATTGCTGGCTGACGACCTCCACCGATGCGGCATCGGCAGGCACTGTGATGAACTGGTTCCACACGATGAGGCCGGGGGCCAGCATGGCGGCGACGCCGACCGCCGTTCCCGAGGCGAGCAACACTTCCAGCCTGCGGTTCTCGGGCTCGTAATGCGCCCGGTTGCCCGGCTTGTGCCGGAAGCGGAACACGCAATAGGCCATGAAGGAAATCACCGCCACGAAGACGACGCCGGTGATCCAGAAGGTGATGACGAGCGTGCTGTCGATATAGCTCCAGTTGGACGCGATCGGCGTCCACCACCACGGGCTCAGCACATGAAACAGCACGGAGCCAACGACAACAAGGACGAGGATCAGCACGACAGCCATTTCCGCTCCTCCCTGAGCAGTCGACCGTGAAACCGTATTCCGCAAAAGTCCGTATTTACTATCGCATAACTGGAAAATATCTGCAATTACGGCAATTTAGGCATGTGCCATCGGCCACTACCCGGCATTTGGAGTATGATCCGTCACTGGGAATATTGCTTGAGGTAAGCGATGAGATTGGTGATCTCCTGGTCGTCCTTGACGCCGACGAAGGCCATTTTCGTGCCCTTCACCTTCCCTTTCGGATTGTGCAGGTAGTCGCGCAGCGTCGCCTCGTCCCAGACGAGACCACCCTCGCCGGCCGCCTTCATACCGGTCGAATAGGCGAAATTGGGATGCGTTCCGGCCGTTCGGCCGAACAACTTGTTCAAGGATGGGCCGACCTTGTTCGTATCGGAATCGACGACATGACAGGTCGCGCATTTCTTGAAAACAACGGCACCCGCCGTCGCATCGCCCTCCTGCGCCTCGGCGCTGCCAGGACAAAGGGCAACCACGGATGTACAGATCAGCAAAACAGCACGGTAATCCACGGCAAACCTCATCCTCCTAAAGGTCGCCCAGCCACTCCCACCTTCCACCGATATTGACGCGGATGGCGGTTGCGATCCTTCAAAACTTAGTCCTTCGCGGGAACAAGTCAATCGGTGCCGTAACACCGGCCCGTCCGCAAACGGGAACCTGTGGCAGCGCCGGATGTTCGGCAACCGTCGGGGAAGGAAAGGCGTGACCATGACAGAGAAAAAATCCGGATCCGTCGACGGGAGCATCGAAGCGAGTATCTTTTCCGCCGAAGACGCGCGCGGCGGCGAAATCATCCTGCGGACTCTTCTGCTCCGTTCCCACAATGCCCTGCCCAGGCGATCGGACTTCGTGTCGGATAATAAATCGGCTCAAGCGCATCACTCAGGACCGCTCAGTCCTAGTCATCAGTCCTGGGACACCATCGCCCCTACCCTGCAGCTTGCCGAGAAGTGCTTGCAGAGCAGAACGCAACACCTCCAGGTCCCTTTCGCCAAGGAGCTGCGACCACAGTTCTTCGACGCGCTTGCCGGTGGCCATCGCGAGCGGACGTATCTGCTTTCCGCGTTCCGTAAGGAAAACCAGGCGTGCTCGCTTGTCGGTTGGATGCGGCCGCCGCTCGACATAGCCTAGTTTCTCCAACTCCTCCACAGCCTGCGCCATCGATTGCTTGCGCACGCCCGCCTTCACCGTCAGTTCGGACACCTGAATCCCTTCGGGCGGCACGAAGCTGAAGACATTCGCGTGATGTGGGCGGATGTCGCCGAAACCCGATTGGTCCAGCGCCTCGTCGACTGCTGACGAAAAATGCTGGTGAGCAAGCCTCAGCAGGACGCCGAGCGAATACGGAGCGGGAACAGAGTCTATGGGCATATTGACAGGTGCCTGTCTATTTGATTCAGATAGACAGGCACCTTACTAAATCCGACTCAAGGAATAAAGCCATGCCTTCACTGCAAGTTCTCAATTCCACGATGTTCTATCGCGACTCCGGGACCGGAACCCCATTCGTGTTCCTACACGGCAATCCGACGTCGTCCTATGTCTGGCGAAACGTCATTCCGCATGTCGGCTCGCCTGCCCGCAGCCTCGCTCCTGACCTCATTGGCATGGGTCAGTCCGGAAAGCCGGACATCGCCTACCGCTTCTCCGATCATGCCGAGTATCTCGACGCCTGGTTCGAAAAGTTGGCGCTCGACCAAGTGATCCTCATCGGCCACGATTGGGGCGGCGCGCTCGCCATGGACTGGGCAACTCGACGTCCGGGCCGAGTCCGGGGCATAGTCCTCATGGAGACGATCCTGCGGCCGATGACTTGGAATGATTTTCCCGGCCTGCATCGGCTCCGATACGAGACGATCCGCGCGGCCGGCATGGGCGAAGCCAAGGTTCTAGATGAGAACTTCTTTATCGAGCAGGCGCTCACGGTTACCATCCAGTCCGGCCTGAGCGCCGAGGTTCACGATATCTACCGGCAGCCTTATCCCACTCGAGAAAGCAGGCGTCCCCTGCTCGCCTGGCCGAGAGAAATGCCGATAGAGGGCGAACCCATCGATACGGTGAGACGCATCGAAGCCTACGACGCCTGGCTGGCGAATTCGCCGGAAACCCCCAAACTGCTGCTGACCTTCGACGACCCGGATGGCACCCTCATGATCGGACCGGAAATGTCACGTTGGGCGCAGGAGAACATCTCCAGCCTAGAGGTAAGGGCATGCGGACCGGCTGCGCACATCTGCCCGGAAGATCAGCCGGAGATCATCGGCAAGGCCATCGCCGCATGGGCGGACCGTCATAAGCCACGTTGAAGCACGTCAGGATGCGGCCATCGCATTGTAGGTGGCCGCCGATATCATCGGGGCGGAAAATGGCCCGGGAACGTCGGCAATGCGATCATCTTGGGCCATAGCGCACTCGAACCCGAATTTTCGGAACGGGTCGCACTTTGCCATCTGCAAGGCTGTTGTGTGACGTGAAAGTCGCATTGTCGCTTAGGGTGTCATTTCGCGCCTTACCGGAACCACCCCATGATCGCAATATCAGGCGCCATCGTCGCTGGACCAACGGACACCGGCGGCATCCGCCGCATCGATGAAGGCTTCCCGCGCCTCGTCGGGCAGAATATGGCCCTCCAGGACGGCCGCGAAGGACGCCAGCGCGTGTTCGAAGGCCAGACCGTGGGTGACGGGCCATTTTTCGGCAAGAAGCGCCGCCGCATGGCCCGTTCCACGCACGGTAATAAGGCTCTCCTGGCCGGGAAGCCGGATATGCAAGGGTGTAGTCCAATCTGGCATGATGACTAGCGGCGCTGCCTTGGCTCGATCGTTTCCGCCCCCAAACGCGGCGACCAGCATAAAGTTCCCGCCCAGGCACTCCTGATGTCCCGAACGGAATCACCATTTGGTGACAAGCCGGAAGCCTCGGGCGCGCGCAGGCTGAATGGACGGCAGGAATCCGCCAGATCGAATGCAACCGGGAACTTCGGCCGTAGTGCCGAGTCTGAAGGCCAACGAAGAGGAAGGTCATGGACAAGGCGCTTTATGCGGCCGGCAATAACATATTGCTTGCGAGGATCGACGAGGAGGCAAGACGACATCTTGCACCTCATCTGGAGCCGCTTGGTCTGCCGCGGGGCTTTGCGCTTTCGACCTCGGGCCATCAGGTGAAATATTGCTACTTCATCGAGGAAGGCATCGCCTCGATCATTGCGAGATCGGCGGCCGAACGATCGAGCGAGGTCGGCATCGTCGGGCGCGAAGGCATTGTGCCGCTGACGCCGATCCTCGACAGCACACATGCGACCTTCGACATTTTCGTACAGCTGGAAGGCCATGGTTCGCGCATCGCCGTCGAGCCGTTGCAGGAAGCGCTAGAGGCCGTGCCATCGCTGCGCAGGCTCCTGAACCGCTATGTCCAGACCTTCATCATCCAGGCGGCTTTCACCTCGCTCGCCAATGCCAATGACTCCATCGAGTCACGGTTGGCGCGCTGGATCCTGATGTGCCACGACCGCATCGACGGCGACCGCATCGGCCTGACGCACGAGTTCCTGGCCCTCATGCTGTCTGTCAGGCGCGCCAGCATCACCACCGCGCTGCATGATCTCGAAGGCAGGCAGCTGATCTTGTCGGAGCGCAGCATAGTCATTGTCCGCGACCGGGCGGGCCTCGAAGAATTCGCCGGCGATTCCTACGGTCGCGCGGAGCAGGAATATCGCCGGCTTATCGGCGAGCTCAAACAGCCGGACACTGTTTAGCGATGATAGTTCGGTCCAGCGCCAATCCGCCTAGTGATAGTAGCCGATATCGTGCGCGATGCGCTGGCGGGCACGGTTCACCCGGCTCTTGATGGTGCCGATCGGGCAATGAAAGTGGTCTGCCGCTTCCTCATAGGAGCGCCCGTCCACAAAGACGAAAGCGAAGGCGGCGCGGTAAGGCTCCGGCAGGTGTCCGCAGGCGGCTTCCAGCTCATGGCCGCGCAGATGCCATTCCTGATCCGCCGGCACGCTGCCCTGTGAGGAGGCGCACTCGTCCGCACCGAGCGTCTCGCGCTGCCTGAGGCGGAAGCGCGTGCAGAAGGCATTGCGCATGATCGTGAACAGCCAGGATTTCATCCTCGTGCCCTGTTTGAACTGCTCGATATTGCCGAGCGCCCTGACAAGCGTTTCCTGCACGAGGTCGTCCGCATCGGCGGACGATCGGTAAAAGGTGCGGGCAAATGCCCTGAGCGCTGGTATGAGCGCCACCACCTCCTCCTGGAGAATTTCGGTGGAATGTTTCATAGTCCAGCTCCCTGGCCCGCAAGGGCCGTTGATGGAGAGACCTACAGCATCGAAGGTCCCAAGTGCTCAGGGGAAAAGGGGGCAGCCTGCTGTTCGTTCCATAAACGGCATATTGGTACGATACCGCACAATGGGGCGCTGACTGCATCCGAAGCCGGCCGACCATCAGCTGCCGTTTTCGTGGGCCGCAAAAAGCGCCTTGGCGATCTGTGCAAGTGCGGCAGGGCTTTCGCTGAGCCGGTAACCGCCGTATCCCGCGGGAATATCCGTATCGGCGTGAGATATCGCAAAGACAAAGGGTATTCCGGCATCCTGCAGCCGCTCGGCGAGCGCAAACACCGTCTCCCCTTCGATACGGATATCCAGGATGGCAGCATCCACCCTGGTTATATCGAACAGCGCAAGGCCGATTTCGACTGACGATGCAGGCCCGACGATGACGGCCCCGGCCTGTTCCAGCGCAAGCCGCACCGCGTCGGCAATCAGATCACCGCTTTCGACAATGAGCAGATGCTTTCCCGCCATGAGCCTGAGATCGCCGATCTCCATCCATCCCCGCAATCGCCTCATCCCCCGGGGATCAGGCTGAGTGTCCCTAACTGTTCACCGCAGCAATGGTTTCCGGCGCAAGGTCAGGATATCCAACCGGCCTGCAGAAAGGCAACGAAAGCGGTCTGTTCCGGCCCGGCGGCCCATGGCAAACTCTGCCGCACGTATCGATGCAGGGCGCATCGAACATGACTTTGCTGGAGGCCGTCTTGCCACTGAACCGATTGGTGATCTACGCCGGCGATGTCGAGAAGACCGCCGCATTCTACGAGACACATTTCGGCTTCAAGCCCATGCCGCTGCCCGGCGACCGGATTGTCGAGCTGGTTTCGCAGGACGGCGGCGCCAATATCATGCTGCATCGGGCCGCCAGGGGACAGCGCAGCGGGCAGTCCGTCGTCAAGCTGGTCTTCGATGTCGAGAACGTTGAAGCCTTCTGCGCCGAATGCGCCGGCAACGGCCTGACATTCGGGCCGATCCATGAGACGGACGGCTACGTCTTTGCCAATGCCAAGGACCCATGCCAGAATTCGATCCAGGTTTCCAGCAGAGCCTTCCGGACAGAGCGTTGAGGACTTCCCGAAGCCTCGGCCCAGCCTTTCACTTGCGCGGCAGGTCCAGGAGATCCTGCACGTGCCTGTTAACGGCCTCCGCACTCTTCTCTGCAGAAAGCAAGGTGACATCGAGATTGAGCGTATTGGCATGCTCGGGATCGAGCACCTGCAGCGTCCGGCTTCGCTCCCGCGACGCCTCGGCATTGACCGATTTCAGCCGCTCGCGCCGCTCCGGTATCGCCACCCGCCGCGCCAGTTCCTCTGCCTCGCAAAGCAATCGCACCGGCACCAGCAGCGACCCGCGCTGCTCGGCAGCATCGGCGATCTGCCTGAAGGTCCGATGACTACGCTGGTCGCCCTGAAAGCCGGCATGGGTGAAGATGAAATTGGCCGACGGTGCGCTGAAAGCGACGATCGTATCCAGAACCGCCTGCCGCACCCTGCCCGTCTGCTCCCAGATCTCCTCCGGCAACGGCTTCGTCAGATCATGATCGAGAACCCCGAGCACCGGATTGTTGACCCAGTGATTGTCGATGATCCTTGCTGAAAAGAGCGGGCTCAGCCGCTTGGCGATGGTGAGCTTGCCGGTGCCTGGAAAGCCGATGAGCAGGAGGAAAAGGCTGGTCATCAGAGTGTGTCAGTCGAGCCAATTCTCGATGTCGCGGGGGCCGTAGACGACCGCCACCACGAAGATGCCATAAGGCATCGGCTCATAAACGGCGATGTAACGCCCTTCTATCAGAATCCGCGCCGTGGGGCTGAGATCGGGACGCATCGACCCCATGTGTGGATGCTCGGCCGCCAGCTCGGCCTTGTCCAGAATTCGCCGCAACAGCGCGTCGGCAGCGCGCTCGTTGTCGGGCGCAATGGCACGCCAGATGTCGCGCAGATCTTCTTCGGCGCGCGGGCTGAGAATGTATTTAGCCACGCTTGCGCGCTTCCGCCTTCAGCTCCGCCAGAAGCGTGTCGGCAGTGACGCTACGCCCCTCGCCACTCGCCATGCCTTCGTCGTAAGCTTTTTTTAGGCGTGCCAGCTCCATCTGCCGGACTTCCTCCCGCTGCTCCCATAGGCGCAGCGCATCGCGCACGATTTCGCTGTTGGAGGCATAGCCGCCACTTTCGACGGCGTTTTCCAACATGGACGCCTGATGCGGCGTGAGGGATATAGTGAGGGTGCGCATGTTCGTAGCCTTCATTTTCCAACTCTATAGCACACCTCGCAAAATCTAACAAATATTGTTAGATATTGCGGGCGGTGGAAGCCCGCGGCCGGGCGCATCTCGAATATTGGATACCGGCCGAAGAGATGGACAGCTTCAACGCCGCCATCGTCGGCATGATCGAGGTGACGCAGGCATTCCCGTGATCTCCGCCTACTTGCAAACAGCTCTTCCGCCCCTGCGCGACATGAGATCGAAGTGGAAATGGTTCCAGTGTTCGGGATTGTAGCCCGGGCCGAGCACCGTCGTGAAATAATTGCAGCTGTCGCTGCGCACGGCCTTCAGGAGGCGCCCTTCGCGAAAGGAGAACAGCCCCTTCTTGCGCACGTCGATCTTGTGGCCGTTCTTCAGCACGAACTTGCCGACATCGATGGCATTGCCCTTCGCATGCTCTGAAATCGGATTGTATCTCTGACGGCTGTTGTTCATGCGCCGGCAGGAATAGCCGCCGAGCGGCTCGATGGTCTGAATGCCGGTCCAGTAACGGAAGCGGGCCGATGGTGCGAGCTCGTTCTTCACCCATTTGGCGAAGGCGAGTGTCACCTGGCAGTTCAGGATCACCGCCGGCTTGACGCCGATATTGCCGGAGAGGCCCTTCAGCGACACCGGATATGGCACCTGGCAGGCCGGCCCGTTGGAGATCGGCGGGCGATCCTCGAAGATGACGCCCATGCGCTTCAGCTCGCGCCGGCAGGAGATCTCCGAGGCAGGCATGGCGCCGGGATCGATCGGGGCTGCCGACTCGCTCATCATGGGATTGTTCGGCCGCAGCATGGCGACCTCTTCCGGCTCGTCCTCTTCCGGCACGCGTGTCGGCGCCATAACCGGGCTGCCGTCGCTCCAGGTCTGGGCACCATTGTCCCGAGCGGTACGCACCGGCGCGCGGCTCATCTGGCTGGCCGCGACCGGTTGCGGCATGTTCCGCTGATTGATCTGCGTGGGACTTTCCGTGCCGATACCGTCGACGACAGGTTCGGTGGTATTGCCCTCGGCGATCTGCTGTTGTTGCTCCTGCGCCAGGCCGACGACCGGCTGATTGCCCGGCCCGGCACCGAGCTCCTCGTCCATGTTGACGCCGCCCTGGGGAATGGCGAGCGGCTGCACGCCACCCCAGTTGCCGCTGGATGCCGGTTGCTGGCTCTGTTGTGCCAGGGCTTCATCGCTATCGATCATTGGCAGGCGCCGCTGCCCTTGCTGCGGCACGGCCATGGGCGCCGATTGCTGTGCCGGCGCGCGCATTTGCTGGCCCGTTCCGGCAAGGTTTGGTGTATCGAGATAATCGATCTGCCCCTGCGTATTGCCGACGGGCGCGCTGGCGACGGGATAGGGTTGCTGGCTCTGAACCGGGGCCATGCGCATGGCCCCGCCCCGCGCCGGCGTGATCGAACTGACGCGCGTGCTGCTATCGACATTCTCAGGCGGCACCAGCCCATCGCTGACCGAACAGGTCGTCAACGCCGTAGAAAGCAGGACTGGCAGGGCGGTACGCCGGAGAAGGGAAAGAAACGCCATACTTATCGCTTCCGCATGCGGCCTGTGATCGGAAAACCTCGATTCAAATTTAATTAAAAACGGTGAATGAAAGCTTTACGTGTGGAGAATGACTGACAGGGAGCGTCGGCACTCGTTAGAGAGGTATCTCTACACCGCGGGGCTAAAGCGTATCCACCACACCTGCGAGCTGTTGCCATGAGCCGGCTTGCTATAACTTTCCGGCAAACTTCGAGAAGCAGACCCGATGATCCCACCCGAGATCCGCATGGAAGACCTCCGCACGCTTGAAGAGTCCCTGCATCACCCGGAGATACGTCGCTCCCGCGAAGCTCTCGAAGACCTGCTGGCAGATGGCTTTGGCGAATTCGGCGCATCCGGGACGGTTTATCGCCGCGACGTTATGATCGGGCTTCTGCTGCAGGAAGACGACAGCGCCGACAACGGCGAACTGCATTCCGGCGACTATGCCTTGACGCCGATTTCGGCCGATGCCGCCCTGCTGACCTATCGTACCTGGCGCACGCAGGCTAATGGATCAGAGCGGCATGTGCTGCGCAGCTCCATCTGGAAACACGATGGACGGCGATGGCAGATGCTCTTCCACCAGGGCACGCCGGCCCGGCTATAGCCTCGCAACTGATTGCCGATTGAGCTCTGACGATCCGGCAAATGCTGATCGTTGCTTTCGGACCTATTGGCATCTCAAGCCAGCACCATAACTACTGCACCAGCAGCCCGGTCCTTTTACTCTGGAAAGCAGCGGATGGAAGCAGCGGTAAGCAAACTGTTCGAGCGCTATGAACGCCTTTTCCGGCAGGCCCTCGCCGGCAGAGCCGATATGGATGAGGTCGCCACCCTCTATGCCTCAGATATCATCGCCGCATCGCCCGCCGGGGTCATGTCGGGCAAGAATGACGATGAGCTCAAGCGGATGATGTCGCAGGGTTATGAGCACTATCGCGCCATTGGCACGAAGGAGATGACACTTCGGCATGTTCGCCTCTCGCCAATCGATGAGAGCCATTGCGTGGCGCATGTCGCCTGGACGGCGACTTATGCCCGCAAGAGCGAGCCGGACACGAAAATCGACTTCGATGTCCATTACCTCGTGCAGGTTCTGGATGGGGAAGCGAAAGTCTTCGGCTGGGTTTCGGGCGACGAGCAGGCGCTCTTGAAGCAACACGGTATTGGCTGACGCTTGCTGCCAGGCCTGATTTGCCTTCGGAGGAAAAACAAAGGGCCGCGGCTGCAATGCCACGGCCCTTTCTCGTCAGATCGTTACCAGCCTATCAAGCAGCCCGGCCGTATCGTGCACCCTGCCCGGCCTGGCCGCGCAGCTGGAATTTCGACAGCAGCGCCCGCAGCTGCTGGCTCTCTTCCGCCAGCGTCTGGCTGGCGGCCGTCGTCTCCTCGACCATCGCGGCGTTCTGCTGGGTCATCTGGTCCATGTGGTTGACCGAGGTGTTGATCTCATGCAGCCCGGTTGCCTGTTCGCGGGCCGCCGTCGCAATCGAGTCGACATGGGCATTGACGCGGTTCACCAGCGCCTCGATCTCGACCAGCGCATCGCCCGTGGAGCGCACCAGCGCCACGCCGCCTTCGACTTCGGCTGCCGAACTCGAAATCAGCGTCTTGATCTCCTTGGCCGCATTTGCCGAGCGTTGGGCAAGCTCACGCACCTCTTGTGCCACGACAGCAAAACCGCGGCCGGCTTCGCCTGCACGCGCCGCTTCCACGCCGGCGTTGAGCGCCAGGAGGTTCGTCTGGAAGGCGATTTCGTCGATCACGCCGATGATCTGGTTGATGCGGCTCGAACTATCCTCGATGCGGCTCATGGCCGAGACGGCATTGCGGACGATCTCGCCGGACTTGCCGGCACTCGTCTTCGTCTCCGCCACCATGCTGCGCGCCTCGTTGGCGCGCTCGGAGGCGGTGCGAACCGTGGCGGTGATTTCGTCGAGCGCCGCTGCCGTCTCTTCGAGCGCTGCAGCCTGCTGCTCGGTGCGCTTGGAAAGATTGCCGGTCGCCTGGCTGATATCGCGGGCGCTGTCATTGACGACATGGCTCGATTCCGCAATCGCATGGATGACGCCGTTGAGCGCATCGACCGCCGCGTTGAAGTCGGAACGGAGCTTGGCATAATCCTGGCCGATATCGTCGATCGCAACCGTCAGATCACCGGCCGCAAGCCGCTCCAGCCCGGCGCCGAGCGCGTGCATCGCCGCCGTCTGGCGTTCGGAGGACGAGCGCAGGCTCGCCTCGTTGCCGCGCCGTTCGCTTTCGATCTCCTGCTGGCGCTCGTCTTCGCGAATGCGGAGTTCTGCCCGCTCTGCAACGGAATCACGCAGCACGATCAGCGATTTCGCCATCTGGCCGATCTCGTCGCGCCGATCGGCATCCGTGATATCAACCGAGGCATTCTCATCGGCAATCGCATTCATCGCCGCCTTCAGGCGCGCAACCGGCGCCGTCACGCTGCGCACGATCGCATAGGCGATGGCAATGGTAGCGAGCGCGCCGATGAGACCGACCACGGTCGTCCAGATCGCATTCTGATAATAGAGCGCTGCAAGGTCGTCCGCATAGACACCTGTGCCGACGATCCAGCCCCAGGGCGCAAAGCCCGCCACATGCGAATATTTCAGCACAGGCTGGTCCGCGCCCGGCTTCGGCCAGTAGTAATCGACGAAGCCCTGCCCGCTCGCCTTCACCGTATTGACGAATTCGACGAACAGGAATTTCCCGTTCGGGTCCTTGTTCTGCGAAAGATCCGTGCCGTTGAGCTCAGGCTTGACCGGATGCATCACCATGGTGGGATGCATGTCGTTGATCCAGAAATAGCCGGTTCCGCCGCCATAGCGCATGGCGGCAATCACGTCCTTGGCCGCCGCCTGCGCCTGCTCGCGGGTCATCGTGCCTGCCTGCTCCAGCTTGTAGTACTTGTCGAAGATCGCAAGCGCCGTGGCATCCATCTGCGCCAGGCCGGCTTTGCGCTCGGCTTCCAGCTCCCGATAGGAATAGTTGAGGAAGAAGATCATCGTTGCGGCCAGCACGGCGAGCGCGAAGGCGACGAGACTGTAGAGGCGGGTTGAAATCCTGATGTTGCGCATGGGGTTCCGGCGGCTCTCGTGTGTGACAATCAGCAGATACTGATATGAGCCGCTTACCGGACGGTAAAGCTTTATTAGAATACTATGAAATAACGTTACGTGAGGCAATCGGGCGCGCGACGCTTGTTGAGATGGCAAGTATTTGAATCGGAACAGAATTTCGATATTCAGGATTTCTCCGCGACGGACCGCTATTTTTTAGGGGCATTGCGGAAGCCGGTGTTTTTACGGGCTTCCGGACCGCTTGGCCTTTGCATTAGGGTGATTCCAAATGAATCACCGGCGAGATGGGAGCCCTTGATGACCAATGCCAAGCCGACAGGCGAACTCACTTTGCGTACGCTTGCCATGCCGGGAGATGCCAATCCGGCCGGCGATATCTTCGGCGGCTGGGTCATGGCGCAGATGGACCTGGCGAGCGGCATTCGCGCCGCCGAGCGCGCCAGGGGGCGCGTCGTCACGGCCGCCGTCAAGGAAATGGCCTTCGAGCTGCCGGTCAAGATCGGCGATACGCTGTCGGTCTATACCGATATCGAGCGTGTCGGCCGCACTTCGATCACACTGCGCGTAGAGGCCTGGGCGCATCGCTCGCGCTACAATCAGCAGGAAAAGGTTACCGCCGGTACCTTCATCATGGTCGCACTCGACGAAGACGGCAAACCCAAGCTCGTCCCCCAGGAGTGAGACGATGCAGGCGGTCGCGACACCGGAGGTCTATGTCTACATCCGCACCGTGATGTCGATGGTGATCGGGCTCTCGCTCGCCCGCCTGCTGACCGGCCTCGGCGGTATCGTGCAGTCGCCCGGCAAATTCAGGGTCTATTGGGTGCATCTCGGCTGGGTCGCCTCGATGTTCCTGTTCATTATCCATTTCTGGTGGTGGGAATATCGCCTCCAGTCGCTCGCCGTCATCTCCTTCGGCGTCTACCTCTTCCTCATCAGCTTCTGCTGCCTGTTCTTTTTCCTCTGCGTGCTGATCTTCCCAACGACGATCGAGGATTACGGCGGCTACGAGGAATATTTCATCTCCCGGCGAAGATGGTTTTTCGGCATGCTGGCCGTGACCTATGTGGTTGATTTTCTCGATACGCTGTTGAAGGGGAAAGCCTATCTCGCGGCGCTCGGATGGGAATATCCGTTGCGGAACGCCGTCTATATTGTGCTGTGTGTGGTTGCGGCATGGACGGCGAACAGGCGGTTTCATGCGGTGTTCGTGACGGCGGGATTGATTTACCAGATCACATGGATTTTCAGGCTTTATGATGTGATTTGAGGGAAGGACTTTTGAGGAGGCGCGTCCCTCTCCTCCCTCATTCCTGTGCTTGTCACAGGAATCCAGCAGCCGCGTGTCCACGCGGCGGGAGACTCTTGCCTTTGAGGCAGTCCCTTTCATGGTGTTGTTTTAATGAGTCCTTTCGGCTTGCAGACGCAGCCGGCTGGATTCCTGTGACAAGCACAGGAATGAGGGAGGTTGGCGTACCGGCCCGCAAAAACCGCAGCGTCGAATTTACGAGGTCATCCGACGACCAACCCGACCCTACGCACATTGATTGCGTATCAAACGGCCGCAACGCTGAATTATACTGCCATCGTCGCCGGCACGTATCAGGAGCATCGCAACGTGAAAGTCCATCTTACCCGAAGTGCTCTACACGAAGTCCGCACCTTCGGCGCATATATGGCTCGAAGCGAACGAGACAAAGAAATGATACCGACAGTCAGTTGGGTATTTTCCAGCGTGTTGCACAATGAAATGACGGGCGAGATTACCAGACGCGGTCCGCACTTCATTTTGGGCGCACAGCTGACGGACAGGCTACGGGGCTTGAAGATCTTCACGCAGGACGGCGTAACTTTCGCAATTGCTCTGCCAAAAGAGGCCGAAGGGCTCGACTGGGTTGAGATCGATTACAAGGACCGCGACTTCTTCATCAGCAATTAGCAGAAGAGCCGGTCCTGCACAGCAACTCCCAACAATACGAAAATTCGCAGCACCAAAGACCAGCTTCGCGCAAGTACAGGCAAGCATTGTCCGCCCCGTCAGGATGAACCAGACTGGAGACTGTCAATGCGTATCGATGGAAGCCTACCAAGCTATTCCGCCTTTTCAACCCAGAAGAAAGGCGCCACCGCTGGCTCGGACTTTGCCGCAAGCCTCGATGATTTCGACCAGTCCATCGGCGAGGACACGTCGGGCGAGGAAGACGGCGGCTCCTACGATTTCAGCCACATGACGCCGGCCGAAATGCGCGAACTCTCAGGCGATCTCTATGATTCCGGCGAGCTGGATCTCGCCCAGGTCCTGCAGTTACAGCTCTCCGGCCGCCCCTTCGGCAAGATCGGCCCCGACGGCACACTGCTGCCGCTCTCGGATGCTGAAAGCTCCGCCTATGACAGCACCTCGCAGGATTTCATCGGCATTGCCAACAATGAGATGGACCAGATCGAATCGCAGGGCCGTGCCGGCGACCCGACTTCGGGTTATCAGAGCTGGCAGAGCATTCTTTCCGTCCTGAACGGCTTGCAGCTCAATGGCGGTACGGAGGACGAGGCCTGATTGGCGTCGGCTTTCGGCTTGCCCATGCGATCTGAGAGGATTGGTACACCTTCCTCCAGCTTGCGCTCCGGTTTGAGAGAAAGCGCCCGCCTCCCTCATTCCTGTGCTTGTCACAGGAATCCAGCGGCCGCGTGTCCACGCGGCGGGAGACTCTCGCCTCTTCAGCCACGCCAACAACCTGCCAGATACAACGGAATATCCAGTTCCGAATTGATCTCCGTGCAACAGGGTCCTTTCAGCTTACGGACGCAAGCTGGCTGGATTCCTGTGACAAGCACAGGAATGAGGGAGGTTGGGGTGGCCCGTCGTGCCACCAAAAGCCCTCGCCTCAAGCGCGCAGGAACTGTGATCCTTCGTCGAAACTCAACCCCGGAAAAATCTTCCCCGTCAGATCTTCCGCCGACACATCGAACTGCCGATAAAGCATTGCCGCCGCCAGCTCCCGCACATCTGCCGTCGGCATCAGGTCGCGATCATCCAGCAGCGCACCATCGGCAAGCCCCGGCCACCTGCCGAGAATACGCCCGCCATCGATCGCGCCACCCGCCAGTACCGCACAGCCACCCGTGCCGTGATCCGTCCCGCCAGAACCATTCTCCCGTACCGTGCGACCGAATTCCGTCATGGCGAGCACCACCGTCTTCGACCAGAGATCGGCGCCCATCGTGGCTTTCAGCGTCGTGATCGCCTGTGCCAGATCCTGCACCGGCCGCTTGAACTGGGCGAGCTGGCCGACATGCGTATCCCAGCCTGTTATCGAGAAGCTGGCGATGCGGTAATCGCCCTTCAGCATGTTACCGGCAAGGGCCGCGACATCGGTGATCTTCTCGCCGCGCTGGCCGGAAGGTTCCGCCATCATGGAGGCGCTGTTTGCCCGCATCGCCTCGTCCATCGCCTTGGCGAAAGCCGGATCGCCGGCATAGAGCCGCATCAGGAACTGCATCTCGTCCTTGGCCGGTCCGAGATTGGAATCCGATGCCCAGACATCGACATTGTTCGGCCCGGTCAGGATCAGTTCGGTGGAGGTGTTGACGTCGATCGCCTTCCTGGCATCCGAACGCGGGATGACGGCAAGCGCCCGGTTGAGCCAGCCGGTCTTCTCCTCGGCCACATGCTCGCCGCCGGATTCCAGCATGTCCTGCCCATCGAAATGGCTGCGCTGGTCGCGATAGGGCGTGGAGACCGCATGCACGAAGGCAAGTTCTTTCGCCTTCCACAGCGGCATGAGATCGGCCGCTGCTGGATTGAGCCCGAAATGTCCGTCGAGATCAATGAGCCCCTTGTCCGGCGTCAGCGACAACGTCGGGCGAAGTGCGGCAAAGCCGGCATCGCCATAGGGCTGAACGAGATCAAGCCCGTCCATCGCCCCACGCAGCACGATCGTCACGAAGCGCTTGTCGCCGGGCATGGCCGCGAAGGTCACCGGCGTAAAGATCGGTGCTGCTGCGAGACAGCAGGCGGAGGTCAGAAAACCGCGGCGGGAAAGCGTAAACTCCGTCATGACAGGCTCCTAAAAGCAATTCCAGCAAAAGTGAGTAGCGGTTTTGCGTCCGGAACTGCGTGAAATAGAGAGATAGAGAATGTCCGTATTTCGGAAGAAAACGGGGATTCTCTATCGCCGGTTGAATTCGGGGGAGGCAAGAACCAAAGTCAGGCCGCTCACCCTGTTCGGTGCCTGCGAAACGACGCGGATCGTCTCATCGCGGGCGGCATCGGCGAGTGTCGCCTTCAGGAAGTCCCGCGGATCGACATCCCCAGCGAACTGAGCGCTGGCACGACGCGCCCATGACAGCCGCTCGGAAAGCTGGCTTGCGGTGATCCAGGCGGAAAAACTCTCTTCGAATCCGGCCGGGCTCGGCGGCAGCCATGTCGGCTGGCCCATGCGGCGAAGAGCGCCCTGCCCGAGCGCGCGGGCCATCTGGAACGCCTTACGCCGCTTGATGCGCGCCTCGTCCTCAGGGCTTGGCGGCGCCTGCATCATCGCCTGCCCGTCGGCAGCGGGCGCTGCATCCTTCTTCGGCATCGCCATCATCTCGTCGTTGTCGGCATCGTCCTGCTGATAGGCCTGCATGAAGGCAGCGACATCGCCTGCCCCCGAACCGCTGTTCAGCGCCCGCAAACCGGTGACGATAAAATCGAAAGGCTGGCGCGCCTTGGCACCTTCATCCCGCCAGGCGGCCGGATGGTCGAGCATGGCGCGGTAGACGGCGGTCAGATCCCCATCCGTCTTCTTCCACGCCTCGCTCATGGCCTCGATCATCTCCTGCGGCGGCTGGTCCGAGATGAAATGCACCGCGAGCTTGCGGCTGATATGCGCGGCCGTCTTTGGATTGACCGCGAGATCGTCAAGCATCGCGAGATAATCCTTGCGCGTGCGCTTGGCCCCGCCATAGCTGACCCCAAGCACCTCATGTGCGCCGGGCTCAGAAATCTGCGGACGAAAAGCCGTCTCCATCGCCTGCTGGTCGACGGTCAGTCCGGTCAGCACCATCGCCGCCGAGCGCACATCGGCCTGCGTATAACCACTGCCCGCCCCGAGCGTATGCAACTCCAGAAGCTCGCGGCCGAGATTTTCGTTCAGTCCCTTGTTACGTTGCATGCCGCCCTTGGAATCCGGCCCCAGCGACTGCGCCTGATCGAGATAGATCAGCATGGAGGGATGCTCGGTGGCGCTGCGCAGCAGCGTCGCAAACTTGGCTCCCATATAGGGCCGGATCGCCTCCGCCTCGTAAAGCGGCACGATCAGGCGCATCGGCAGGCTTTTCGCAGCACTCGTGGAGAAATGATTGGTCCAGAATGTCGCCAGCCGCTCGTTGAACCCGTCGGGCGAAAGCACCGCCTGCATCAGGCGCGCATTGGCATCCATCTGGAAAAGCACCTGCGCCCGGCGCTGGAGAAGCCGACGCTGCTGCCGGCGGGTGAGATCGTCGCCATCGGCCTGCCGGATTTGTTTCAGCCTGTCCTGCAGATCGAGGATCGCAGTATGCCGGGCCTCGATGCCGCCGACGGGAAAGCCCGGCACGCCGTTTGCGACGAGCGTCACCTGTCCGATCAGATCATCCTTCGTCTGCGGCGGGGCCACGCCCGGCCGCAGCCCGTAACCGAAACGGATCGCCGCCATCGTCGGAAAAGACAGGCTCATGACCGCTCACCTCCTCATCACCAGATAGTGACAGGGTCTCAGCCAATTGCGACGGCAAGGTGTAGGAAATGCGGCGTTTTTCCGACATGGACGATTTGTAATCTATTGAAATCGTTGAGATAGCTGTGTTGCACTGCCGCATTTTCCAACTTGTCCGTCCTTGATACCGCTGTTATTAATACGAGGGTTCAAAATCGACGGATGTGAGAATGGGCGGCGTCAACATCTTCTGCGGATCGTTCCATGGTGAGGACAAGTCGGCAACCGCTTTCGAAACCGTTCTGGAGGAAGCGGTCGCTCATGGTGGCAACGCCGATGCGAAAGAAGTGCTGGCGGGCATATTGGAATCGCTGGAACGCGCAAACGATCACATCCTGATCTGGCCCCCTGAAGCGCGAACACTGCTTCCCTCGCTCAAAACCTACAGGGACCGGATTTGCGTGGATGCCGACGAGCGCGACCCAAGGCTCTATTGCGTGGTCGACTTTGTCAAAGCCTGTGAAACGGCAGACCTGGAAGTCGAACCTGTCGTCATCGTCTGGTGACGGCGGCCGCGACAAATCCCAGCCGCCAGGGCGGACATCCCGATTCACCCATCCCGGAGATGAACGACGCGCCAATTGCAATCAAAGCCAACCCGATCAGCGTGATCACCTCGCTCGCCTGACCGGCAGAAGCAGGGCCAATCGCTCAGCAGCCCCTGTTGACCGAGACCACTCGCGGGCTGGACATGTCGCGCGGCGGCTCGCCCTCGACCATCACCTTGTTGCGCCCCGCCTCCTTGGCGGCATAGAGCGCCTTGTCGGCGCGCGCGATCTGCTCATAGAGGGAATGATCGGCCGGATTGGCGCCGGCAACGCCGAAGCTTGCGGTGATCCCGCCGTCGGACCCGATCGGCTTGCGGTCGACAGCGGCAAAGGCAAGCCGCACCCGGTTGGCGAAATCGGCCGCCGAAGCCGGCGACGTTGCCGGCAGGAAGATCACGAATTCTTCGCCGCCGAACCGCGCTGCAAAGCCGCCTTCCGGCATCCGCGCCTGCAGCATCTCGGCAAAGGCGCGGATCACTTCATCGCCGCGTCCGTGACCAAACGTGTCGTTCACCCATTTGAAATTGTCGATGTCGCAGATGATGACGGCGCCTTGCGCCCCTTTGCGTTCCTCGACCATGCGGTCGAAGCCGCGCCGATTCAGCATGCCGGTCATCGGATCGCGCTCTGCAGCATTGCGATGCGCGGCGATCGTATCGAGCGTCGTTGCCGCAAGTGCTGAAAGCGCAAACATCAGTGTCAGGATGGAAGCCGCCGCCTGCATGCTGAAGGCATATTGCGACGAGATGAAATCCTCGTGGCCGCCATAGGATGGCACGATGAAGACGAAGACCGCATTGCGGATGACGATATCGGCAATGACGAGACCGGAGACGACAAGCAGCAGCTTGTCGGCCGCATGGCGCATGTGCCGCAGACTGACGGCAACGGCAAAGCCGAGCAGCGCCACGCAGGCAACATCATTCAGCAGGAACTCTGCCGGAATGCTGACGGCCACCAGCGCCGCATAGAGCATGCCCGCATACATCACCCCGGCAAAGGCAAGACGCAGCCGCAAATAGGAGGGCCGTTTGAAACGGGCAAGCACGGCGCCGGAATAGAAAATGAAGGTCAGAAGGAACAACGCATCGGCAATGGCAGAGGCGGTGCGCTCTTCGAGCAGGCTGTCGAAAAGCGGAACGGAAAACGCGGCCGCGGCAAAAAGATAGCCCGGCCCCCACAACTTCGCTTCCCGCGACCCGAACCGGGCGACGATCAGGAAGGTGCAGCCGAAAATCAGCATCATGACCGGCAGCAGGAAGGCGAAATTACTATCCATGATCCCTCGCGGCGGGACGCAATACAGAACCGGCGCTTCGGAGACGCTAGGACAATGATCTTAAAAAAGGAGAAACCGGCCGGGATCAGAAATTCCTACAAGAACTAGGCATTATGCAACAGCCGGGAGCCTGCAGGGGTGACCACAAGGAAAGGCCGGCAGCTTTCGCCGCCGGCCTTCATGGCCGCAGGCAGCGCTATATTCGCATCGCGCCACGCGGCTCCTCGGCCTCCTCCGTGCCGAAGCGCACATCCTTCTTCTCGTAGCCGAGGCCCGTAAGCACTGCTACGACGACAGCGACGATCACTGCCACTATGACCAACGCATAGGCGTAGTCGCCGTTCCAATGGGCAGCGAGGTCGGCCTGCATCGTCGCATTGCCCGAGGCCAGCAGATTGCCGAGCTGGTAGGCGAAGCCGGGGAATGTGCCGCGCACTTCGTCAGGCGAAAGCTCGTTGAGATGCACGGGCACGATGCCCCAGGCGCCCTGCACGAAGAACTGCATCAGGAAGGCGCCGATCGCGAGCAGCACCGGTCCGGAGCCGTAAGCCCAGAGTGGCGCCACGGGTACGGCGATCAGCGCGGCGATGACAATTGCCCGCTTGCGGCCGATGCGCTGCGACAAAGCTCCGAAGAACAACCCGCCAAGGATGGCTCCGATATTATAGACGATGGCGATCGCGCCGACCGTATAGCTCGAATAGTTGCGCTGGCTTTCGAGGAAGGTCGGGTAGATATCCTGGGTGCCGTGGCTGAAGAAGTTGAAGGCGGTCATCAGGAGCACCGCCCAGATGAAGAGCGGAATGTTTTCGCGCAACACGGTGAGGAATGACCGGCGCCCCTGCTGCTGACGTTTCACGAAGGCCGGGCTCTCCTGAACATTGCGGCGGATATAGAGCACGAGCAGCGCCGGAGCCACGCCGACGAAGAACATGCCGCGCCAGCCGATGACCGGAAAGAGCAGGAAGAACAGCAGCGAGGCGATCAGATAGCCGGAGGGATAACCCGCCTGCAGGATGCCCGAGACGATGCCGCGGCTTTCCTCCGGCACCGTCTCCATGACGAGCGAGGCGCCGACGCCCCACTCCCCGCCCATGGCGATGCCGTAAAGCGCGCGTAGCACCAGGAACATGGTGAGCCCGGTCGAAAAACCGGTGAGGAAGTCGAAGAGCGAATAGAGCAGCACATCCACCATCAGCGTGATGCGCCGCCCGTAACGGTCTGCCGCCAGCCCGAAGATCAGGGCGCCGAGCGCCCGCATGGCAAGGGTCAGGAAGATCGCCACGGACACCGCGGGAACGTCGGTATGGAACTCCTCGGCGATATATTTGAGAACGAAGACAAGGATGAAAAAATCGAAAGCGTCGAGCGTCCAGCCGAGATAGCTGGCGATCACGGTGTTGCGCTGCTGCGGCGTGAGCGCGCGCAGACTTGCCAATGCGGACATATGTGTTTCTCCGTCCGAAAGCGGCGGCGAAGCGGGGCAATCCGGGTGCCGTCGGAAGGGGTGTCGGGGTGGGCTTGCTGTGGGGGGACAGCGTGGCGGAAACGTCAGGATTGCTGACCGGGTTCCATCACATCGGCGCGATTGGGGGATTGTGCAAACAGGCAACCAGAAGCCAGATCTACTTCTCCGTTGGATCGTCGTTACCGCCCGGAAGGCCGCTCGCGATCCCATTCCAAGTTCTTGAAATCCAGTTTTCGTCCTCGAAAGGTCCATCAGGCGCAGCACTCGCGAGCGGATCATAATCGAAGACTTCCAGAACGGTGCCGCTGGTCAATCCAAACGCCGACTTTGCGTGCTCCACATCCCTGAAGCGCCTCTCGACCCGGACAAACCGCTTGTCATCGGCACGGAACCAGATGTCCGTATCGGCTTGTAGGGCTTTCTGGCGCCACGTGCCGCTGTAGTGCCGGACTGGCACGCCGCCCTCGCGCTCTTCCGCGATGAATGCGCAGGACGTGTATTTCGGGCCGCCTTCGTCGGCGAGAGCCCAATTCACGCGGGGATAACGCTCCCAACCCGCCGCTTCCAGCCGCTTGTGATACTCCGTGTCCGGATTGAACCGGTGCTCGAACTGGAGTTTGCGCTCGCCATTCGCATCAATGTCGTAGAGCTTCTCGCTGTACATAGCGGTCGATCGCGTCGCGGCAAAGGCATCATTCAACTCAGCGCAAGATGGGTCCAGTTTCTGATCCTGACCGAAAGCCGGAATTGCTGCCAGCATTCCGCATGCGATCGTAAATATCCGCAACTCGCGCTCCAAATGCTGCTGTCGATTAGATTTCCATACGACTTTTTCGTGCAGGCAGGCAATGTTCAACGGCAGGTCAAATTTATCTCAGAAACATTCCAGCCTCCGCCGCCCTACTAACGACGAAAGCTACCTTCTCCGCCCATCCACCTGAGCCACGGGCCGACATGAAACAGGCTCATCAGCCCATACATCGCCATCATGCCGCTGAAGACCGATGCGCCATGCATCGGCATCCCGCCCATCGAGCAGATCATGTCTGCCGCCGGCTCGCTCGCCGAGAGAACCGCCATCACGGCAAAGGTGGGTGCCGCCGCAAGCGACAGCCACCGCGCGATACCGGGCAGAAGCGGGCCGGCGCTATTGCCGGCCCCCATCTTCGAACGCGTGCTCATTGCCCTGCCCCGTAGCGGTCGTGGTGGCGCCACCAGACGCCTTCTTCATTGCGGCCGAGCGGCGCGCGGTCGAGCCACTGATACATGCCCCACACGCCATCCAGCCCGCGGGCATAGGAGGAATAGGTGTGGTAGATATCGCCGTCCCGCATGATAAAGGCGCTGAGGCCAGGCCGCTCGCGGGCGAAAGTGTTGATGTCGGTGCCGGTCATCGAGGCGATCAGGTCCGCCGGGCCTTGTTCGCCGCTCGGGCTCTGCTTCTGCAGTACATCAGGAATCGGCGGTTCGCGGCGGTAATTGTATTCGATGCCGCCGCTCTGCTGTTCCTCCGGTGTGAACCAGACATTGAAATCACGGTTGAAATCGCTGCCTGATGATGAGGCCCAGTCGAAGGTCCAGCCCATGCGGCGCTTGAACTCCAGAAGCTTGGCGAGCGGCGCGCGGGAGACGGCGCTGAAAGCCACATCGTGGTTTTCCAGATGCACGAAGACGCCGTTGAAGCCATCGGCGATCGACGAGCAGGAAGGGCAGCCCGCCGTATAGTCGGGGCCGAACATGAAATGGTAGACGAGAAGCTGCGAACGACCCTTGAAGAGCGCGGCAAGCGGCACGATGCCGGCTTCCGTCTCCAGCTGGTAGTCCTTCTCGATCTTCACCCAGGGCAGATCCTGACGCTTGGCCGCGATCTCGTCGCTGCGGCGCGTCAGCGCCTTTTCCTCTTCGAGCAGCGCCAGCCTCGCTTGCAGCCATTCCGCCCGTGTTCCGGTTTTGTGCATCATCATGGGTCTTCTCCTCTCATTGCGTTGAAACGTATCAGACGGCGGGCCGTTGCCTGCCGATGGGGAATAAACTAGGTCTTGTTGCCCGAGGGGTGGGAGTTACAAGTGTGACGGGATTCCGATGGACTCGCTGATAACAGCTGCCGCACAGGCGCTGGCCGTGGGAGATGCGGTGGGCGCAATGAAGCGCGTGGCGCTGCGCGACGACCCGCCGGCGCTGGCGCTGCGGGGCATCGCGATGGCCCAGCTCGGCGATCTCACGCGCGCCAAGGCACTGCTGAAGAGCGCTGCCCAGGCATTCGGCCCGCGCGAGGCCGTGGCCCGCGCCCGCTGCATCGTCGCGGAGGCCGAAATTGCCCTCGTCTCTCGGGATCTTACCTGGCCGGAAAAGGCGCTGGAAGGCGCGCGCCTAGCGCTCGAAAGGCGTGGCGACCGCGTCAACGCCGCCCATGCCCGCAACCTGCAGATCCGCCGCCTGCTGCTGATCGGCCATCTCGATGCAGCCGAAAAGCTGCTCGCCGATCTCGACCCCTCGCCGCTGCCGCCTGCCGCCCGCGCCGGCCATGAACTTGCCGTCGCCGGCGTCGCAATCCGCCGGGTG
Organism: Rhizobium viscosum; assembly: GCF_014873945.1. Taxonomy (NCBI): domain Bacteria; kingdom Pseudomonadati; phylum Pseudomonadota; class Alphaproteobacteria; order Hyphomicrobiales; family Rhizobiaceae; genus Rhizobium; species Rhizobium viscosum. The sequence continues at coordinate 5,725 of NZ_JADBEC010000003.1, read as the reverse complement.
CGGACGGAGCCGGCGCGCGCTGCGTTGGCAAGGGCGACCGAAGCGGCGCGGAAAGCCGATATACCGGCGCTCGCGGTCGAAGTGTGCGATGCGGCAAAGGTTCTGGAAGCGCCTGCCGCCCGGCTGATCGATGACGGCAGGGAACGCCTGCTGCAGCTCGGTGAGGTCGAGGCGCTGCTTGCCTCCGATACGCTCGTCATCGATGCCTGCCGCAACGTGGTGCGCGCGGGCAGCGAGATCGTGCCGCTCGCAAGCCGCCCGGTGCTGTTTGCGCTCGCCCGCACGCTCGCCGAGGCTGCGCCCTCCGATGTCATCCGTTCGATCCTGCTTGCCCGAGCCTTCCGCGCCCGCCATGCCGATGAATCCCACCGGGCGCGGCTGCGCGTCGAGATCGGCCGGCTGCGTGGCGCCCTTGCCAATCTTGCCGAGGTGAAGGCGACAAGCCACGGCTTTGCGCTCATGCCGCATGACGGGCGTAAAGTCGTGGTGCTCGCCCCGCCGGTCGAGGAGGAGCACGCCTTCCTGCTGGCGCTTCTCGCCGACGGCGAATCTTGGTCCAGCACGGCGCTCGCAATTGCGTTGAGCTTGAGCTCGCGTACGGTGCAGCGAGCGCTTGACGCGCTTGAAGCGGCCGGCAAGGTGCAGTTTTTCGGCAACGGGAGAGCACGCCGCTGGATGATGCCGCCGGTCGTCGGCTTCCCGACAACATTGTTACTCCCCGGTCCGCTGCCGAGCGAATAAAAGCAATTCCAGCAAAAGTGTGCAGCGGTTTTGCGTCCGGAATTGCGCGAAAAGCAAAGATCCGGTGTCAAAAAGAGGATGGAGCACCATGAAAACATCACAGGCAGAAATCGTCAGGGAATACGGCCCCTTCGAGGGCACGCGCAATATCGGCGGCGTCACCTATGATGGCCGTCGGGTCTGGTTTGCCGCCGGCGAGAACCTGCGGGCGCTGGACCCCGAAACCGGGGCGGAATTCACGACCATCGATGTCGCCGCCCATGCCGGCACCGCTTTCGACGGGCGTTACATCTTCCAGATCGCCGAGGACAAGATCCGCAAGATCGATCCCGAGACCGGCACCGTGGTCGCCACCATCCCCGCCCCCGGCAAAGGCGCCGATTCCGGCATGGCCTGGTGCGAAGGCAGTCTCTGGGTCGGCCAGTACCGCGAAAACTGCATCCACCAGATCGACCCGGAGACCGGCGAGATCCTGCGCACCATCGAATCCAAGCGCCATGTCACCGGCGTGACCTGGGTGGACGGCGAGCTTTGGCACGCCACCTGGCAGGACGACAAGAGCGATATCAGGCGCATCGACCCCAAGACCGGCGACGTGCTGGAACGGCTTGATATGCCCGAGGGAACCGGCGTTTCCGGGCTCGAGGCCGATGGCGCCGACCTGTTTTACGCCGGTGGCGGCGGCAGCGGCAAGGTACGGGCGATCAGGCGGCCGCGGTGAGGAATGGTGGGTCGTCGCCCATTCCTGAAGGGCTGGCGGGGCGGCAACCGATTGCCTGAAGACACTGATTTCGGCGGACGGAAAGAGCGGACGGCAACGAAACCTTAACCATACGAGAATCTCACTGGAACCGCCTCGCCTTGCGGGAAGTTTCCCTGCTGTAATCGATAAGGTGAGAACGACATGGTTCAGCGGTTTCAGGAGCGATACATCGCGCGCGAAGAGCATCAGCGAATCGTCGACTATTACCGCAAGCTGGTGGCGCGGCTCTATGGCAGCGTCCGGGATCTGCGCGCGCAGATCCAGGTGCCGGTGAAGGAAGCTCGGCCGGCTGGCGAACGGCCAGGCGAAGCCCCCCAAGGAAGAGACGAAGCACCCCAAGACAGAGACTTTGGGCCGAATGTCGTCAGTCTCGGCTCCTACCGTGACCGCCGGAAATCCAGTGTTTGACCGCCCGATGTGCTTGAGCATATCCGTCTCCGGCGATGCCGGGCTCGCCATTTCCACCACAATCCATTTCCGTTGAGGGATTGAAGAAGAGCGCGGCGACACGCGGGATCGCGTCGTCCGGCCTCTTGGAACCTTCCGGAATCGCACCCGTTGTCATCTGCAGAGCGCCGAAGCCGGCTGCCGGAGCAGCCATGGCATCAAGCGCATCGATGACGATCGAAAAGCCAGGGAGTGATCACATGGCAAATCTCCATAATGAGAACACGCCGAGCATTGCGACGGGCACGGCGACGAGCACCCTTACCGCCTTCTTCGACAGCCGCGACGACGCCGAACGCAGCGTCGAACGTCTGAGGGATGCGGGCATCCCGGCGGGTTCGATCCGCCTTATGCCAGGCTACGAGGCCGACGGTGACCGCGCCAATGTCGCAAGCGACGACCGCTCCGGTTTCTGGACGAAGCTGGAGGGCTGGCTCTTCCCCGATGAAGACCGTGCCGTCTATGCGGAGGGCCTGCGCCGCGGCGGCTTCCTCGTATCCGTGCAGGTCGACGATGCAAGCTATGAAACCGCGCATGACATCCTTGACGACGAAGGCTCGATCGACATGGACGAACGCGCCGACCATTGGCGCCGCGAAGGCTGGGAAGCTCAGCGCTCGACCGCGGCCTATGACGTCTCGAGCTACGAACGCAACGGCGCGGCGGAAGGCGACATGACCGTCACGGAAGACGCCTTCGCACCGGATCGGACTGCAACAGAACGTGCTATGGCATCGTCGACCGTATCCGACGAGGCCGGTCCGGTCGCCGGGGAAAACCCGCGCATCGGCAGGCGCGACGTCGATAACGGGTCGCCCCGCGTGCGCGCCTATACGGTCGAAGAGCGGACCGTCGCCGATGGTGCCGAGGAAACCGGGGTGCCGAAGATGGCATCCGGGCGCAGCGAAACGATTGAGGATAGCGCGCGGAAGATGACGGCGGATCGCGGTGACGGGCAGTCGCAGAGCAGCAGTGGACAGAGCCAATCGCAGGGCTTTCGGCGGGAGTAGAGCCATCCGTTGACGACAGCGGTTGAGGACGCCCCCACGATGGCGCTCGCATCATCAGATGTGTTGATCGCGGCGCCGCCCTCGGCTTGGCGCGTGTCAGATCTGGTCGCGCAGCGGCTTGAAAGCGGTCCGCGGCTCTGCCGTGAACAACTCCGGCTGTTCCCAGGCGGCAAAATGCCGCGCGACGCCAGAGATGTGCGAAGGTCCAGCCACTTGTCGATATCCCCCTCGTCAAATCTAGCTCACCCCGGAACCCTGCCCCGGCACGCCCAGGCGACCGAGGCAAACGACCGCGGCCCGTCCGGCTCCCCGGCCTCATAGGCATCCCTCACCGCGATATCGACCCTCGTGCGCGTATACGCATCCAGCCCTGCCACATACTTGCCGAGCGGGCCCTCGCCCGCAGCGATCGGGTCCCAGTAATCGGCAAACGAGACGTAATCCATGCGAATGGTCAGCGACGTCTCCTCGACATCGACGAGGCCGTTTCCGACGAAGCTCGCCTTCATTTCCCCCGCCCGCATCATCGGCTGGAAAGAATAGCGACGGCGCATCGCCCGCGCATTGGCATCGATCATGGCCACCGTATCCCACATCATGCGCATGCCGGACATGCCGCCATAATGATCCCAGACGGCGGCGGCAACGACACCGCCCGGACGCACGACACGCCGCATCTCCGCCACCGCCCTGTCTGCCTCGGGCACGAAATGCAGCACGAGCAGCGAGAGTGCGCGGTCGAAGCTCCCATCCTCGAAGGGCAGCGCGCAGGCATCGGCCTGCCGGATGGTAATGCGCGGGTCCGTGTTGCGCCGGCTTGCGGCCTCGACGAAGACAGGCGAAAAATCGATGGCCGTGATCGCCTTGAGACCGGGATGTTCCGCCAGCGCGAAGGTGAGGCTTCCCGTGCCGCAGCCGACATCGAGAACGCTTTCTCCATCTGCAAGTCCCGCAAAATCGATGAGCCCGGGCGCGAGCCTTCTGCTCCAGCGCCCCATCAGTTGCTCATAACCATCTGCACTTTCGACATTGAAACTCGACGGCATCGCAGTCTCCCCCAAAAAGAGGCAAGTAAACGGGACAATGTCTGCCCCAACATTAGAACTGCGCGAGCCGCGCGGCAAGCAAAGCCGTCAGTTCAAGGCAACGATGGCAGCATTGAGCGCCGTCGCATAAGCCACCCAAACGGCATAGGGCATGAACAGGACCGCCGATATCAGGTCACGCTTCCACGACAGTCCGATAAAGGCCAGAATGAGCAAGAGCAGCGGAATGATGATCATCAACCCCAGGCTCGGGGATCTAAGGCCGAAGAAGGCTGGGGACCATGCAAAATTCAGGACGAGCTGGGCGATCCAGCTGGTCATGACGGGCGAGCGCCTGCTGCGCGCATATGTCCGCGCACCCGCAATGCCTATGAGGATGTAGAGGATCGTCCAGACCGGGCCGAACAGCCGGTTCGGCGGCGTGAACCAGGGCTTGGAGAGCGACTGGTACCATTCATCCGGCAGATTGATGAGACCGATGAGAAGCCCGCCGCCGAGCGTGAGCAGAATGAAAACGAGATAATGATCAAACCGGTGCAACCGACCCCCCGCCAGAATCCCCATTTTGAGTGACGATTGAACTGGCGTCCGCCGCGCAGCCGTCAAGAGCGGTCTCTTCTTCGCTCTCCGTTTCGCAATCACCCCGGTGCCTCCCGACAGCGCAGGGGTGAGAAGAACGTTGCCACGTGAGCACAGACCCGGCCCCACCTCCGCCATGCTCGGGCTTGTCCCTTGCATCTACAACGCCTTTACGAATAGGACGAGGATTAGATCCTCGGGACAAGCCCGAGGATGATGGAAGCTGCGGTTGTCACACCTATAAACCTGCGCCCCTCACGCCTTGTCGAGCACGCTCCAATCAAAGCCCTTCGCCCAGTCCGCATAGCTGTGCCAGCCGACCTCAGGGAAATCCCGGCGCAAGGCGGCAATATCGGCGGAATAGCCCGTGCGGTCGAACCATTCGAACATCAGCGCCGCATCCTCGCTCTGCTGGCGCATGGCCGCAATCGGCAGTTCCTGGAAACGGACCGGCCGGCCGATCGCCTCAGTGAGAATCTTCGCCTGCTCCTCGCCGGAGAGTTCGTCGCCGGCAATATCGAAACGTTTACCGAAGACCTGCTCGCGCCGCTCGGCAAGGGCGGCGACGAAATGGCCGATATCGTCGATGGCGATCTGCTGCAGCTTGCGGGCCGGTGGTAGGGCCGCAGCATAGACGCCCTGTTTCAGGCCGCCGATCGACCAGGGGGCGACGGTATTTTCCATGAAGGCAACCGGTGCGCTGATCGTGTAGGGAATGCCGAGCCCGGCAATATGCTGCTCGACCAGATATTTGCTGTCGAAATGCGGAATGCCGGTCTTCCTGTCGGCATCAGCGACGGAGCCATAGATGAGATGGCCGATACCGGTCTCCCTGGCCGCATCGGCAGCCGCAATGCCTTGGCGCGTCTCCGCTTCGACGCCTGCCTCATAGCTGTTGCCCATCAGGTACATCGTATCGGCGCCCTTCGCTGCCTGCACGACCGAAGCCTTGTCATCAAGATCGCCGGCGACGACTTCGACGCCCGTGGCGGCGAGCCGCCGGCCGGCATCGCTGTCCGGTCTGCGCGTCAGCCCCTTGACGCGGTGGCCGCGTGCAGCGAGCGCGCGGGCGACGGCGCCGCCCTGCTGGCCGGTTGCGCCCGATACGAGAATGGTTCTGGTGTTGCTCATCTCAATAC